>CAIYDQ010000253.1 GCA_903925075.1 uncultured Geobacter sp.
ACACCATGCAGGGGCATTTGGACGAGACGGCGCTCTTGATAAAGGCGACCAAGGACGGCAAGCTCGACACCATCGGCAGGGCGTCCGCCTTCGCCGGCGGCTGGGTAGAGTAGGTAGGCGGGGTGAACGAACTGATCGACGCCTTCGTGGGTCCGATCAACGTCACCGCAGAATACGTGGACCGCATCTCAAAGGGGGACATCCCGCCGAAGATCACCGACACCTACAACGGCGACTTCAACGAGATCAAGCTGAACCTGAACAACTGCATCGACACCATGCAAGGCTTGCTCGACGAGACCGCCAGGCTCATCAAGGCGACCAAGGACGGCAAGCTCGACACCCGCGGCAACGCGGCGGGTTTCGCCGGCGGCTGGGGAGTGCTGGTCGGCGGAGTGAACGAGCTGATCGACGCCTTCGTCGGCCCGATCAACGTCACCGCCGAATACGTGGACCGCATCTCCAAAGGGGACATCCCGCCCAAGATCACCGACGCCTACAACGGCGACTTCAACGAGATCAAACTGAACCTCAACAACTGCATCGACGTCATGACGAGCCTGCTCGAGCAAACCAACATCCTGATCCGGGGCGCGGCCGACGGCGACTTGGACAAGCGCGCCAACGCCGATCTCTTCGTCGGCGGCTGGAAACAGCTGGTGTCGGGGGTTAACGACACGGTCGGCAACATCGTCGATCCGCTCAGGGTGACGGCCGACTACGTGGACAAGGTGGCCAAGGGGATCATCCCGCCCGCCATCGCCACTCAGTACAAGGGCGAGTACAACGTCATCAAGGGCAACCTGAACGCCATGGTCAAGATGATGAACGAGCTTTTGGAGCAGACCGGCATCCTGATCAAGGGCGCGGCCGACGGCGACTTGGACAAACGCGCCAACGCCGAGCTGTTCGTGGGGGGGTGGAACAAGCTGGTGGTGGGCGTGAACGACACGGTCGGCAACATCGTCAACCCGCTGATGGTGACGGCCGACTATGTCGAGCGCATCTCCAAGGGGGACATGCCGCCGCTCATCACCGCCGAATACCGGGGGCAGTACAACCTGATCAAAAACAACCTGAACGTGCTCGTGGAGGCGACCAACAGGATCACCGAGGCGGCCAAGGAAGTGGCCGGCGGCAACCTGATGGTGAACCTGAAAGAGCGCTCGGCGCAGGACGAGCTGATGCACGCCCTGTCCGCCATGGTCGGCAAACTGGTGGAAATAGTGGCGGACGTGAAGAACGCCGCCGACAACGTGGCCAGCGGCAGCCTCGAGCTGTCGTCCAACGCCCAGTCCATGTCGGAAGGGGCCTCGGAGCAGGCAGCCGCGGCCGAGGAGGCATCGGCCTCCATGGAGCAGATGTCGGCCAACATCAAGCAGAACGCGGACAACGCCCAGCAGACCGAGAAGATCGCGGTCAAGTCCTCCGAGGACGCCCAGGAGGGGGGCAAAGCGGTGGCGGAGACGGTCCAGGCCATGAAGACCATCGCCGGCAAGATCTCGATCATCGAGGAAATCGCCCGCCAGACCAACATGCTGGCGCTGAACGCGGCCATCGAGGCGGCGCGCGCCGGCGAGCACGGCAAGGGATTCGCCGTGGTGGCGAGCGAGGTGAGAAAGCTGGCCGAGCGCAGCCAGCTTGCCGCCGGCGAGATTTCCAAGCTCTCCGTCTCCAGCGTGGAGGTGGCCGAGAAGGCCGGAGCCATGCTCTCCAACATCCTGCCCGACATCCGCAAGACGGCCGATCTGGTCCAGGAAATCAACGCCTCGAGCAAGGAGCAAGATACCGGTGCGCAACAGATCAACAAGGCTATTCAGCAACTGGACAAGGTCATCCAACAAAATGCCTCGGCCAGCGAGGAAATGGCTGCCACAGCCGAGGAGCTATCGTCTCAGTCGGCCCAGCTGCAGTCCACCATCGCCTTCTTCCGGATGGACGACCATTCGGCAAATCGTCAGCAGCGGCAGGTGGTTGCCAAGGCTCAGCCGGTAAAAAGCGCCGCCAAGGTCGACCCGAGGGCTATCAAGCAAGTGAAGTCGAACGGCAACGGGAAATCGGCCATGGGCCACAGCCTCGATCTCAACGATCGCGGGGCGAGCGATTCGGATTTCGAAAAGTTCTAGCAACAGGGCGTAGAGTTAACTCGACGGCGGTAACTCTTCGGGGGGGCCGGGAACGGTCGCGAGACCCCATCAATCGGAGGAGCAGATGAGCGAAACAGCTACGGCGATAGCGACGGCGGCAAGCGGAGTCCAGCAGTTTTTAACGTTCCGGCTCGGCGAGGAGATCTTCGCCGTGGAGGTGGCCAAGGTACGGGAGATCCTGGACGTCAGCACCATCACCAAGGTGCCGCAGACCCCCGACTTCATGCGCGGGGTAATCAACCTGCGCGGCGGCGTGGTGCCCGTGATCGATCTGAGGCTGAAGCTGGGGCTGACCCGCACGGAGAGCACGGTGAACACCTGCATCATCGTGCAGGAGATCCTCATCGGCGACGAGACCGTCGTCCTTGGCACCCTGGCCGATTCGGTGCAGGAGGTGCTCGATCTGGAGGGTTTGCAGATCGAGGCCGCGCCGCGCATCGGCACCAAACTGAACACCGACTTCTTGAAAGGGATGGCGAAGCACAACGACGGCTTTCTGATGGTGCTCGACATCGACCGGATCTTTGCCGCCGGCGATTTCCAGTCGGAGCCGGAACTGCAGGGCGACGCGGCCTGAAACGGCGGCTGAGCGAGGAGGGGAAGGGAATGGACCAGGACCAGGTACTGGTACGGATCAACGAGCGGGAAGCTAGCACCGACATCGCCCTCAGCGGCCCTTTGACCGTTGACAGGATCGAGGAAGTCAGAGTCGGATTGTTACGGGCCTTCGCCCTCGGCAAAAGCGTGCGCATCTCCCTGGCCGCGGTGACCGACGTCGATCTCACCGGACTGCAGCTTTTGTGCAGTGCCCACCGGACTTCGATAGCCCGCGAACTCGATCTGCGCGTCACCAGCGACGGCTGCCCGGCTCTCTCCTCGGTGGCCGGCGTGGCCGGCATGCTGCGCCACATCGGCTGCCCGCAGGACGGTTGCGGGACCTGCGTCTGGAAGGGCGACTCCGCCCTCGGCAGGGAAGCTGCATGAAAGACGATTTCGCTCAGGCGTTCAAGGAGGAGGCTCGCGAGCAGTTGGCGGATCTGGAGAATTCGCTGCTCGCCCTGGAAGAGAGCCCCGAAGACCTGGGTCTCGTCGGCCGGATCTTCCGGACCATGCACACCATCAAGGGGTCGGGGGCCATGTTCGGCTACGACGATATCGCCTCCTTCACCCACAACGTCGAGACCGTTTACGACCTGGTGCGCGGCGGAGAACTGGCGGTGACTAGGGAGCTGGTCGACCTGAGCCTGGCCGCCCGCGACCGGATACTGGCGATGCTGGAGGCCTCGGAGACCGGGGGGGCGGTCGACGCCGGGCTGAACGAGCAGGTGATCGACGGCTTGAAAAAGCTGATGCCGGACGGCTGCCGTGGCGAGCAGAGGCCCGCGGCCGGCGACGACCGGCAGGCCGGCGGGCGTGCCGAGGCCGGCGGGCGGGATAAAGGCGGAAGTGCTCTCGCCACCTACCGGATTCGCTTTCGACCGGAACCCGCCATGTTATGCCGCGGCAGCAACCCCTTGAGCCTGCTGCGCGAACTGCAGGAGCTTGGCAACTGCACCACGGTGGCGCAGACCGGCGCAATCAAGACCCTGGAGGAGCTGGAGCCGGAGCTGTGCCATTTTTTCTGGGACCTGATCCTGACCACCGACAAGGGGGAGGACGCCATCCGCGACGTCTTCATCTTCGAGGACGACTGCCAGCTGTCGCTCGCCGTGATCGACGACGGCTCCGGACAGGACGAGGGGGGGGGCTACAAGAAACTGGGAGAGATCCTGGTGGAACGGGGCGATCTTACCGCCGAGCAGGTGGCGGAGCTGCTCGGCGCGCGCAAACAATTCGGGGTGTTGGCGGTGGAGGCGGGAATTCTCGGCCCCGAGAGCCTGGCTCCCGCTCTTTTGGAGCAGCAGCACGTAAGCGGCGCGCGCCGGCAGCGTCAGGAACAGGGGCAGGAATCCGCCTCCAGCATCAGGGTCCCGGCGGAAAAGCTCGACGTGCTGGTGAACCTGGTGGGCGAGCTGGTGACCGTGCAGGCCCGCCTGACCCTGGTGGCCCAGGAATTCAAGATGCACGCGGAGCTGGTGAACGTGGCGGAGGAGGTGGAGCGACTGATCGGCGAGCTGCGCGACAACGCCCTGGACATCAGGATGCTCCCCATCGGCGCCACCTTCAGCAAGTTCAAGCGGCTGGTGCGGGACCTCTCCGCAGAGCTGGGCAAGGAGATCGAGCTCACCACCCACGGCGCCGAGACCGAGCTGGACAAGACGGTGATCGAGAAGCTCAACGACCCGCTGGTGCACATCATCCGCAACTGCATCGACCACGGCATCGAGACCCCGCAAGAGCGGCTGGCCGGCGGCAAGCCCAGGGGGGGGACGGTGCACCTCTCCGCCGTCCACTCCGGCGACAGCGTGCTCCTCACCATCAAGGACGACGGCGCCGGCCTGAACCGCGAAGCCATCAGGGCCAAGGCGATCGAGCGTAAACTGATCGCCCAGCACGCGGAGCTGTCGGACAAGGAGATCTGGGGGATGATCTTCGCCCCCGGCTTCTCCACCGCGGCCAAGGTGAGCTCCGTCTCCGGGCGCGGCGTCGGCATGGACGTGGTCAAGCAGGCGATCGACGGCCTGAGGGGGACGATCGAGGTGGAGAGCGCGCCCGGCCGAGGGACCGCCATCACCTTGAGGATCCCGCTGACCCTGGCGATCATCGAAAGCCTGCTGGTGCAGATCGGAGCGGATCGTTTCGTGCTGCCGCTCTCCCTGGTGGAGGAATGCATCCTGTTGAGCCGCGAGCAGATCGACCGGCAGCACGGCAGGGACCTTTTGCAGGTGCGGGAGACGATCGTCCCCTACCTGCCGCTCAGGAGGATCTTCAAGATGGCCGGCTCCCCCCCCGAGCTGCAGCAGGTGGTGATCTGCCGGATCCAGGAAAAACGGATCGGTTTCCTGGTGGACTGGGTGATCGGCGGGCATCAGACGGTGATCAAGTCGCTGGGACCCATGTACCAGCGGGTGGAGGGGGTCTCCGGGGCGACCATCCTGGGCGACGGCTCGGTGGCGCTGATCCTCGACATCCAGGCCATACTGCGGGGGGCGGAGCTGGAGACGGACCACTCTTTAGGCATCCTTTCAAAGGACGACATGGCATGAACAACGAACCGACCGCCGTTTTGCTGATCGAGGATGACCCGGATCACGCGGAACTGATCAGGCGCTCCTTCGACGGCAACCGCAACGACATGAGGCTGGCCATCGCCGGCTCGCTGGCTCAGGCCCGCGCCTCGCTGGCGCTGGGCTCCCACTCGGTCATCGTCTGCGACTACCAGCTCCCCGACGGCACTGCGCTGGAGATGCTGCGGCACTGCACCGGCGCCGGCGACGCAGCACCTCCCTTCGTGCTCCTGACCAGTCACGGCGACGAGACCATCGCCGTCGAGGCGATGAAAGCCGGAGCGGCCGACTACATCGTCAAATCGGAGCGCTCGCTCGCCTCGCTGCCGGAGGTGTGCCGCGCCCTGATCGGCGGTTACCGGCATCGACTGGAAAAAGAGCGCCTGGAGAGGCAACTGATCCGACAATTGCAAGCCAACGAATCCGAACTGCTCGAGTCCCGGCGGCAGCTGCAAAAAAGCGAACAGTTGCTGAACAGGGCGCAAGAGATGGCCAAGGTGGGGTGTTGGGAGCTGGACGCGGCCGCCAACCGCCTCTACTGGTCCGACGAGGTCTACCGCATCTTCGGCCTGCAACCGCAACTGTCGGCGGCGAGCTATCGGGCTTTCCTGGAGGCGGTGCATCCGGACGACCGCGCCCTGGTGTCGGACGCTTTCTTTTCCTCCCTGGCCGACGGAGCCGACGCTTGCGAGTTGGAATATCGCGCGGTGCAAAAGGGGAGCGGGGAAACGCGCTTCATTCACGGCAAATGGGACCATATCAGGGATGCCTGCGGCAAGCTGGAGCGCACGGTCGGCATCATCCACGACATCACCGAGCGCAAGCTCATGGAGATGAACGTCGCCGAAAGCGAGCGTAAATACCGCACCTTGGCCGATTCGGGGCAGGCGCTGATCTGGACGACCAACGCCGAGATGCAGTGCGACTATTTCAACGAGCCCTGGCTGCGCTTCACCGGGCGCTCTCTGGCGCAGGAGCTGGGTAACGGCTGGAGCGAAGGGGTGCATCCGGAGGACCTGGAGCGCTGCCTGCAATGCTTCGTCTCTTCCTTTAAGCGGCGTCAAAAATTCAGCATGGAGTACCGCCTCCGGCATGTCAGCGGCGAGTATCGCTGGCTGCAGGACGACGGCACCCCGCGCTTCGACGCCAAGGGGAACTTCCTGGGCTACATAGGCCATTGCTTCGACGTCACCGACCGCAAACGGGTGGAGGAGCGGATACAGCAGAGCGAGGCGAAGTTTTCCAAGGCCTTCGACAACGCCCCCATCATGATCAGCCTCAGCAACCTGGAGGACGGCGCCTATCTGGACGTGAACCGGAAGTTCTGCGAGCTGACCGGCTTCAGCAGCGCAGAGGCCATTGGCAGGACCGCTCTGGAGCTGAGAATCATCGCCCCTGAGGACCAGCGGCGGGTGCTGGCCGAGTTGCAGCGCACGGGGCAGGTCTCCGGCATCGAGCTGACCGCTCACGCCAGGAACGGCAAGGCCATCCAGCTTTTGTACCATGGGGAGATCATCGTCGTCGACGGCCTGAGGAGGCTGCTTTCCATCTCGGTCGACGTCTCCGGACACCGCCATCTGGAGGATCAACTGCGCCAGTCGCAGAAGATGGAGGCGATCGGACAACTGGCCGGCGGCGTCGCCCACGATTTCAACAACATCCTGACGGTGATCATGGGCTACGGAAACATCCTCTCCATGGACGACTCGCTCGACGCGGGGGGGAAGGAGGCGGTGGATCAGATCGTCCGTTCCTCGGAGCGGGCCGCGGAACTGACCCACGGCCTTTTGGCCTTCAGCCGCAAGCAGGTCATGGCCAAGAAGATCTGCAACTTGAACGACATCGTGCGCCGGGTGCGCAATTTTCTGGTCCGGACCATCGGCGAGAACATCCAGTTCGACGTGCTCTGCGACGAGGGCCATCTGGACGTCTGCGTGGACAGCGGCCAGATCGAGCAGGTGCTGATCAACCTGGCCACCAACGCCCGGGACGCCATGCCGGGCGGCGGCACGCTCGCCATCAAGACCGATCTGCAGGAGTTGGACGCATCCTTTGTCAGCAGCCACGGCTTCGGCGCCGACGCCCGCTACGCGGTGATCACCATGTCCGACAGCGGCTGCGGCATGGACAAGGAGACCCAGAGCCGGGTGTTCGAGCCCTTCTTCACCACCAAGGCGGTCGGCAAAGGGACTGGCCTGGGGATGGCCATCGTCTACGGCATCGTGCAGCAGCACAAGGGGTTCATCTACGTCTACAGCGAGCCGGGGGTGGGGACCACCTTCCGCATCTTTTTGCCGATTGCCGAAACGCCGCAGGGGACTGCGCCGCCATCGGCCCTGCCCGATCAGCCCAAGGGGGGCGTCGAGACCATCCTGGTGGCCGAGGACGAAGAGAGCGTGCGCAAACTGGTGGAGACCGTTCTCAAGAGGTACGGCTACCGGGTGATCCTTGCCGAGGACGGCCAGGAGTGCCTGGACAAGTTCCGGGCGCACGCGGGGGAAATCGACCTGGTGCTGATGGATATGATCATGCCCCGGAAAAACGGTATCGAGGCCTACGCAGAGATCCGGCTGCTGCAACCCGGGGTCAAGGTGCTGTATTCCAGCGGCTATGCCGCCGACTTCATACAGAAAAGCGGCGTGCAGCAAGACCAGATCGAGATGATCATGAAGCCGGTCAAGCCGATGGAGCTGTTGAGGAAGGTGCGGGAAATCCTGGACAGGTAAGGTGCGGGAAGTCCTGGACGGGCAAGGGACGGGAAGTCCCGGACGGGCACGAGGCGGGGGAGCATGAATATGGCGCACCAGCATGTCGCAACCAGCTACATGGAGCACGGCTACTGTTTTTCCTGGGAGGCGGGGCTGGTCTGGCTGCACGTAGCCTCGGACGTCGCCACCGGCGTCGCCTATTACTCCATCCCGCTGGCCATGTTCTACTTCGCCTTCAAACGCCGGGACATCGTCTTCTTCAGGATCTACCTGCTGTTCGCCACTTTCATCCTCGCCTGCGGCACCACCCATTTCTTCGCCGCCTACACGGTCTACGTGCCGGCCTACTGGGCCGAGGGATACCTGAAGGCGTTCACGGCGCTGATCTCGGCGCTCTCCGCGTTCCTGTTCATCCCGCTGATCCCCAAGGCCATAGCCATGCCGAGCCTCTCCAGGGCGCTCGACGAAAACCGGCAGCTCAACGCCGAATTGACCCGCAAGGTCGACGAGTTGCAGCAGGCCTCGAAGACGCTGGAGCAGGCCCATTACGAGCTGCAGTTGAGCGAGACCCGCTTCCGGGCCACCTTCCAACAGGCGGCGGTCGGCGTGGCCATCATCGGCGCCGACGGCGGCTTCCTGGGGGTCAACAGCAAGCAGTGCGATATCGTCGGCTATAGCACCGAGGAACTGCTCGCCATGAAATCCCAGCAGATCACCCATGTCGAGGATCGGCCGTCCACCTTGGCGCTGTTCCAAAAGGCTCTCGACGGGGAGATCAAGAACTACGCCATCGAAAAACGGTTCATCCGCAAGGACGGCAGCCACGTCTGGATCAACCAGAGCGTGTCGCTGGTGCGCGACCTGAACTCGGTCCCCGCCTACTTCATCTCCGTTTCCGAGGACATCTCCGCCAGACGGGAAACGGAACAGGAAAAAGAGCGCCTGATCGATCAGCTCCAGGACAAGACCACGGAGCTGGAGCGCTTCATCTACACCATCTCCCACGATCTGAAGAGCCCCCTGATCACCATCTCCGGTTTCCTGGGTTTTCTGGAGGAGGATTTCCGCTCGCAGAACGCCGCCGGCTTCAACTCCACCGTCTCCCGCATCTCGCTGGCCTCGGAACGGATGAAGCAACTGCTCGACGAGTTGCTGGAGTTGTCCCGCATCGGCAGACAGATGAGTCCGCCGCAGCAGGTCGATCTGGGGAGTCTGGTGGCCGAGGCGATGGAGGTGGTCGCCGGACGCATCAGTGCAGCCGGGGCGATGGTCGAGGTGCAAAGCGCGCTGCCGCAGGTCGAGGTCGACAGGCAGCGCCTGCTGCAGGTCTACGAGAACCTGATCGACAACGCGGTCAAGTTCTCGGCCAATTCGCAGCCGCCGCGCGTCTGGATCGGCGCACGGCTGGACGGCTCGGAGCCGGTCTTTTTCGTTGGGGACAACGGCATCGGCATCAAGCCGGCCTACCTCGACAAGGTCTTCGACCTGTTCGAGAAGCTCGATCCGCGCAGCAGCGGCACCGGGGTGGGACTGGCCATCACCCACAGGATCATCACCATCCACGGCGGCAGGATCTGGGCGGAATCCGACGGAGAGGGGCGCGGCGCGGTTTTTTGTTTCACATTGCCAAACAGGGAGAGAGGGGCAAGGTCATGAGCGGAGAAGCGATCAACATCCTGCTGGTGGAAGACAACCCGGACCACGCGGAACTGGTCAAGCGCGGGTTGCAATCAAACAACGTCGCCAACAACGTCTTTCACGTGGAGGACGGCGAGTCGGCCCTGGAGTTCGTTTTTCAACGAGGCCCCTACGTCGGCGCCAAGCGGCCGCACCTGATACTGCTCGACCTGAGGCTGCCGCGCATCGACGGTTTGGAGGTGCTGAAGGCCCTGAAGAGCAACGAGGACTCGAAGCGCATCCCGGTGGTGATCCTGACCACTTCCGACGCCGAGATGGACATAGCCAGGGCCTACGACTACCATGCCAACAGCTACATGGTGAAGCCGGTGAATTTCGAGAAGTTCAAGGAGCTGACCAAGACGCTCGGCTTTTACTGGTTCGTCTGGAACAAACAGCCGGAGAATCAGTAGCGGCGCGAGCCGGCAAGGGACGCGCGGCTCCCGCCCTTATTCGGCGGGCCGCCGCCCGTTGGCTACGCCGAAGTCGCCTTTCACCTTGTGGAAGCAGTCCGGGCACATGCCGTGGCTGAAGGTCGCGTCCGAATGCTCCGAAAGATACTTCTCCAAATGGTGCCAGGAGTTCTCGTCGTCGCGAATCTTCTTGCAGTACATGCAGATCGGTATGATCCCTTCCAACTGCCGCATCCTCTCCAAGGTGGCTTCCTGCTCGACGATTTTTTCCGACAGGCGCCGCTGGGTTTGCAGAAGTTCCTTGTTGAGCAGCACCGAGGCCTCGTAGGTGGAGATCAGCAGGTCGACGACCCGCTGCACGTCCGGCTTGACCGTGTAGCAGGCCTCGTCGAAGACCACCGTGGTCTCGTTTTCGGGGAAACTCGCCTTTTGCGAGCGGCGCGCGCGGATGATCTCCGCGGTGCGCGAGATGAGGTAATCGGCGTTGTAGGGCTTGGAAAAAAAGTAGTCGGCGCCGCTTTCAATGGCTTGCAGCACGTCTTTGGGATTGGAAAGGCAGGTCAACAGGACCACCGGGAGCTCGCGCATGGCTTCGGAGGCCCGGATCGCCCGGCAGAGCTGGTAGCCGTCCATCTCCGGCATGATGATGTCGGCGAAGACGATTGCCGGGAGCTCTTCTTCCAGCCGGGCCAGAGCCTCCTTGCCGCTATGCGCCACAACCGTCCTGTAGCCGTGTTCGTTGAACAACTGGCAAAGTTGCAGGGTATGAAAGGTGCTGTCGTCCACCACCATGATCAGCCGGTTTTCCATAGTAGGCTCTCGCTTTCCGCTTGGGTCGGTCGCCGGGTAGCCTATGGCCAAAACCGGGCCCTCCGTACTCTGCGTAGAGGTAGCACAGATAACTGCGATTTAGAAGTCAATTTAAATAGTATACTAACTTGGTAGACTAAATATCTTTTTTCCTTGACGTGCCCGCAGCGCTCCGCTATGCTGGGGACAGCACTCCATCAACGAACCTGCAAACGAACCTGCGAGGCAAGCCGTGCATGATAAGGACGTGACAGATCTGACCGTGGTTTCCTCGCTGGACGGCTCCGCCGAGCGGGCGCTTTGGTTCCGGCCGCATGGCGTGGACGGGGGGCCCTTGGTGGTTGGGCTGCATACCTGGAGCTACGATCGCTTCAACCAACTGCAGCAGATGCTTCCCTTTTGCCGCGAGCGCGGTTGGTCCTTGTTGCTCCCGGAATTTCGCGGTCCCAACCTGAAGAGCAATCCGCGCGCGCCGCAGGCCTGCGGCTCCGCGCTGGCGTGCCAGGACGTGTTCGACGCCATCTCCGAGCTGCAAAGCGGGCAGGGGTTTTCGCCGAGCGAACTCTTTTTGCTGGGTGGGAGCGGCGGCGGCCACATGGCCCTGATGCTCGCCGCGCAACGTCCCGCCCTTTGGGGCGGCGTCAGTTGCTGGGTGCCGATCACCGATCTCCCCGCCTGGCATGAGGAGAACCCGGATTACTCCGTCGACATCGAGGCCTGCTGCGGTGGCGCGCCCGGCGGCGGCGACCAGATCGACCGTGACTACCTCCGGCGTTCGCCGCTCAGTTACGCGCAGGAACTGGCGGGGGTGAAGCTATCCGTGCATCATGGCCGCTACGATCCGGTGGTTTCCTATCGGCACACCATGAAGCTGGTTGCGGAGCTGGAACGGCTGCAGCCGGCGAATTTTTTCTTCGAAATATTCAACGGCGGACACGACATCCGTTACGAGGTGGCTTTTCGCTGGTTCGACGAGCTGAAGGGGGAAGCAGGGGAGGGGGCACGGCTCAGCGGTTGAACAAAAGAGCGCACCCGCGTGGCAGCCCCTTCCTTCGGCCGTCGGCTGCGGTATGATGATGGAAGCGGTATGAAGATGGAAGCGGTATGAAGATGGCAGGATGCAGTCAAGGAGGTGACGTCATGGCGATTTCAGCGATCAGCGTCAGCAGGTATAAGAGATTTTTCCAGCAAAAAAAATTGGTGTCGGTGCTCGATTACGGGGCCGGCACCCTTAGAAATTCAAAGTTCCTGGCGGAGGAGGGCTTCCGGGTTTATGCGGCCGACATCCCGGCACAGGTCGAGCGCATCATGCAGATGTCGGGTCATGAGCGCTTGGCCGGAGTGCTGGCGAGCGACCAGTTGGAGCGCAGCCACCTGGACGTCGACTTGGTGCTCTCCAGTTACGTGTTGAACATCATCCCGGACGGCAGCGAAAAAAGCCGCTATCTTAAAAACATCGTGCTCAACTTGCGCCCGGAAGGGTATTTTTTGATCGAGGTGCGCTGCCGGGTCCAATCCCAACAGTGCAGCAGCGGTTGCTCCCACGGGCACAAATGCTCCAGTTGCGTCAAGACCTACTCCCATGAAGAGTTGGACGAGATGCTGGTTCCTTATGGGTTCAAGAGGATCAGTCACTACTACCGCAGGCACGCGGTAGCCGTACTTTATCAGCGCATCAACGCCTGAAAGCCCGGGCTCCAGCGGGCGGGCTGTCGTCACTCTCCCCACTGCCGTCAAGTTAAGGATTGGGTGAATCCAAAAGCCCCCTCTCCCTCCTTCGCCAAGGCTTCGGCGGACAAGCCCTTGATGGGAGAGGGGGCTTTGGGAGAGGGTGAAAAGCTCGCGAAAGCTCTCCCTCCCCCCAACCCCCTCCGATAAAGCATTGGCAGGTCGCGTTGAGGTACGAAACGCGACGTTGCCATGGTGGCGCCAGCGCGATGTTGCGTTTCACGATGCACCTGTTCAACGCAACCTACCAACTCCCCGATCCTCCCCCCTCCAACTCCCTCCAACTCCCTCCCATAAAAGGCTCCTCCGCCGAAGCCCAGGCGAAGGAGGGAGAAGGAAAATACGGCTTCAGGCGCAACTTTTTCCCCGCCGTCGGCATGCCAACCCCATTTCCCCATTCATTTGATTACCGCGTTCTATTTTGCTTGACAGCTCGGGCAATGCTCTCTACAACTACGGACTAAACAACCGGAAGCATTGCAGCCAACCCCACACGGAAGGAGAAACCATGAAACGTGCAGCGCTCTTGATCGTCAATTGCCTCCTGTTTGCCGGTGCAGCTCACGCGGAAACCGTTGCCACCCCCATCCCCATCGGCATCGCGCTGGCTCAAACCAGCAACGTCGCCCTTTTGGGCGAGGAAGAGGTCGTCGGGGCTAAAATCGCGGAGAAGTACTTCAACGCGCAAGGCGGAGTGAACGGCACTCAGGTGAAACTGGTGTTTCAGGATACCGGCGGTGACGAGGCCGGCGCCATCAACGCCTTCTCCAACCTGATCAACCGCGACAAGGTGGTCGGTATCGTCGGCCCCACCCTCTCGCAACAGGCCTTCAGCGCCGATCCGGTCGCCAATCGCCTCAAGGTGCCGGTGATCGGCCCCTCCAACACGGCGAAGGGGATCCCGCAGATCGGCGAATACGTCGGCCGGGTGTCGGCTCCGGTCGCCATCGTCGCCCCCTACGCGGTGAAGGAGGCGCTCGCCGAGAATCCGCGCATCAAGACGGTGGCGGTGCTTTACGCGCAAAACGACGCCTTCAACACCTCGGAGAGCAAGACCTTTCAGGAGACCGTCGTCCAGCGCGGCCTGAAGATCGCCACCGTGCAGAAATTCATGACCACCGACACCGACTTCACCACCCAGGTGACCGCGGTGCTCGCCGCCAACGTCGATCTGGCGATCATCTCGGGGCTGTCGGCCGACGGCGGCAATCTGGTCAAGCAGCTGCGCCAGCTTGGCTACAAGGGGGCCATCATCGGCGGCAACGGCCTGAACACGGCGAACATCTTCCCGGTCTGCGGCAAGTACTGCGAAGGCATCCTGATCGCGCAGGCCTACAGCCCCGGCGGCGACCCCAAGAACGCCATCAACAACGCCCTGATCAAGGAGTACCGCGCCACCTACAAGAAGGATCCGCCCCAGTTCACGGCGCAGACCTTCGCCGCGGTGCAGGTCATGGTCGAGGCGCTCAAGAAGGTGGAGGCCGTCACCAAGAGCAAGATCGGCAAGCTGGATCTGGGCAAGGCGCGCGAGGAACTGAACAAGGCGATCCGCACCGGCTCCTATCTAACGCCGCTTGGAAAAATCAACCTGAACCAGGGAGGCGAGATCCACCAGGAGACCTTTTACGTCGCCAGGATCAAGATGGACGCCAACGGCAAGACCGGCAAATACATCTACGTGAAATAAACTCGAAGAGGAGCGGGGGGAGGCGTTTGCCGCCTCCCCCCGCGGCGCATTTATGGGAACAGCACAGCTTATCCAGAATCTGCTGAACGGCATCAGCATCGGCAGCGTCTACGCCATCTTCGCCCTGGGCTACACGCTGGTCTTCTCCATCCTCGGCATCATCAATTTCGCCCACGGCGCGATCTTCACCCTGGGCGCCTACCTCACCTACGCGCTGGCGGTCGGGCAGTTCGGCATCAACGGCCTGTTGTCGGGGATGAGCCTGGAGCGGCAGCTCCCTTTCGCCCTCGCCCTGCTGGTCGGTTCCGTGCTCGCCGGCGCGATCGGGGTGCTGGTGGAGCGTTTCGCCTTCCGGCCGCTTCGAAACCGGGGCGCCGATCCGCTGCTGGCGCTGGTGAGCTCCTTGGGCGTGGCGCTGGTGATCGTCAACGCCATCCAGTATCTGGTCGGCGCCGAGATCTATACCTTCCCCGCCGGGGTCTACGGCGAGCTTCCTCCCGCTCTCATGTTCCAGGTCTCGGGGCATCCGGTGGTGATCCGCACCGTGCAGGCCATCATCTTCGCGGTCTGCCTGCTGATCCTGGCCGTGGTGGGGTACCTGGTCCGCTTCACCAAGTTCGGCAAGGCGCTTAGGGCGGTGGCCGAGAATCCGGCCACGGCCAGCCTGCTGGGGATCAGCGTCGACCGCTTCATCCTGGTCACCTTCTTCATGTCCGGTTTTCTGGGCGGGACCGCCGGCGCGCTGGTCGGCACCAGTTTCGGCGTCGCCGGCCCCTATTTCGGCGTCACATACGGCCTGAAGGGGTTGGCGGTGATCGTGCTGGGGGGGCTGGGGAGCATCCCCGGCGCGGTGCTGGGCGGGGTGGTGATCGGGCTTTCCGAGGCCTTCGTCCCGGCCGATTACGGCGCCTATAAGGAAGCGGTCGCCTTCGCCTTCCTGTTCATCGTGCTCCTCTTCCGCCCCCAGGGGATCCTCGGGCGCAAACAGCTGCAGAAGGTGTAAGCGTGGGCCATTTCCTCGACAACAACGGCTTTCTCCTGGTGACCCTCGTGCAGCAGGCGCTGCTCGCCATGAGCCTTTACTTTCCGCTGGCGGCAGGACAACTGAGCCTGGCGAGCCCAGGCTTCTACGCGCTGGGCGGCTATATCGCGGCGATCGTCGGCACCCTCGACTATTTCGCCCCCTGGCGCGCGTCGCTGGGGTGGCTGGTCTTCCCGCTGGAGTGGCTGCTTGCCGCGGCGGCGAGCGCCCTGTTGGCCCTGCTGGTCGGCATCCCGGCGCTGCGGCTGCGCGGCATCTACCTGGCGCTGGCCACCATCGCCTTCGTGGAGATCCTGCGCGTCTTGAGCCTGAACCTGGAGATCACCGGCGGCGCCATCGGCATCTTCGGGGTGCCGCAGCTCTTCGAGAGCCGCTGGGGCTACATCGCCGTCTTCGGACCGCTGCTGGTCTGCACCCTCGTCTTCGGGCACCGGCTGGAGCGCTCCCGGGTGGGGCGCGCCTTCCGGGCGATCCGCGAGGACGAACTGGCCGCCGATGCCATGGGGATCAACACCACGCGCTACAAGGTGCTGGCCTTCGTGATCGGCGCGGTGCTGGCCGGGGTGGTGGGCGCCATGAGCGCCCCCTTTCTCAACACCTGGAACGCCCGGCAGGGGACCTTCGACGCCTCCATCGCCTATCTCGCCTACGTGCTGATCGGCGGCAGCCGCTCCATCTGGGGGCCGCTGTTCGGCGGCATGCTGCTCGCAGCCCTCCCCGAGGTGCTGCGACCGCTCAAGGACTCCCGACTGATCATCAACGGCCTGGTGCTGGTGTTCGCCAGCATCTATCTCCCCCAGGGGATCTCGGGGACGCTGGCCAGGTTCAGCCCCGGCAAACGCAAGGGCGCGCTCCCCGCCGGCGAGCCGCAGGAGGACGCGTGAACCCGGTCATCGAGGTGAAAGGCGTGAGCCGCAGTTTCGGCGGGCTGATGGCGCTCAGCGAGGTCTCTTTCGCCGTGGGGGAAGGGGAGATCTTCGGGCTGATCGGACCAAACGGCGCCGGCAAGACCACCTTGTTCAACCTGGTGACCGGGCTCATGCCGGTGAGCGCCGGCAGCGTCGAGCTGCGGGGCAAGAAGCTCACCGGGCTCTCGCCGCACCGGATCGCGGAGCGAGGGGTGGCGCGCACCTTCCAGAACATCCGGCTCTTCAAGGGGCTGAGCGCGCTGGAGAACGTGATGGTGGCGCAGCACGCGCGCACCCGCGCGGGTCTTTTCAGCGGCGTGCTGCGCACCAGGGCCTGCGCCGCCGAGGAGCGCCGGGTCGAGCGCAAGGGGTGGGAGATCCTGGAATTGGTGGGGCTCGCCGGGCGCGGACTGGAACTCGCCTCCCATCTCGCCTACGGCGATCAGCGCAGGCTGGAGATCGCGCGCGCCCTGGCCCTGGAGCCGAGCGTGCTGCTTCTGGACGAGCCCGCGGCCGGCATGAACGCGGCCGAGAAGCACGGGCTCACCTCCTTCATTCGTGAGATGGCGGCTCGCTTCCGGCTCACCGTGCTGCTGATCGAGCACCACGTGCCGCTGGTCATGGACCTGTGCGACCGGATCGCCGTCTTGAACTTCGGGGAACTGATAGCCATCGGCCCGCCGGCCGAGGTGCGGGCCAACCCCGCCGTGATCGAAGCCTATCTGGGGGCCGAATAGATGGCGCTTTTGGAACTGGAAAACGTGAGCGTCGGCTACGGCTCGATTCAGGCCGTGCGCCAGTTGAGCCTGACCGTCGAGGAGGGAGAGATCGTCACCCTGATCGGCGCCAACGGAGCCGGCAAGAGTACCACCCTGCGCGCCGTCTCGCGGCTGCTCAAGGTGCGTCAGGGTGCCATCCGTTTTGACGGCCGCGACATCACCTCGCTCCCCCCCGACCGGGTGGTGCGGCTGGGAATCGCCCAGGGTCCGGAGGGGCGGCAGGTGCTGGCGCTGCAAAGCGTGCAGGACAACCTGGAGCTGGGGGCGTACGTGCGCCGCGACCGCGAGGGGATTCGCGAGGATCTGGCGCGCATGTATCGACTCTTTCCCCGGCTGGACGAGCGCCGCCACCAGCTGGCCGGGACGCTGTCCGGCGGGGAACAGCAGATGCTGGCCATCGCCCGGGCGCTGATGAGCCGTCCCCGTTTGCTGCTGCTGGACGAGCCCAGCCTGGGCTTGGCGCCGCTCATCGTGCTGGAGATCTTCTCCATCATTCGCGACCTGAACGCCCAGGGGGTGACCATTCTGCTGGTCGAGCAGAACGCCAAGTTGGCCATGCAGCACTCGGCGCGCACCTACCTGCTGGAGGCGGGCCAGATGGTGTTCAGCGGGCCTTCCTCCGAGCTTTTGGAGGACGAGCGGGTGCTGCGCGCCTATCTGGGCGGGTAGGGGCCGCAAAGGGGCAACCATGCCGCTTCGAAAAATCAAAATCCTGGAAAGAGGCCACAGTGAAAGGTCAGAGTCTCCTCGAGTCCATCGGCTCGACTCCCATCGTTGAAATCGGCGCTTTGTGCGACAACCCGCGCGTGCGCATCATGGCGAAGCTGGAAGGGAACAACCCCGGCGGTTCCGTCAAGGACCGCCCCGCGCGGCAG
Source organism: uncultured Geobacter sp. (assembly GCA_903925075.1). Taxonomy (GTDB): domain Bacteria; phylum Desulfobacterota; class Desulfuromonadia; order Geobacterales; family Geobacteraceae; genus Geomonas. Next base: position 17,942 of record CAIYDQ010000253.1, read on the forward strand.
ATGATCCTGGCCGCCGAGGCGAGCGGCGAACTCACCCCGGACAAGGTCATCCTGGAGCCGACCTCGGGCAACACCGGCATCGCCTTGGCGATGATCGCCGCGGCCAGAGGCTATCGCATCAAGCTGGCGATGCCCGCCTGCGTCAGCGTGGAGCGGCGCAGCGTGCTGGAGGCGTACGGCGCCGAGATCGTGCTCTCTCCCGGGTGCGAGGCCACCGACGGAGCCATTCGTCTGGCCCACAAGATCTACGCGGACGATCCCGACAAGTACTACATGCCCAACCAGTACGCCAATCCCAACAACGTGCTGGCGCACTATGAGACTACCGGTCCCGAGATTTGGCGGCAGACCGGCGGTGAACTGACCCACGTGGTGGCCGGCATGGGCACCGGCGGCACGCTCATGGGACTATCGAGGTATTTCGGGGAAACCGAGCCGCGGGTCTGCGTGGTAGGGGTCGAGCCGGTGCTGGGGCACCAGATCCAGGGGTTGAAAAACATGCAGGAGGCCATCGTCCCGGCCATTTACGACCCCACGGCCTATCATCGCAAGCTGGTGGTGGAGGACGACGAGGCCTACGAGACGGCCAGGCAGTTGGCGGTGCGCCAGGGAGTTTTTTGCGGGATGTCGGGAGGCGCCGCCGTGGCGGGAGCGCTCAGGCTGTCGTCGGAGCTGGAGTCGGGCCTGATAGTGGTTATCATACCCGACCGGGGCGATCGCTACCTCAGCACCAATCTCTTCAAATCGATCTGCGCGCAGTGTCCGCCCTAGCACCGCGACCGATCGTAATTTAAAATCGACGCCCTGACAACAATGAAAAAAGGGACCAGTTTTGTAAACTGGTCCCTTTTTCTATGTTGGAGGCGGCGCCCGGATTTGAACCGGGGAATAAAGGATTTGCAGTCCTTTGCCTTACCACTTGGCCACGCCGCCTAGTTGCTTTTGAGGAAACCGTTTTATACCTTTTTTGTTTTTCGTTGTCAACGAAATTTTGCTATTTGGCGATCACCCTGATGAACTTGCTCAGATAATCGACGCCGGACCAGATGGTGATGACGGTGGCGATCCAGAGATAGAACATGCCGACATGGTGCATGTTGACGATCAGCAGCGGATGATCGAGCGAGAAGAACCAGTGGTAGTCGTAGTGCAAAAGCAGGCCGATGATGGCGACCAGTTGAAAGATGGTCTTGTACTTGCCAAGGTTGCTCGCCGGGATCACGATCCCTTCGGTGGAGGCTATGCCGCGCAGACCGGTGATCACCATCTCGCGCCCCAGTATCACCAGCACCATCCAAGCCGGCACGCGGCCGAAAGGAAGGATCATGATCAGCGCGCCCATGACCAGCAGCTTGTCGGCTATCGGATCGAGGAATTTGCCGAAGACGGTGACGATTCCCATGCGCCGCGCCAGGTAGCCGTCCAGCCAGTCGGTGACCGAGGCGGCCGCAAAGAGCGCCGCGGCCCAGAAACAGGGGGTGCGTTGCGGGGAGAGCAGCAGCAGGCAAAGAAGCGGTATGGCGGCTATCCTCACCATGGTGATTATGTTGGGCAGGTTCAGTATTTGGGCGTGGGTGGATCTCGTCATGCTTTTTAGCCTTTACGCTATCGGTAGTTGTTCCTGTAGCTTAGCACCTTGGCCACGTACTGCTGGGTTTCCTGGTAGGGGGGGATGCCGCCGTACTTGGCCACGCTGTTGAGCCCGGCGTTGTAGGCCGCCAGGGCCAGCGACTCGTTCCCCTTGAAGGTGTCCAGCAGAAACCTCAAGTAGCGCACGCCGCCGCGGACGTTGTCGGAGGGGTTCAGGGAGTCGGCGACCTTCAGGCCCTGAGCGGTCTTGGGCATCAACTGCATGAGCCCTTGCGCCCCTTTGGGCGACACCGCGCTCGGGTTGTAGCCCGACTCCGCGTGGATCACGGCCTTGACCAGGGAGCTGTCCACGCCGAACTCGCGGGAACAGGAACTGATGATCGGCTCGAATTCCGCAGGGTTGCGCGCGTATCCGGGGAGCTTGAAGGCGGTGCGCAGCTTGCGGTCCCGCTGGATGTCCCTCATGATCACCTTGTAGCGCTTGTCGGTCGGCGCATCGGTGAAATGGAGGGTGCCCTCGGCGTCTTCGTAGCGATAAATATCGGCGCGAGCGGCTGCCGGCAGGCAGAGCGCCGTCGCCGCCAGCAATAGTGTGGCAGTGAAAAGGATAGCGGACGGCTTCAAGCGCGGCCCTCCCTGGTGGCTTCGAACCGGCGTGTAGCTGCTGCCGGTCGACCAGCCGATGCGCCTCTTCCCCAAGAGCGGGCTCGGAGTCGGCGCGTGCTGAACATCGAAAAAGGCGAGAGGTTTCCGGCTCCTCGCCAGGGGCTCCTTGCGCTTTCCCGCCCGGGGCTTGGCCGAAGATCAGCCCCCCGCGCCGGGTGGGGCGAGAAAAAAGTCCTCAAAAGATATAGAACAATAACCGCGATAATTCAAGGCCTAATGTGAACTGGGCCAACGATAACCTGTCAAAAGTCTTGACAAAAATCAGCGGGGGGACAATAATTTGCCAGTTTTCCAATGAAAGCACAAATCTAGCTCAACCGGGGGAGTCATGAAGTTGCAAAGTGATTTTCTGGTGATCGGCAGCGGAATCGCGGGGCTTTCCTTCGCCTTGCAGGCGGCCGCGCACGGCACGGTCGCCGTGGTCACCAAGCGTGATATAGCTGAATCCGCCACCAACTATGCCCAGGGAGGCATCGCCACGGTGTCGTCGGCGGAGGATACCTTCGACGCCCACGTCCAAGACACGCTGGTCGCCGGCGCCGGCATCTGCCATGAGGACGTGGTGCGCATGGTGGTTGAGGAGGGTCCTCAAGTCATCGAGCATCTGATCCAGTGGGGGGTGCAGTTCACCAAGAACGGCGGCGTCTTCGACCTCACCCGCGAGGGGGGGCATAGCGCGCGCAGGATCCTGCACGCCGAGGACATCACCGGGCGCGAGATCGAGCGGGCGCTGGTCCAGGCGGCCCTGGCCCACGACAACATAACCATCTACGAGAACCATATCGCCATCGACCTGATCACCGAGTCGAAGGTCTTGAAGCAGAGCCTGGAGCAGAACCGCTGCCTGGGGGCCCACGTCCTCGACATCGCCGGCGGGACGGTGAAGACCTTCGCCTCCCGCATCACCTTGCTGGCTTCGGGGGGGGCGGGCAAGGTCTACCTCTATACCTGCAACCCGGACGTGGCGACCGGCGACGGCGTCGCCATGGCCTACCGCGCCGGCGCCACCATCGCCAACATGGAGTTCATGCAGTTCCATCCGACCACCTTGTATCACGCCAACGCCCGTTCCTTTCTGATCTCGGAGGCGGTCCGGGGGGAGGGAGCGATCCTGCGCCGCCGCGACGGCACCGCGTTCATGGAGCGCTATCACCCCTTGAAGGACCTGGCGCCCCGGGACATCGTGGCGCGCGCCATCGACAACGAGATGAAGACCTACGGCGACGACTGCGTCTATCTGGACATCACCCACCAGGACCCGGACTACGTGACCTCGCGCTTTCCCAACATCTACCAGACCTGCCTCGACTTCGGCATCGACATGACGCGCGACATGATTCCGGTGGTTCCCGCCGCTCATTATCTCTGCGGCGGCGTGGCGGTGGACGGCAACGCCGAGACCGACGTCAAGCATCTCTACGCCATCGGCGAGGTCGCTTTCACCGGGTTGCACGGCGCCAACCGGCTCGCCAGTAACTCCCTTCTGGAGGCCGCCGTCTATGCCGGCCGCGCCTTTGGCCACGCGGTGACCACCCTGCAAAGCGAGCAATTCACCTCTCCGGAGATACCGGAATGGGATTGCGGCACCGCCACCAACTCCGACGAAATGGTGGTGGTCTCCCAGAACTGGGACGAGATCAGGCGCTTCATGTGGAACTACGTCGGCATCGTGCGCTCCGACAAGAGGCTCGACCGGGCCATGCACCGGATCGACCTGATCCAGGAAGAGATCGAGGAGTATTACTGGAACTTCATCGTCACCTCGGATCTGATCGAACTGCGCAACATCGCCACGGTCGCCAAGCTGATCGTTTCCTGCGCTCGCCTCAGGAAGGAGTCGCGCGGCCTGAATTTCAACATCGACCATCCGGGCGTGGATGACGTCCACTGGAAGCGCGACACCTTCATCAAAAAACGGTTCTGAGGGCGCCATGACCATCGACGAAATCAGAGCGGAGATCGACCGGTTGGACAGCGAGCTGTTGCGGATCTTCAACGAGCGCGCTTCGCTGGCGCTCAACATCGGCCATCTCAAAAAAGGGCTCGATCTGCCGGTCTACGACCCGGCTCGGGAAAAACGCATTTTCGCGCGGATGACCGCCGAGAACCAGGGGCCCCTGGACGATCAGGCCATCGTCCGGTTGTTTGAGAGGGTGGTCGACGAATCGCGCCGGCTGGAGCGGATCATGACCAGCGGGGAACGTTAAACGGGGGGAGTTAAGGTGCTGATAGTCATGCGCAAAGAGGCCGATGCAGGGGCCCAGGACCAGATAAAAGCCTATCTAATCGAACGCGGCTACGACATTCACCAATCGACCGGCGCCAACCGGGTGATCATCGGCGTGATCGGCGATACGGAGAGCATCCCGCAGGAGGAGATCGCGGCTTTCCCGGGGGTCTTGCAGGTGGTGCGGATTGAGAAGGAAGGGTAATGCAGTTAAACATTAACGGCTACCTTTCAGAGTCGCTGAAGGGCGACGGCAAAAGTTTCGAGGAAAAGCGCGGCGCCTATCTGGCCGCCGCGCGGGAGTTCCTGGAACACTTCCGCGAAGAGCTCAAGCGGGGACATCGTGAGGGCGAGGACGGCGCCTCGGTGGTGCAATCGATCACCGCCATGACCGACGCCCTGGTGACCCGGCTCTTCACGGCGCTTTCCGACGACCTGCGGATCTCCAAGAGCGGGGAGTTGTCGCTGGTGGCGATCGGCGGCTACGGGCGCGGCGAGCTGAATCCCTACTCCGACCTGGACTTGATGTTCCTTTACAGCGGCAAGGATTCCAAGCGGGTGGAAGAGGTGGCCAACCGCCTGCTCTACTTCCTGTGGGATCTGCGCCTGGACGTCGGCTATTCGGTGCGCACCCTCCCGGACTGCCTGGAGATGGCGGGCAACGACGCCACGGTGAAGACGGCGCTGCTCGACGCCAGGCTCTTGATCGGCAGCGAACCGCTGTTTCGCGAGTTGAAAAAGCTGATGGTGACCCAGGTGCTCGCCAAAAGAAGCGACGCCTTCATAACCGAAAAGCTGCAGGAGCTGAAAGGCCGGCGCGAGAAGTACGGCTCCAGCGTCTACATTCTGGAGCCGAACATCAAGGAAGGCGAGGGGTGTCTGCGCGACCTGCACGCGGCGATGTGGGTGGCGAAGATCAAGTACAAGGTCGACGAGCCGCGCGAGCTGGTGATCAAGGGGGTGCTCTCGGAGGAGGAGCTGGGCGTGTATCTCAGCTCGCTCAACTACCTTTGGCGCATCCGCAACGAGCTGCACTACCTGGCCGGCAGAAAGAACGATCAACTCACCTTCGACGCACAGATCTCCCTGGCTCGTTTTTTCGGTTACGAGGACCGCGGCAGCACCCTGGCCGTCGAACATTTCATGCAGGACTTCTACCTGCACGCCAATCGCGTGGAGCACTTCAGTTCGGTGCTGATCGCCAAGTGCAGCCAGCGGGAGGAGGGCGCGCGCAAGATCCTGGGGTACTTCACCCGCAGGCCGGTCGGCGAAGGGTTCTACGTGATGAAGGGCGAGCTGGTGGTCCCCGACGAGTCGGTGATCGTCAAGGACCCGATCCGGCTGATACGCATCTTCGAGCTCGCCCAAAAGCAGGGAGTCGCCATCAGTCTGGCCACCAAGGGGCTGATCAGGGAGAACTTGGACCTGGTGAACGACAAGTTCCGCCGCTCCAAGGAGGCCAACGCCTCCTTCTTCAATATTTTGCAATCGGAAAAGGGGGTAGCCAGCACCTTGCAGCAGATGCACCACCTGGGCTTCCTGAACCGATTCCTTCCCGAGTTCGAGCGGATTTACTGCAAGGTGCAGCACGACGTCTACCACATCTACACGGTCGACACCCATACCCTCTTTGCGGTGGACGAGATCGCCAAACTGTGGCGGGGGGAGCACCGCGAGGCCCTGCCGCTTTTGACCCAGCTCGCCATGGAGGTCGACAAACGCTGGCTGCTGCTGCTGGCGGTGCTTTTGCACGACGTCGGCAAAGGGTCGGGGGGAGGGCACGCCGAGATAGGCGCGGACCTGTCGCGCACCATCGCGCGCCGCATGGGGCTCAGCAAGGAGGACGGCGACCGGCTGCAATTCCTGGTGAGAAACCACCTGCTGCTGGCCCACATCGCCCAGCGCCGAGATCTGCACGACGAGCGCATGATCATTCAATTCGCCCGGCAGATGGAGAAGAGCGAAAATCTGAAGATGCTCTATCTGCTGACCTATGCCGACATCAAGGCGGTGGGGCCGGAGGTCTGGACCGACTGGAAGGGTCTGCTGCTGCAGGAGCTTTACGAGAAGGCCTTCCAGGTGCTGGAACGGGGCGATTTCAAGCTGGAGGCCTCGGGCGACCGGGTGCGGCGGGTGAAGAGGGCGATCTTCGACCTCTTGAGCGACGACTACCAGGCTCAGCTCATCAAGGACGAACTGCAGTCGCTCAGCACGCGCCACCTGCTCTCCTACGGCTCCGAGGTGATTGCCGGCCACGTCCGAACGCTGTTGTCGTTGACCGACAACCAACTGGTGCTGAAGCTCTCGCACGAGACCGACCGAGGCTACACGAACTGCACCGTCTGCACCTACGACGAGCCGGGGCTCTTCTCCATGATCACCGGGGTGATGGCCGCCAACGGCATGAACATCCTGGGCGCGCAGATTCACACCAACAGCAACGAGAAGGTGCTGGACATCCTGCAAGTGAACTCTCCGCAAGGCTTCGTCATCACCGACGAGGGGCGCTGGACTCGCCTGGAGACCGACCTGCGCCAGGTGCTGGCAGGCGAGGTGCGGGTGGATGCCCTGGTGGCCAAGCGGCACCGGCCGAGCATCCTGACCGACAAGGCGAAGCCCACGGTGCCGGCCAGGGTCGACATCGACAACGAGGTCTCCTCCGACTACACGGTCATCGATATCTATGCCCACGACAAGGTGGGGCTGCTCTACAGCATTACCAGCACGCTCACCAGGCTCGGGCTTTATATCGGCGTCTCGAAGATTTCGACCAAGGTGGACCAGGTGGCCGACGTCTTCTACGTCAAGGATATTTTCGGGCAAAAAGTCACCGATCCGGTCAAGCTTGAGGAAATCAGCCGCGAGCTGCTGGCCTCTATCGACAACTAGTGGACCGTTACCTCGATCTGTTCCTGAGCTACCTCCTGGTGGAGAAGGGGGCGGCGGCCAATACGGTCATCGCCTACAGCCGGGACTTGACGCGCTATCTGCAGTTTCTGGGCGAGCGGCAACCGGGCGCGATTTCGCCGAGCGACGTGGCCTGCTATCTGGCGAAGCTGAAGGCGGAGTCGATCGCCCCACGCAGCCGGGCGCGCGCCCTTTCCGCGCTGCGGATGCTGCATCGTTTTCTGGTCGCCGAGGGGTACTGCGAGTCGAACCCGACCGCCATCATCGAGGCGCCCAAAGGGGTGGCGAAACTCCCCGCCGTGCTGAGCGGCAAGGAGGTGGAGGCGCTGCTGGCCGCGCCGCTCGATGCAGGCGCTGTCGAGCTTCGGGACCAGGCGATGCTGGAACTGTTGTACGCGACGGGCTTGCGGGTCTCCGAGCTGGTGGGACTGAAGCTTGGCGAGGTGAACCTCTCGGCGGGCTACCTGCTGACGGTCGGCAAGGGAAACAAGGAGCGGCTGGTGCCGATCGGGGAGAGCGCCTGCAGGTCCGTGGGGCGCTACCTGTCGAAGGCGCGCGACGAACTCTTGAAGCAGCGGGCCAGTTCCCGCTTGTTCCTGAGCCGGCTCGGGGAGGGGATGACCCGGCAGGCCTTTTGGAACATCGTCAAGAAAAGGGCGTTGCAGGCCGGGGTGCGAAGCCAGATCTCGCCGCACACCTTGCGTCATTCGTTCGCAAGCCACCTGCTGGAGAACGGCGCGGATCTGAGAAGCGTGCAGATCATGCTCGGCCATGCCGACCTCTCGTCCACCCAGATCTACACGCATGTGACCCGGGAGAGGCTAAAGCGGCTGCACGGCGAGTTTCATCCCAGAGGCTGACGCTGATCTTGAAGCGAAGGCGCGTATTGCTATTAACCATGCTGGCAAAAGGATATTTCATGAAGTACGTGGTACTGCTGGGCGACGGGATGTCGGATGAGGCTATGGAAGAACTGGGCGGCAAAACGCCGCTGCAGGCGGCGCACACCCCGAACATGGATTTCATGGCAAGACGGGGGGTGCTTGGTCTTGCGCAGACCGTACCGGCCGGCTATCCGCCGGGAAGCGACGTGGCCAACCTGTCGATGTTCGGCTATAACCCTGCCGACTGCTACACGGGACGCTCCCCCCTGGAGGCGGCCAGCATGGGGGTGGAACTGGGGCCGGACGACGTGGCTTTTCGCGTCAACCTCGTCCACCTTGACGCGCGCGGCGGCAGACTGCTGATGGACGACTACTCCGCCGGCCACATCTCCACCGCTGACGGCCGGGAACTGGTGGCGGAACTGCAGCGTCAACTCGGCAACGACGAGTTCTCCTTCCACCCCGGCGTCAGCTATCGGCACCTTATGGTCTGGCACAACGGCAGCACCCGGATTCAGGCGACGCCGCCTCACGACATCACCGGGCAAGACGTGATAAATTTCCTCCCCAAGGGCGAGGGGGGCGAGCGCCTCATCAACCTGATGAACAGTTCGCAGATGATCTTCCACAATCACCCGCAGTACAAAAGGCGCTGCCAGCTGGGCGAGACGCCGGCCAACTCCATCTGGTTGTGGGGCCAGGGAAAGGCCCCTGCCATGGAGAGGTTCGAGAGCAAGTTTGGCCTAAGCGGCGCCGTCATCTCCGCGGTAGACCTGATCAAAGGGATCGGCGTATACGCCGGACTGAAGGTCGTCAACGTCCCCGGCGCTACCGGCTATCTGGATAGCAACTTTGCCGGCAAGGCACAGGCGGCGCTGGAGGCGCTGAAACAAGGCGATTTCGTCTTTGTGCATGTGGAGGCGCCAGACGAGGCTTCTCACTCCGGAAAGCTTGCCGACAAGATTCAGGCCATCGAATGCTTTGACCAGCAGGTGGTAGGTCCCGTGCTGGAGGGAATCAAGCAATTCGGCGAGTACCGTATACTCTGCGCTCCCGATCATCCCACGCCGGTTTCCTTGATGACGCACACCTCGGATCCCGTACCCTTCGTCATATATAAAGGGGAGGTGGAGGCGAAGCCGGAGGTGGCAGGCTATGACGAGTTCTCCGCTGCTGCGGCGAACCTACGGATCTCAGAGGGATTCCGTTTAATGGAACTGTTGCTTGAGAAGTGAGGTGTTCTAGGTATCCGTGGAACAATCCCTCGCAAGTAGACCTGTTGCCATCTGCAAACATGTCGAGTTGCGCCGCCGCAGTCGATGACTTCGCCTATGCTCTGAGCACGGTTTCGGTTTCGCCGCGTCTTATCGAACCTGGGGCAGCTTGCGCCAAATGATGCCGTGACTCCGACTGCCGCATCGTTTGAGATCTTTGTGAGTCGCTGGCTTCGTTTGATTTCTGGCGCAACAGAGCTCTGATTTCCAAAAACGACCTTCCCAAGCTACCTTCCCCGTTGTAGCGATCCAGCGATGTAATGGCACGATGATTGCCGGTTTTTCCCCACCCCGTCTAGCGCCCACTCGCCTTTTCAATGCTTTATGCTCGCCAGTGCCACCTCTACCTTGCTTGGCATCACCCTTCCCTGATAACGCTTCACCATTTCGCCAAGTTCCCCCACCGGTCTTACGCAATTTTATCTCCTAGTGGTATTTCAATTTTGCCAAAGCATGATATCGTTAGTGAATGAAAATTAAATTTTGTATATTATATATAGCTAGTGCGAGAGAAGGCATGTTCACTTTTATATGAATACGGGGGGTTAACCAGACAATGGAGCTGCGTCTTGCCTTAATGCTGATCTCAGATTCCCTGCTTGCCTTTGCCGCATTTAGCACGGTTGTGGTGTTACGTCTCGGTTTGGAGATGTTGCACCGGAGCTGGCTGGAAGGGACGGCGCTGAGAGCCACCCTTATCTTTATGGCGGTATCTCTTTTCTCTTCCTATTTGATGGAACTTTACTCTTTGGCCAGGGGCAGCAGTAAGCTTGAAATACTCATAAAATCGCTGCAATGCGGCTGTGCCAGTTTTTTCTTTCTTTCTGTCCTCTACTACCTTGATCCATACCCAATCCTAGATCACGGAGTGCTCTTTATCTCGATCGCCGTTTTCTGTCTTTACCAGTCCACCTGGCACATCATTTCGGCTTCGGCAAAAAGTAGTCATGGTTTCATTAAAAAAGTGTTGATATTGGGCGCTGACGGGCTGGCTAAGGAACTCGGTGAGCTTGTCCGTGCCGGTAATATGTTTCTGCTGGTTGGGTACTTGGATTATGCAATAGAACCACCAGAAGCCGGATTTCCCAAACGGCCAGGTCTCGCTGCTGAGCCGAATGTGCCCCTGCGGGGAAGCCTTTTGACCACGGCCCGCAAGGAAAATGTGGATGTAATAGTAGTTGCCCTTCCTGAAAGAAGAGGGGCAATGCCTTTGCAGGAGATGATGCAATGCAAACTGAACGGCATCGAGGTTTTGGACGCAGCTGCCTTTTACGAGATCCTGCAAGGGAAGCTGATGCTGGAGAACATCACGCCTAACTGGATGATTTTTTCTTCAGGTATTCACAGGACAAAATTGGTTAACTTTCTGAAGAGGAGTATAGACATCTGCCTTTCCCTTTTGGGACTCGTCATATGTGCCCCATTCGTTCCGCTGGTTGCGATAGCCATTAAGCTGACATCGTCAGGCCCCTTATTCACTAAGCAGATTTTCGTAGGCGATGGCGAAAAACCTATTCTCATCTATGGACTTAGTTGCGTAGCTGCGGAGGCGGAAGGGGCTTCGGATGGAACCCTTGGCAGCGATCCACGAGCGGCGCGAGTGGTGCGTTTGTTGACCAGCATCGGCATAGGCGAAATGCCAAAGCTCTACAACGTGCTTAAGGGGGATATGAGTTTGATAGGCCCGCGCCCGGAGCGCCCGGAATTTGTTGAGATGCTTAAAAAAGATATTTACTACTACTCTAAGAGGCACACGATCAAGCCGGGCCTCACCGGCTGGGCACAAGTGCATCGCCCGCAAGGCTCAACCGTTAAAGATGCCGTCGAGAAGCTGTCCTACGATCTGTACTACGTAAAGAACCTCTCGGTGTCTTTGGATTCGCAGATCATGTACGAGACGGTAAAGGTAGCGCTGTTCGGGCGAGGCAGCCGCTGAAGCTTATTGGCATGAGGTGATGCAAGTGGGTCGAATAACGAGGATCTCCTGAACTTGTCTTGACAGGCGCTGCGGGCGTCGCCGGAATCCGGATAGAGAACGAAAAATGAAACCTCGATTTGCTCTGATGCTGCTCATAGACGCTTTACTCGCCGTTGCCGCCCACTGCTCGGCTTTGACCGTCCGGTTTGGATATACGGCTTTTAGCAATGGCTGGTTGTCGCGACAGTCCTTGCAGGTAGCCCTCCTCCTCGTATCGGCGGTGCTTTTCTCTTCCTACCTGATGGAGGTCTACATCCTCGACAGGCGCTGCAGCAGGTGGGAGATATTCATAAACTGTTTGCAGGCGGCTGGAACGTCCTTTTTTTTCCTGTTCATCGTCTATTACCTGTCCCCCTCGGTGATGCTGGGACGCGGAGTGCTGTTTCTATCGGTAGCTATATTCCTGGCCTATCAATTCCTGTGGCACGCTTTTTCGATTTTTGCCGTGCGGGCTCCCCAGTTCTGCCAGAGGGTGCTGATTTTAGGTGACGGCCGGCTTGCCTGGCAACTTGGGGAACTGATCCACAGCGGCGATACCCAGTATACACTGGCTGGATTTCTACGCTGCTCGGAGGAGGGGGATAGTGAAGAGCCGCTGATCGCGCCGGGATTGCTGGTGTCGCGGGAGGCCGACCTTTTAACCACTGCCAGGAAGGTGAAAGCCGGCGTCATGGTGGTGGCGCTCTCGGAGAGGAGGGGGGTCTTGCCACTGCAGGAGATGATGCAGTGCAAGCTGGAGGGCATCAAGGTAGTCGACGCCCCGACATTTTACGAGATGGTCCAGGAAAAACTGATGCTGGAGGAGATTACGCCGGGCTGGATCATCTTTTCTGCTGGCTTCCACAGGACGGCGCTCAGTAAGGTCTACAAACGGTGTATCGATATGATGCTTTCCCTGCTGGGACTTATATTGGCTGCGCCGTTTTTCCCACTGATTGCCTTGGCCATCAAACTGGACTCTCCCGGACCGCTATTTTTCACCCAGGTGCGGGTCGGCAGCGGAGAAATTCCTTTTATGCTCTACAAGTTCAGGTCCATGACTCAGGACGCGGAGCGCAACGGTGCGGTCTGGGCGGTGAAAAACGATGCTCGCGTCACCCGGGTGGGGCGGTTTCTGCGGAATTATCGCATCGACGAGATTCCCCAACTCTACAACGTGCTCAGGGGGGACATGAGCTTCATCGGACCGCGGCCGGAGCGCCCGGAATTCGTGGCATCGTTAAAAAAGGAGATTTACTACTATTCGAAGCGGCACACCATGAAGCCCGGGCTGACGGGGTGGGCCCAGGTGCGCTACCCGTATGGCGCGACGGTCGAAGATGCGCTGGAAAAGCTACGATTCGATCTGTACTACATAAAGAATGTCTCCTTTTTACTCGATTCCCAGATCATCTTCGAAACTGTAAAGGTGGTGCTCTACGGGCGGGGCGGGAGATAAAACCATCCTTACGCGCAAGCTTCACGGTTAGCATAACAACTTAAGTAAGAGCTAACTGTGTGTGGAGGCGCGGCCGAATTGTTCGACGAAAGAGGGGGAAGACCATGAAGCGGATTGCAATGGTGTTAATTTGGGGAATGCTGTTCTGTCTGCCGATGGAGGCAGGAGCCGTGGACTACGTGATCGGGGAAGGCGACAGCCTCGACATCGCGGTCTGGGGGGTAAAGGATCTCAACGTTTCTGTGCGCGTGCGTCCAGACGGCAAGATCACCGTTCCAGGCCTTGGCGAGGTGCTCGCCAGCGGCCGCACTCCGAACGACCTTCAGGCGCTTTTGGCTCTGAGGCTGAAGGAACTGGTGAAGAACCCCATCGTCACGGTGACCGTGGATGAGATCACCAACAACAAGGTGTACATATTCGGCGGTGGCGTCAAGTCCAGCGTGTATCAACTGTCGCAGCGCACCTCTCTTTTGCAACTTTTGTGCACACTTTCCGAAGTGAAGGGGGCCGATCTGAACAAGGCATACCTGCTTAGGAACGGTAAAAAGTTGAAGCAGGGGCTGCACAACATGTTGGTGGCTGGTAAGACCGAAGACGACCCGTTACTGGAGCCTGGAGATGTGCTGTTTATGCCGGTGCTTTTGGACAAGAACGTCTACGTACTGGGTGCGGTTACCACCCCGAAGGCGATTGAGTTCAGGGAGGGGATGAAGGTGATGGAGGCTATCTTGGAGTCGGGAGGTTTCACCAAGTTCGCCGACCAAAACGACATTACCGTCAGGAGAAAGAACGGAGAGCAGTCTTTATCGCTGGAGGTGAAGGCGAAGAGGCTCTTCCAGAAAGGGGATCTGTCCCAGAATATCGAGTTGAAGGCGGGCGATTACGTGATGGTGAAGGAAACGTTTTTTTAGACGGCAAGGGGATTCACACGGATTCGGCCCAAGCGCCTGGACCTTGTTTCAATGAAAAAACGCGAGGGTTGATAACCTCTGACCTCTTATCCGCTTTGCGTGCCGTTCAAGGAGTTGCCATGGACTCTTCCATGCTGAATTACAAGAAGTACCTGCAGTTGGTATTGAGACGCAAGGAGCTCTTCACGGCGTTGGCCCTGCTGGTCATGACCGTGGTTTTCGTGTGGAGCTTCATCTTGCCAAAAAAGTACGAGTCGACCAGCACGGTTTTCATCGAGAACAACGTGATCCGCGAGATGGTCAAGGGAATCACCGTCACACCTTCCCTGGATGACACCATCAAAGTGCTTACCTACGCTATTACCAGCCGGTCACTGCTAATCAAGGTAGTCGAGAGCCTTGGGATGAGTACCGGAAGGAACAATACTGTTCCAGAGGGTCTGATTAGGAAATTGCAGGTGAACACTCATGTGAAGTTGAAGGACAGTCAACTGTTCACCATCTCCTTTACTGATCAAAACCCCAGGTTCGCCAGGGACTTCGTCAACACGCTGGTGCGCGTCTACATCGAGCAGAACATGTCCTCCAAGCGCGGTGAATCCTACGATGCCACCAGGTTTCTCACCGAACAGATCGTTACCTTCAACTCCAAGCTGGAAAAGGCTGAAAGGGAAGTCAATAACTACAAGCGCGAAAAGGGCGGCATCATCTCCATTGACGAGGGGAAACTCTTCCAAGAAATAAGCACCGCCCAGCAAAAACTCTACGATCTGGAATTGAGGCGCCACCAGCTTGAAGGGATGCGGCAGATCACCAGGAAGACCAACGATCCGCTCCTCTCCAAACTTAGCACGTTGCAAAAGAAACTGGATGATCTGCTTATTCAATACACGGAGAGCTTTCCGGAGGTGATCCAAGTCAAAGGTGATATCGAAACGGTCAAGGGGCAGCTTAAAGAGAGAAGGGGCGGGGAATACCAGTCGCTTGATCCGCAGGAAGTCGCCAGAATCGATTCGGAAATAGCCGCCATAAAGATCAGTGAAAGCGGACTGCACCGCTATATAGACTCGAACAAAGCTTTGTTGCGGGACATCCCTTCGGCCAAGGCGGGCTTGGAAAAACTCGAAATGGAAAAGCAAAACCAAAAGAACATCTACAACCAACTGTTCGCCCGTCAGGAGCAGTCGGAGGTCTCAACGCAGATGGCAGTCCAGGACAAGCTGTCCACTTTTCGCGTGGTGGACCCGGCCATATTACCGCTAAAGCCAAGCAGCCCGAATCGGTTGAGAATAATGATTATGGGGATCGTCGGGGGTATAGCTGCCGGTTTCGGATTGCTGCTTCTTCTTGATCAACTGGACGGCTCCGTGAAGGATGTGGCATTCGTCAAGGGACTGGGAGCTCCGGTATTGGCTATCATCCCCCGCATGCAGCATCCTGCGCTGGCAATCCGAAAGCGCAGGAGGGCGGTCAGTTTCTTCTCGGCGGCAGGGTTGTATTTCTCTCTGTTGCTCTGCTTCCCGGCGATGGAACTGCTCGGTCTCCCTTATATGGACAGGTTGCTCGATACCGCCTTTTCCGCCAATGCCGCGCACAGTATCGGTGGCTCGCGCGCAAGCGGCGCTACGGTCAGGTAGAGGTTTACTATGAGCAAAATAGAGATCGCAATGGAGAAGGCGGCCCTGCTGAAACAGGTAAGGGCGCACGTACAGGTAGAGCAAACCCCACCCGCGAGTATGCCGCCGGTATCCGCGCGTCATGGGAGGACGCTTTCTCCTACAAACCCATTTTTGGTAAACCTGCATGACCCGCATTCACCGTCGGCCGAGGAGTACCGCAAGCTGAAATCGGTACTCGTGGAAATGACGAGGTTGCAGGATGGTTTTAAAAATGCGGTCCTCGTGACCAGCTCCGTTCCGAATGAGGGGAAGAGCCTTACGGCGATGAACCTTGCCCTAAGTCTTGCCCAGGAGTTGGATCACACCGTGCTCCTGGTTGATGCGGACCTCAGGAGACCGGTGCTGCACCGGTACTTCGAAATCGAGCAGGGGGTGGGGCTTGCGGACGTGCTTCTTGGTGAGGCACGGATCGGGGAGACCATCATCTCCACGGGTATTGGCAAACTCTCGATCATGAGGGCGGGGGCTTCGATAAACAACCCTGCCGAGCTTTTCTCTTCTTCGAAGATGAAAGGGGTGGTTGATGAGCTGAAGAAGCGCTACCCGGATCGTTACTTGATCTTTGACAGCCCTCCGGTCCTGCCGTTTGCAGAGACCAGGTCCCTTGCCCATCTGGTAGACGGGGTCGTTTTTGTCGTTATGGAGAGGCTTGCTTCGCAGGCCAATGTCAAGGATGCCATTTATTCTCTCAAGGGGTGCCGCCTCTTAGGATTGGTCTACAACGCCGCGCTTGAAAGCAGAGACGTACGCTACTACGGCGGCCATGATTCAAAATAGGCTGAAAGTCCGATAGGTATCGGTTGAGTGGAAGATCAAGCCCCTTCGGTTTAAAGTCGTGCGCCGGGAGACTGCATGTACGAAGCCTTTTTTAATCTACGCAAAAAACCTTTTGAACTGGTACCGGATCCCGATTTTATCTATTTGAGCAGTTCCCACAAAAGGGCGCTCACTTATCTGGATTACGGCATCAGGGAAAGGGCTGGCTTTATTCTTCTGACCGGTGACGTCGGTTCTGGAAAAACCACCCTGATCCGGGAACTCTTGAACAAGCACTATGAAAAAGTGGTGCTGGCTAAGGTGTTCAACACACGTGTCACCTCCGAACAGTTGTTGTCCATGATCAACGACGATTTCGGCCTCTCCGTCGCCGGAAAAGACAAGGTTTCGCTGATGCGCGATCTGAACGATTTTCTGCTCGATCAGTACGCGGCGGGCAACCAGCCCATCCTCATCATCGACGAGGCGCAAAACCTCGACGCTGACAAGTTGGAGGAAATGCGTCTGCTCTCAAACCTTGAGAGCTCGCACAGCAAGCTTTTGCAGATAGTCCTGGTGGGGCAGCCCGAACTGCGCAGCACCCTGTCAGCCTCGGGCCTCTTGCAACTGCGCCAACGCATCAGCATAAACTGTCACTTGAGGGCGCTCACTCGCCAGGAGGTGTCCGAGTATTTGGTCCACCGCATGGAGGTGGCAGGTAACGGAGCGGCATTGGTGTTTCCTGAGGGCGTGGTCGATCTCATCTTCAAGTTCAGCAGGGGGATTCCACGTGTGATCAACATCCTGTGCGAGTTTATTCTGCTTGCCGCCTTTGCTGAAGAATCGAATGTGGTTTCGGTGGAAATGGTCCGCGAGGTCGTCGTGGATCTGGACTTCGAGAATCATTTCTGGGGTGCTGTGCAGGTGCCAGAGACCTCTTCTGCGCACGTACAGCTTCCCACGGCGGTAGTCTTACCGTCTCCGCAAGCCGCACCCCCGCTCTTGACCGCCATGGCTCAGCGCTTGGACTCGATAGAGAGGGGAAGCAGTGTGCAGGCCTCGGCGCTCAAAAAAGTGTGCGAGGCCCTGACCATGCTTAGGAGTGAACTTGCTGCCCAGATCGGCGACAACGACGTGACGGCAAGCGAGTTGCGCAGCAAGGTGGATTCGGTGTGCAAGACCCTCGAGAACCTGGAAATCAACCGCGCCCAGAACCGCTCGCCTGTCAAGGGTTTCACCCGTCGCCTGATGGATGGAATGACAGGCTGCAACGGCAAGAAATGGTGAGATGCATGAAGAAAGAAACGGCGCTTCTTCTTTTCCTTGGTTTAGTAAGCCCCTCCCGGCTCCCTGCAGCCGAGTTTCGTTTTGTGCCATCCATCGGCGTGAGCGAGGATGTTACCGACAACGTCAACGAAACGGCTTCCGGCAGGCGGGCGGAAATGGCGACCAGGGTGCAACCGGGGGGATCTCTAAAGTATGAAGCCTCGTGGTCAACCTTGGAAGCGGTTTACAATCTGGACTACCGCTATTACGCACTTAAAAACGTCAAAGGCGGAATAAGTCATACCCTTGGGCTTCAGGGGGCCTTTACCTTCGTGGAAGATTTTTTGAAACTTGACCTAAGCGACACCTTTAGTCGCATATCTCTCGACGTAGCCCGCGATAATACTGCGGAAAGCCTCTCCCTCGATCAGACCGATCAAAATACGCTTTCCGTTTCACCGTATCTGCTCTGGCGCCTCGGCCCGAAAGGAACCCTTAAAACCGGTGTTCGCTACGGAGACATACGTTACTGGAGCCCGCTCGGCATCGACAGGCGCGAGGAGGGGGCGTTCGCGCAGCTATCTCATGAGTTGACCCCCAGGCTTTCACTTACCACTGGGTATGTGTTCAATAAAACGATGACCCAGCCTCTGCGTTACGACGATCATGATCTCTCCGCCGGACTGCGGTACGAATATGCAGACAAATCCTTTATCTTTGGCAGCATCGGGAACAGTTGGCTGGCCTTTTCCAATGGGAAAGGCGTGAGCAATTATTTCTGGGATGCCGGCGTCATCAACGATTTCGGCTTGGTGGTGGCCACGCTGGAAACGCAGGTCCGCTATACCGAGGACCCCCTGGCGGTTTCGCTTCGTCAGAAAAGCCATAGTTTGAAACTGGAAAAGGTCATGCCTCGAGCCACCTTGAGCCTATCAGCCGTGTACAACGAGTATGCCGACACCTCGACGGGAGCGGAAAGCCGCCAAGGCACAACAATAGGCCTCGGAGCAAGCAGTGAGCTCAGCCCTAGCCTGACCGCCTCGCTCAATGTCGCAGGCGACCGGTTGAGTCGCAGGTCGTCGATTGACTACCCGTACCATCTGGCCGCTACCGGATCGCTCGGCTATGCAATGAAGAACGAGGCTACGCTAGGCTTCACCTACACCTACGCAACCTACCGCTATCGGCCTGACGAAGGCAAAGGCTCCATTGATGTGAACCGGATCGTCTTGCAGCTCAGGAAGGCTTTCTAAAGAAGTACCAAGCGCCGCAGCTGTGTGTGTGACCGAAGCTGCTACGAGGTTCATGAAATCAGGCAAGGAGAGAGGCATGAAAATTCTCATCACCGGCAACATGGGGTACGTTGGCCCATCTGTAGTCAGGCAGCTGCGTTCATCATATCCCAAAGCGTGTATCGTCGGAGTGGATATCGGTTTTTTTTCCGGATGCCTTATTCCTCAGGATTTCCTGCCGGAGCTAAGATTGGATCAGCAGCTTTTTGCCGATGTAAGACAGCTTCCTGAAAAGGTTTTTGACGGGGTTGATGCAATCGTACATCTAGCTGGTATTTCCAACGATCCGATGGGCAATCTCTATGAAGAGGTTACCATGGAGATCAACCATCGAGCTACCATCAAGCTGGCTCGAAACGCAAAGAATGCTGGGGTGAAAAGCTTCGTCTTTGCTTCAAGCTGCAGCATTTATGGGTCTGCGGAGGAGTCCGACCGAACGGAGGATTCTCTGATTAACCCGTTGACGGCGTATGCTCGCTCTAAGGCTCTGAGTGAGAAAGATCTAAAGCCTCTCGCCGATGGCGGTTTTATCGTGACCTGTCTAAGATTTGCCACTGGGTGCGGCATAAGCGAGAGGCTGCGCCTGGATCTTGTCCTAAACGATTTCGTGGCAGGGGCGGTGGCTTCCAAGGAGATACGCATCCTAAGTGACGGCACTCCGTGGCGGCCGCTCATCAACGTGAAGGACATGGCGCGGGCCTTTGATTGGGGGGTGAGACGTGACTCCTCGTGGGGAGGTGAGTTCCTTGCAGTCAATGTGGGGGGGGAGTCGTGCAACTACCAGGTCAAAGAATTGGCCAATGCGGTTGCCTGTAAAGTTCCAGACGTGAGCGTAAAGATGAACGAGCATGCCAGCTCCGACAAACGCTCTTACCGCGTCAATTTCGATCTCTTCAGGAAACTGGCTCCAGAATACCAGCCGCTGTACAAGCTCGATTCCTCGATTGATGAACTCAAAGAGGGGCTTGAGAAACTGAATTTCAAAGACGAGAACTTTCACTCCTCTTATTTCATGCGTCTTGTGCAACTAAGCTACCTACGTGATAAGGGTCTACTCACTGAAGATCTGCGATGGAGTCAGCAATTCCCGCTGACGCTATAACATGCTGAAAACTAGTCTGTTTTAAAAATGGCATTTGTAATGATTGTCTAATTTAATGGTCTTCCCCTTGTCTCAACCCAGACCATCAACCTTAGCTATGTGCCCTCTCGGAT
>CAIYDQ010000254.1 GCA_903925075.1 uncultured Geobacter sp.
CGCCGACATCGTCATCGACCGCGAACCGCAGTTGGGGCCGGGCCGCTTTCCGAGGGTCGTGCGGGCTGTTCGCAGGATCGGATGTTGGCTGGGCTGGAAACGTTCGGGTGACCGGTGAAGATTCTCGTCGTCAGTAACATCTATCCGCCGACCTATGTGGGCGGTTACGAGCTCGGGTGCCGCGATGCGGTCGACGCGCTGCGCGCGAAGGGGCACGAAGTCCTCGTGCTCACGAGCAGGTTCCCGGACGGCATTAGCCGCGTCCAGGGGCACGTGCATCGTAAGCTGACCATGTTCCTGGGGCATCCCGAGTACTGGAAAGTTATCGTTCGAGAGTTGAGGAATCAGACTATCTTTCGCGGCTACTGCCGGAAGTTCGAGCCCGATATCGTATTCTTCTGGAAAATCGCCGACCTTTCGATAACTTTCATCGACATCGCGCGGCAATTGGGACATCGTTGCTGTTTTTACGTTTTTGATGACTGGATCGCTGACTGGCGCAGCGACCTGTTCGTGGAGCTATGTGCAAAGACGGCTGCGAAACTTCGCATCGCCTTGCCGCGTCAATGTCTTGGATTTCTGATCAGGACGGACGGCATCCGGGTTGAAAATGCCCTCTTCGCCTCAAGTTATCTGCAACGGATAACCGAGGAGAGCATCGGGACCGTGAATAATGCCGTTGTCCTGCCCTGGGGCGTCGATACCTCGAAGTACCGTCCGAAAATGGCCGCAGATTCAACACCGGTTCCTTCCCGGCTGCTCTATGTAGGGCAGATAGTGCGGCATAAGGGGGTCCACATTGCGATCAAAGCGCTGTCTCGGGCGAGGCAATTGGGCAACCCTGACCTGCATCTGACCATAGTGGGGGACACCGGTCAATCCCCGGAATACTTTTGCGAACTAAAAGAAATCATCGACCAGGCGGGGCTGCAAGACCGCGTTACGTTCACCGGCAAGGTCGAACGCAACCTTTTGCCTGAGCTGTATCGGCAAAACGATATCCTCATTTTCTGCTCTTTATGGGATGAACCTTTCGGGTTGACCCCACTTGAGGCAATGAGCTCGGGGCTCGCGGTGATCGGAACCGGTACGGGCGGAAGCGCCGAGACGCTGATAGATGGGTACAATGCGCTTCTTTACGATCCGTTGGACCCGAGATCTTGTGCCGCACAGATTGATCTCCTTGTGAAAAATCCCGGGCTCTTGCAGGGATTGACGGCCAACGGCCTGGAAAGGGTGGACCGGGAGTATTGCCTGTCAGCCGTGGTAGAGAAGCTTGACGATCATCTCAAGAGAATCGCTTTTTTCTCCGGCCTGCCATGAGGTCGGTTCAACAATTAAACTCGGGGAGATCCCTTAATGGGTATGGTCAGCGACATCCTCGATACCTTGCGCTCGCGGGGTCTTTTGAGAGGCGGTTGGTTCATCGTAGGTAGGCTGCGCCACAGGACGCTGCATTCGGCATGGTTGGCGCTCGACCTCTGCCGAGCTTTCTGGCGAGGGTTCCGTTACCTTCGGGAAAGCCGCCGGAGCGGAAGAAGGCTGGTCTGCATCACGCTGATCGAGCACATGGGCGATATCGTGGCTTGCGAGCCCGTGGCAAGGCAGGTGCGGGGAGAAGAGCAGGACGCCCTGATCGTCTGGTGTGCGAAAAGCGACTATGTGCAGATAATCGCGCTGTTCCCCGAGATCGATGGATTCATCCCGGTGCGCTGCCTTACTTCCTGGATTGCCTTGAGGAGATGGGCCCGCTTCGACAGAATAGTCGATCTGCATATAAATGGCCGAACCTGCCTCACCTGCCGGATACCCCTTCGAAAGCATGAAGGCGATCTGCGAATTTCCCTGGAGAACTATTATCATCACGGCTCCCTGCTGGCGTCTTTCTCCCTCTCCGCCGGTCTGCCTGCTCTCGTCGCGGGACCGGTGTTGCGCATACCGGACGAAGTCGCGCAACGCGTGAACCGGTTTGGTCTGCCGGACCGGACCGTCGTCATCCATTGTTGCTCGAACGAGTCCTGCCGGGACTGGGAAGCGTCGCACTGGCGCCAGCTGATTGACGCCTTGCATGGGCGCTACGGCGTCACTATCGTTGAAATCGGTGCGCGGTCCACCTTGGAGAGACCGGACTCGACGAAATATCGAAACCTTTGCGGGAAATGCTCCATTTTGGAGTCGGCAGAGCTAATCAAGCGGGCGCTGCTTTTTGTCGGCGTCGACAGCGGTCCTGCCCATCTGGCCAATGCAGTGGCAACCTTTGGGGTGATCCTGCTCGGCGACTACCTCTCTTTTCGGCACTACACTCCCTACTCCGGGGCGTATGCGGACGGCAGCGGAGCCGTGTTGCTGAGAGCCCACGGGGAGGCTTCCTTTATTCAGGCGGCTGAAGTCATCGATGCGGTAGCTGGCAGGCTTGCTCCGATTTTAGGTCAGGAGAAAACGTCGAACGACTTCTGGCGCACTACCCTGAGGAACACTCTGCGGACAAACATATGAACGAAATCGCTGTCTTTACCATTGCCTCCAAAAATTACCTGGCATATGCCCGTGTGCTCATGCACTCGATACGGAACTACCACCCGGAACTGGATCTGCATCTGCTCCTTGCCGATGAAGCCGACGATGGCATGCTTACCGGTGCCGAGCGGTTCGAGATTGTTGAGGCGAAGTCCATCGGTATTCCGGACTTTAAAAGTATGGCCTTTCGCTATGACATCGTGGAGTTCAACACGGCG
>CAIYDQ010000255.1 GCA_903925075.1 uncultured Geobacter sp.
GCCTGGGCGAGATCCGCTTCGACATCGGCGCCACCAACTACAGCCTCGCCAAGGCTCAACTGGCGGTGGGCGTGATACCGACCGTGACCGTGGAGATCCCCACCGTTCCGGAAGAAGAGGCGCTGTTGCGCGATAAATTGGCGGAAATGGCCTCCGTAGGGATACAGCATCTGAATCTGCACCAGCTCCGCCTGACGCCGCACAACTCCAAGCACCTGGCAAGCCGCCCCTACACCTTCATGCACGGGGAGAACGTGACCGTGCTGGAATCGGAGCTTAGCGCCCTGCGGCTGGTGCGCCATGGACTGGAGCAGGGGATCGATCTCCCCGTCAATTACTGTTCCTTTCCCTATAAGCGGCGCTTTCAGCACGCGGCAGCCCGTCGTCGCGGCATCCCCTTCGTGCAATCCGACCACGAAGAGGTGACGAGCGCGGGGTATCTGCGAGCGCAAGGCGCGGGGAGCGTGCAGTATTTCGAGGCGGTCACCGTGCCGGGCGGGAGCGGTCGGCGCTCCGCAGCCGAGATCCACCTCCCCTCCGGCCGCTGGATAGCCGTGGAAAAGCGTCCCGTTTCCCCGTCGCTCCCCGCGGCCTCGTCGCTTTTCGCCGATCTGTCACCGTCGTCTTTCCTACCTGCGGAGCTGCTCGAGTTCGAACGCATCTCCGTCGGCCTGGCCGACTATTTCTGACGACTATTTCCGACCAATTCTGCCGGGATACAGTTTCGGATATGGTTTTATGCTGGCCTGGGTCTGGGTGCTGGCCCCGTTTTCATTTCATTTTCGTCTCCTGCCAGCCCGCCGCCCAGAAAAAGCTAAAGTCGCGCCCCCAAAAGCCGATAAAGATGATAAATGCGCAGCGAATGCCCGCACTATCGGCGGCGATGGTTGGCATATCGATAACCAATGCTGGATTAATGGCCACTACCTACAGAAGTTATTCGCAATAGAGAAGGTGATCGCCATGTCTGAATTGATCTATTTTCTGCCGTGCCTTGCGTTACTACTATTAATCAGGCCGTCTAAAACTGAATTATGTTCCATACAAAGAGATCTGGATCATCGTTACAAAGATCAAGCCCGCATTTCTGGACGGGACGGCGACGAATGAACGAATCAACGCTCACTTCCCGACTATTGCGCCAGAATAGAGAACCCGCATAGCGTCCCTTTGCCTGTCGCAACGCCAACTCCAAAAGTCCTGCTCTTCAACCTTCCCCGTCGATGCAAACCGCTCAAGATGTCCCCCTCTGGCCCCTCGGGCAAAATTCTTCGCACACAACGGCGGGTAATGCGCAGCAGCCGCCCCGGAATGTGCTATCCTACACGCGTCCAATCGCCTAGCGGATTGGAGAAACCGCCTGAGGGGAACACAACATGCCTTACTGGCTCTGGCTCATCTGCGGCACGGCGCTGCTGATCGTGGAAATCCTGGCGCCGCACCTGGTCACCATCTGGTTCGCGCTCGCGGCGCTGATCACCGGCGTCGTCGCCTACTGGATCGACGGCGTCGCCGTCCAACTGACCATCTTTTCCCTCAGCTCCCTCATCCTCTTCTCCGTCGGCTGGTTCTGGCTGCGAAAAAACCTGCGCATGGACGGACGGGCGCGGCACGCCGGCGAGGCCGTGGTCGGAGAAGCCGGGACGGTGGTTTCCTCCAACGTGGGAGAGCCCGCCAGCGGCAAGGTCCGTTTCCAGGTGCCGCTTCGCGGCGACGACGTCTGGGAGTTCATATCCGATGAACGGCTGGCGCAGGGGGACCGGTGCGAGGTGACGGAAGTGGTGGGGTCGAAGGTCAAGGTGAAAAGAGTCTAGCCGCGGCTAACCCGCAAAGGAGAGCGCCATGTTCTTGGGAATCACGCTGGTAATCGCAGTCCTCATTGTAGCGACCCTGATCGCGGGGATCAAGATCGTGCCCCAGGGGTTCGAATTCGTCGTGCAGCGGCTGGGGAAATACCATATGACCCTCAAGCCCGGACTCTCCATCATAATCCCCTATATCGACCACGTCGCCTACCAGCTCCTCACCAAGGACGAGCCTCTCAACATCGAGCAGCAGGAAGCCATCACCAGGGACAACGCCGTCATCCTCTGCACCGCGATCACCTTCGTGAAGGTGCTCGATCCGGTCAAGGCCGCCTACGGCATTTCCAATTACCGGGCGGCGATCCAGTTCCTGGTAATGACCAATCTGAGGGCGATCATAGGGAGCATGACGCTCAACGAAGCGCTGAGCTCGCGCGACCAGATCAAGGCCAAGCTGAAGGACCAGATTTCCAACGAGGTCACCGACTGGGGCATCGTGGTCAAGTCCGTCGAGATTCAGGACATCCGCCCCTCGCAGAGCATGCAGCAGGCCATGGAGGCGCAGGCCGGAGCCGAGAGGCTCAAGCAGGCGGCGATTCTCCAGGCGGAGGGGAAGAAGCAAGGGACCATTCTGGAGGCGGAAGGCAAATTGGAGGCGTCCCGCAAAGAGGCGGAGGCGCAGATCCTGCTGGCAAACGCCTCCTCGGAAGCGATCAAGAAGATCCGGGACGCCGTCGGCAGCGAGGAGCTCCCCGCCTACTTCCTGCTGGCGGACCGCTACATCGAAAGCATCCGAAAACTCTCCGAGTCGAGCAACACCAAGACCCTGCTGCTCCCTGCGGACCTGATCTCGGCCGTCAAGGGACTGATCGGCAAATAACTCCCCCCGCCTGATCGCCGCGAAAACAAAAAATGGAGCCGAGGAAAGTGCGTCCTCGGCTCCATTTAGCGTTTATGCTACCGGTTGTCATGCTGCGATCAGCGCTCCAATGACCCGATAGCCGCAGGGTGCGCTCGAATCGAGCGTCCCTTCAGCAAGCGCTATCGGTGTTCTCCATGTCCGCCGCCGCGTCCGCCATGTCCGCCCCACCAAGGATCGATGATGCAACCGGACAGCATCGTCGAAATCATAAATATGGAAATTAACAGAGTTATTGTCTTTCTCATCTTCATTCTCCTCCGAGGCGGGATGTTGATCCTCGCCTCAACCAGCTTGCCGTTTACCGTCTCGATACATCAAAGCATAACGAGTGCCAACGCCCATAATAAGCGCAACCTGCCGATTTCAGGCAACTTGATCGTGGAACGGCCTGCGGAGTGAAACCTCATATGCGCCGAGATCCGCCGTATATGGAGCGCGACCGTCGCCTATGACGGGTCCGGCATTTCTCTTCGCTCAAAAAAAAAAGCCCCTCAGATTCTGAGGAGCCATTTTATTGAGGCGAAAGAGATGTGTGCGCCAGTTCCTCATCGTGTTCTGGACGGTCGCTTCGCTGCCTCCCCGCCGAGATCCATTGACCAGCGCGCCGAATGCGACGATGGTTCGGGGCGGCCGGAGCATGACGTGCGGGTGACGGCTAGGGAGCCGCTCAAAGCAGCGTTGCCATCTTGGCCCGCAGCAGCTCGGTCTGCCGCTTTACGAATGACTTGTAGGCCGCGACGGCCTCCCGGTCCACCTCCCATAGGCGGTCCTCGGGCATGCTGCGCCCGAAGACGTCGAGCAGCATGGAACGGAACTTCCCGGAAGGGGTGGCCGCCCGGTTCTCGCGCTGTTCCAGGTAGGCTACGGCTTCGGCGCTGGTCAAGGCGCAGAGCAAGGGATGCAGTCGGGTGGAATACACGCGGCGGTGCGCCTGTATTTTCTCTATCGTGCGGTCAAGGGGTAGTTGCTGCAAGACTTCGGCCCCGACCCGCAACAGCGCGCCGTCTTTGCCCCGGGTCAGCGGAAACGCGTTGATGAGCCAGTCTCCCAGGTGGGTGACGTTGCCGCTGTCATGCCCGTACAAGAAAACGTCCTCTTGATAGCGCGCATACCAGTGATCGAGCCGGCTCAACACGGCCTGCATGCGCTGCCGCGGGATGTCCTCCCGGTACTGGGTGCCGAAGATGCCGATCTTAGCCGGGATGCGATCCAAAAGCGCGAGCAGCTTGTCGGTCAAAAGGGGCGCGAACAGGCTGTTGCCGACGCCCAGCACCAACAGGTCGAAATTCTCGTCCGGCACGTTCCAAGGGTTGAAATGCGCGTGAGTGACCACGGCCTGCGCCGGCAGCAGGGACTTGATCAGATGATAGCCGAGGCGATCTCCGAAATTGCCGATGTTGTTGTAGGAAAGCACCAGTACCCGTTTGGCGGGCGCCGGAGCCGATACCGACGATTCCAGCACCGCGTCGAAGAGCCACTTGGAGCCGTCCATCTGCTCGCAACGACGCAGGCGGAAACCGGCATGGCGAAGCAGGCCGGCGAACTGCTCGCGGGTGTAATGATTGACCCTGCCCCGGTCGTTGGGCGTGGTGGTGGTAGCGCCGGTGTCGCTAGGGCAATAGCTGACCAGCAGCGGCCGACCCGCGCAGCCCAGCCGGCAAATCAGCCCCGGCAGGTTGTAAATGTATTCGGCCATGCCCATCATCGCCACGACGTCCGCGCTTTGCAACTGGTCGTCGGGATACTGGCCGCCATTGAAGTCGCAAACGCAGGTGCGCGTGTCGTCGCGCGACACCAGATCGCAGGGGAGATAGTCGCATCCGGGCGGCAGATATTTTTCCAGGTTCTTGGTACCGCCGCCCATGGCGAGAACCCGCGCGCCCGCCGGAATGTAATTGGCTACGAACTGTGCCCGCTTTTCCCAGGCGGGTTCCAGTCGGCCCGTACTGCCGGTCTGCATTGCATCAACCTCCGAATAGCGCACAAAAAAAGACGCCCGACTTGATGGCAAGTAGGGCGTCATGAAAAACATGGGGGGGCGCCCTCTTTTTTGGTGGCCCGGCTATCCTCTTGTCGAGGACCCGTGGCTTTGCGTCGCTGGGTCTCCCCAGGTTTGCCTTTTACTAAGAGGTCTTGATCGTTATATTGTAAGCGAACATACAACAATCGCAGGCAATAGCAAAGAGATTATTTGCTCGTCCGCGGAAAATTTTTCCTCGCTTTTATTTATGGTGAGATGCGACGACGGTAATTGAGCCTTCCCTGCCGAGCTCCTTTGGCACCCGCAGCGAAGGCGGCCATCATCCATCCGAGCCGTCAGATGCGCTCGAACAACCCCGCTTCCAGATCTTCCATGGCCTGCGCTCTTGCCTTGTAGTGCAAAAGCTTTCCCGTCGCGGTCATCGGCAGCTTCTCCACGAAGCGATAGTATCGGGGCCTCTTGTAGTTGGCCAGCATCGGATGGCGCACGCAGAACGCATCGAGATCCGGCGCGGCGAGCGGGTCGCCCGACTTGACGACGTAGGCGACCACCACCTGCCCCCACTTCGGGTCCGGCATGCCGACCACCAGGCTGTTGGCCACCAACGGGTGCTCGTTCAGGGCGGCCTCTACCTGAATCGGGTGTATGTTCTCGCCGCCGGAGATGAACATGTCGTCCTTTCTGCCGACCACGGTCAAGTACTCGTCTTTGTTCCAGGTGCACAGATCGCCGATGTAGAGCCACCCCTTGTAGTACTTGGCCTTGGCCTCTTCCGGCCGGTTCAAGTAGGTGAACGAGCACTTGCTGGCGGCGCGCACCACCACCTCGCCGACTTCTTCGTTGTTTTTCGCCACATGGTCGTCGGGCTCCGCCAGCCGGTCGTGATAGACCTTTACCACCGCCATGTCGTCGTCGGTGCAGGACCTTCCCGCGGCCCCCGCCATCACCGGCAGGTCGTAGGGGCGCAGGAAGGTGTTCCAGAACGCCTCGGTGCTGCCGTAGCCGTTGAAGATGTTCGGGGTAAGCGTCTCCTGGAACCTGATGCACGCCGCGCGCTCAAGCGGGGCCCCCATGGTCACGATCCCCTTCAAGGAGCCGAGATTGCGCGGATTTTTGAGCTGCTCGTCGCAGAGCGCCGCCAGGGTCACCGGCGCCCCGACCAGGAAGGTGAGGCCGCGCTGTTCGGTCAGGGCCAAGACCGCGGCCGCGTCGAAATGGCGCAAAGGGACCAACTCCCCTCCCACGTAGAGGGTCGGGTTGGGGCCGCCTGCGTACAACCCGCCCCGGTGGAACCACGGCGTCATGTTCAGCGTCCGGTCCTGCGGAGAGAGCGGGAAGTGCATGATCACGTCGTGGGCGCTGAAGATCTCGTTGATGTTGTTGAGCGGCACCCCCTTCGGCCTGCCGGTGGTCCCCGAGGTGTAAAGGCGCGTCACCTCGTCGTAGATGTGGGTGGGACGGTGGATGCCCGGCTCGCCGATCGATCGGCCTTGGACGTAATCCCCATAGGAGACGGCGCCGGCAAAAGGCGTGGCCGTCCCGGAGAGATCGACCATTACCACCGTTTTTGGTTTGTGCGCCGCGGCGTTGAGCGCCTGCTCCGCCGTGACCGCGTCCGCCGCGTCGTAAAAAAAGACCTTCGGCTTGCTGTCGTCGATGATGTTGGCCGTTTCGCCGTAGGAGAGGCGAAAGTTGATCGGGCAGTTGATCGCCCCCAATTTTTGCGGCGCCAGATAGAGAAACACCCACTCCGCGCAGTTGTACAGCTGGTACATGACCACGTCGGTCTTGCCGACCCCGTCGGCGATCAGGGCGTGGGCAAGCCGGTTGCATTCCTCGTTGAGGGTGCGATAGGTCCACTGCCGTTCGCGCAGATGGCAGGTAATGGCAATGGCGTCCGCGTACCGGCGGGTGTTGCGCAGAAAGCCATTGAGAAAGGTAAAGTCGTTTTCGAAGGTGTCCTGAAACATCTCGATATCGTAGGTGAACTGTCGGCTCTCAGACATGTCGCTGCCCCTTTGTCGTGGTGGTTTTATGGAAGGTCCTCGTCACGGAAAAAGCAGCGCTCTTCCCGTGACCATGCGGGTTATCTGGTTGGTTCCGGTGTAGATCTGGGTCAGCTTGGCGTCGCGCATCATGCGCTCCACGGAGTTTTCCTTCATATACCCGGAGCCACCCAGAATTTGCACGGAGTCGGTGGTGACGCTCATGGCGGTGTCGCTGGCCATTGTCTTGGCCATGCCGCCGTAGAGGGTCGCCTTGGGGTCGCGCGCATCGAGCAGCGCCGCGGCCTTGCCGGTCAAAAGCCGCGAGGCCTCGACCGCCGTGGCCATGTCGGCCACCATGAACTGGATCGGCGCCAGATGGGCTATGGTCTTGCCGAACTGCACCCGGTCGCGGGTGTGCTTGATGGCAATGTCCAGCGCCCCTTGGGCGATGCCGACCGCCTGCGCCGCGCAGAACACCCGGTTGGTGGTGAGGGTCTGCATGAGATTGGCAAAGCCGGTCCCCTCCGCGCCGATCATGTTTTCGGCGGGAATCGCCATGTCCTCGAAGAAGAGCTCGGTGTTGACGGAGCCGCGCATCCCCATCTTGGACTCGTTGCGGCCGTAAACCAGACCGGGGGTGCCCCTTTCCACGACGAAGGCGCTGATCCCTTTGGGGCCCTTCCCGGGATCGGTATAGGCGTACACCGAGATGACGTCCGCCACCGAGCCGCTGGTGATGAAGCATTTCTGGCCGTTGAGGACGTAGTTGTCCCCCTGGCGCACGGCGCGGGTCTTCATGGCCAATAGGTCCGAACCCGCCTCGGGCTCGGTTGCCCCGAGCGCGCACAGGAGCTTGGATTCCCCGGCGAAGCGGCGCAGGTATTTCTCCTTCAAGGCGGGGCTGCCGCCGTGGATGATCGGCAGCATGCCGTCGATCTGGGCGATCAGCATGAGGGCGGTCGAGGCGCAGCTCTTGGAGATTTCCTCCAGCACCATGGCCAAGGTGGCGATCTCCATCTCCGTACCGCCGTACTCCGCCGGCAGCAGCGGGTTCAGCAGCCCCAGCTGAGCGAACAGGTCGCGCGCGTGGTAGGGGAAGAGCGATTTCTCGTCGAGTTCCCGCGCCAGCGGGGCGATTTCGCGGGCGACCACGTCGCGCACCATGTCCAGCGTCAACTTCTGTTCTTGCGATAGATGTTTCATCTTTGTGACCTCTTTTGGTGGTTGATTCGAATCGGTGACGGGATCAGGCGGTTTCCTTCAATATCTCGCGGGCTATGACCAGCCGCTGTATCTGGTTGGCCCCTTCGAAAATCTGGGTCAGTTTGGCGTCGCGGAACATGCGCTCCACCGGGTAGTCCTGCATGTAGCCGTAGCCGCCGAAGACCTGAATGGCGTCGGTGGTGATCTTCATGGCGGCGTCCGAGGCGAAAAGCTTGCCCATGGAGGCCAGCTTGGTGTTGCGCACCCCCTTGTCGTACTGGGCCGCGGCGCGGTAGACGAGCCCGCGCGACGCCTCGATCAGGGTGGCGCTGTCGGCGATGATCTGCTGGATCATCTGATGCTCGCACAACTGCTGCCCGAAGGTTCGGCGCTCCTTGGCGTGCCGCACCATCTGGCCGAAGGCCCCTTGGGCGATTCCCAGGGCCTGGGCGCCGATGGCGGGACGCGACATGTCGAAATCCATCATGGCCAGCCGGAATCCCTTGTCCTCCTCGCCCAGCAGGTTGCCGACCGGCACGCGCACCTGGTCCAGATACATCTCCGAGGTCTGCGAGCCGCGCTGGCCTAGTTTTTTCTCGATCTTGCCGACTTGCAGGCCGGCGGTGTCGCGCTCCACCAGGAAGAAGCTGAGGCCGTCGCGCCCTTTTTCCGAGGTCCGCGCCAGCACCGTGTAGAGCGAGGCCACCGGGCCGTTGGTGGAAAAACATTTGGTCCCGGAAAGGACGTAGGCGTCGCCGTCCCTCACGGCGGTGGTGCGAAGGGCTCCGACGTCGGAGCCGGCGCCCGGTTCGGACACCAGGTAAGCGACCAGTTCTCGATTCTTCACGATCCGCGGCAGCAAGCGGGCCAGCAGTTCCGGGCTGCCGCCGTGCAACAGCGGATAGCTGCCGACGGCCTGGATGATCAGCATCAGGGCCGAGGAGGCGCAGTGGCGGGCAATTTCCTCTACAGCCAGGCAGAGCAGCGTTCCCCGGCTCTGCTCCGCTCCGCCATGCTCCGGCGGGAACACCAGCGTCATGAGCCCAAGGTCCCACAAGAGCGACAGCACCTCGTTGTCCAGCTCGCCCGTCGCATCGACGGCGGCAGCCAAGGGAGCGATCCGCTCCCGCGCCGCCTGGCGTATGGTGTCGGCTGCAATGCGCAATTCTTCGTTGTCGTTAAACATCGTCATCTCCTGTCCACATAAGTTTCTTACGTTTTTGTAGTTATGAATCCCCTTCGACCCGTCAGGCAAACTCATATAACGTTATTATTTTTCCAGTTACACTTTTTATGCCACCCACACGCTAAAGCTTATTTTTAATTTAAACTGTTGATATTAAACGGGTTTATCCATTGAAGTCAAATATAAAACAATTTCCAAACGCGCAAGCACGTGTTGCCACAGAGGTACACTTTCGCCCTGCCCCGCCAGGAAACGGCGTCGCTGCTGAGTGTAGCCGTCCGGAGACATGTGGACTGATGGCTACACTGCTCCCGTTGCGCCGGCCGTGGGCACTGCCGTTAAGTTAAGCCCTGGGTGACTACTCACCACATCAGCAGGCAACTTCGACCATCGGTAGGTCGCGTTGAACGGCTTCATCGTGAAACGCGACATTGCCACCATGGCATCGTTGCGACGTCGCGTTTCGTACCTCAACGCGACCTACGGAAACTACGGAAACTACGGAAACTGCCGTTGGATTAAGCTCGGATCTGATATTGGATGGAGGGTGCCGGGATGGAGGGGACCTTCAATGAAGCCGCGAAACTACCCGGCTTTCGCGCGGCCGTCCGCGAGAGCGGCGATTATCTGGGGGACCAACCTCTCCAAGACGGCGACCGAATAGCCTCCCTCCAGAAAAAAGCCCAACCTTCCCCGGCAGCGGCGGTCTGCGATCTGCTTCAGCCTGCGGGCCGCCTCGATGAAATGGCGGTCCTCCACCTTCATCAAGGCGAAGGGATCTTCGCGGTGTGCGTCGAAGCCGGCGCCGACCAGCAGGTAGTCGGGGCTAAGCTTCCCTTCGCAATCGCTCAGGTCGGCCTCGAACTGCCGCAGCCAGTCGTCTCCGGAGCACCCCAGCGGCAGGGCGATGTTGCGCGTGTGGCCGGTCCCCGCGCCGCGCCCGGTCTCGTGCGCATATCCTGAATGCGGATAGACGTGGTCGGGCGTTCCGTGCAGCGAGTAGTAAAACACACGGGGATCTTCGCTGTAGATGCCATCGACCCCGTTGCCGTGATGGACGTCGAAATCGACCACCAGAAAGGTCGCTTCCGGTTCCCTCGCTTTGATGGCTTCAACGGCCAGAGCCCGGTGATTGACGAAACAGAACCCTTCGGCGCTGTGCCTGCCGGCGTGGTGCCCCGGCGGGCGGATCAGCGCGAACCCCGCGCCGCCGTCGGCCATGGTTTCGGCCAAGGCGAGCGCGCAGCCGCCGGCGGCCAGCACGGCGCGAAAGGTCTGCCCGCTGATGTGGTTGTCGGGCGACATGAAAGAACCGCTTCCCCCCTCGCACTCGGCTTTCAGCCTCAGCAGATACTCCCTTTGGTGAACCAGCACGAGTTGGCTTATCCGCGCCGGCTCGGGAACCTGATAGGAGACCGGCGTTCCGCCGGGCAAAGCGGCGCAGCCGGCTAGAATGGCGTTCAGCCGCGCCGCGGTCTCGGGATGCCAGGCGCCCGTGTCGTGCAGCAGGCAATCGGGGTGGGAAAAGAGCTGAAAATTCCCTTCCCGCGCTGGAAACCTCTTGGCAAGATCGGTCACGGCTGCTCCATCGGCCGGGATTTCGTGTTCGGGCTGCTCTAGCAACGGAAACCTCGTCTCGATATGGTCACGGTTGCTCCAGCCGCAGCAGGTAGTCGAGGCAGGACGGCTCCTCGGACGGCCCCGCCGCGAAGCCGAATTTGTCGAAAACCCGGCGCATGGAGGGGTTGTCGGAACGGACGTTGGCGGTCAGGAATTTCACCTGCCTCTGGCGCGCGACCTCGATCAGCTTGCCCAGCAGCAGGCTGGCGAAACCGCGGCCGCGCATGGCTTCATGCACGACGAAGGCGGCCTCCGCCCGTTCTCCGTCGTCCAGCAGGTAGTAGCGTCCCACCGCCAGAATCACCTCCCGGGGACCCTGCCGCTCCACGATGCACAGCGCCATGTCGCGGATCAGGTCGGTGTTGACCAGCCGATAGGCCTGCGCGGTCCCCATCTTCTTTGGTTCGTTCCGGTAGCGCTGCAGGAGGGTGGCTTTGTCGTGCGAGTAGAAAAAATTCTGCAGCCGGCGCTGATCGGAGGCGTGCAGGGGGCGCAGGAAGTAGTCCTCTCCCTTGATTTCCAGCCTGCTGATCTCCGCCCCCCCCAACTCCAGGACGGGCGCGGGGGTGTCGCGTTGGTAGGAGGGCACCTTGTAGGATTTCAGCATGTCGTCCAGCAACTGGTCGCGGAACTTCGGGTGGGCGATCTGGATCAGCTCCATGACGCGCTCCCTGATGCTGCGGCCTCTCAGCGTCGCGATCCCGTATTCCGTCACCACGTAATGCACGTCCCCCCTGGTCGACACCACTCCCGCCCCGGGGCTGATCACCGACACGATGCGCGAGACCTCGCCGCCGGCCGCCGTGGACGGCAGGGCGATGATGGGGCGCCCCCCCTTGCTCATGCCGGCGCCGCGGATGAAATCCACCTGGCCGCCGATGCCGCTGTAAAACTGCCCGCCGACCGAATCGGAGACGATCTGCCCGGTGAGGTCGACTTGGGTCGCGCTGGTGATGGAAACCATTTTGCGGTTTTGGGCGATGACCGCGGGAGAGTTCACGTAGTCCGTGCCGTGAAACTCCACGTGGGGGTTGTTGTCCACGAAGTCGTAAAGCTCGCGCCCCCCGAAGCAGAACGAGACGATGGTTTTCCCGTGATTGATCCCCTTCAGCTGGTTGGTGATGTTGCCGTTCTTGCAGAGACTCAACAGCCCGTCGCTGAACATTTCGGTATGCACGCCCAGGTCGTTGTGGCCGGTCAGCTTGTGCAGCACAGCATCCGGAATCTTGCCGATGCCGGCCTGCAGGGTGCTGCCGTCCTCGATCAACAGCGACACGTATTTGCCGATTTGCAGCGTGACGGCGTCCAGTTGGGCCACCGGCACGAAAGGCAGCGGCTCGGAAACCTCGATGAACGCCGCGATCTCGTCTCGATGCAGGTAGCACTGGCCGAAGGTGCGCGGCATCTGGTCGTTGATTTGGGCCACGATGTGTTTGGCGGATCTGGCCGCCGCCAGGACCACGTCCACCGAGACCCCCAGCGAACAGTAGCCTTGGGCGTCGGGCGGGGTGACCTGCACGAAGGCCACGTCCACGGGCAGCACGTTGTCGGCAAAAAGGGACGGGATTTCCGAAAGAAAACAGGGGGTATAGTCGGCCTTGCCCGACAGCACCGCGTCGCGGGTCCCCTGGTTTAAAAAGAAGGCGTTGACGCGCAGACGCGGCTCGTATTTCGGATCCAGCCAGGGGGTCGGGCCGATGGTGAGCAGGTACACCAGTTCCAGGTCGATGAAATTCTCGGCGCACGCCAGGAACCGTTCGATCAGCGCATGGGGGCAGGCCGCCCCCGAGCCGAGAAAGATGCGATAGCCGTTTTTCAGGTATTTGTTCCAGGAATTTTCCGTCAGCTTTTCCATAACCATCTCCCCCGCTACCCCACTGGCGCTAACTTCAATTCACCCAGCGTGCCAACTCGATAAAAAGCTGTATTTTCTACGCAATCGTGTGATATATGAGCTCGTTAGCAGACACGTCAGCTTATAAACGGATCGTATCCTTCCAGCGCCGTGTAGCCGACGGTAGACACTTCGGCTTCGCCGGGTCCGGCAACGACGGCGACCCCGGCGGCGAAATACCGGGGGAACGCGGGCCGGCCCGACCGCGCCCGGGCAGATGTACCCGCAAGGAGACATGTCAACCCATGGAGACACTCCCAGATGCATCCCTGTCGCGTAAAAACGACTATTGCTCCAGCAGCGTCGTTTTTCTCGACGAAACCGGCTGCGTCGCCGCCCTGAGTCCCGATTTCGTCGGCCCTGCCAATCTTAAAATCAAGAGGGGCGCCCGCCTGCCTGCCGAGCTCGGCGGTTTGGAGCTGCGGCAGCGGCTTTTTTGGGGCAAGGAATGGTTCGTGCAAACCGAAGGGCGGCAAAGGGTGGAAATCGTCGTGTTCCGGCGCGTGCGCGCTGCGGAACAGATACTGGCGCCTTACGGTGATTCGCCGATCAACGAGGAAATGGTGCGCATGGTCCTCGACAACCCCTACGAGGGGCTGACGGTGGTGGACACGCTGGGGAGGGTTACCATGCTGAGCCCGGCCAACGAGCGCTGGTTCGGCCTGCAGGCGGGGGGCGGGGCGGGGCATGCCCTGGCCGAGCTGGCCCCCGCCAGCCGCCTGTCCGAAGTAGCCCGCACCGGCGTGGCCGAAAGCGCCCAGGTGGTCGATTTGCACGGCAAGACCAAAGTCACCTTGAACCTCCCCATCAGAAGGGACA
>CAIYDQ010000256.1 GCA_903925075.1 uncultured Geobacter sp.
ATGCTCGGTCATTTCGGCCTCACTTGGGGTTAGCTGAAATCGCCTGGACCGCGGGGAGACCACTCGATCATGCATATACGCAACCACTGCTGTCCAAGATAAATCAAAAACGCCTTTTTAGACAAGTCTTTCCCTCGTGAATCCGTCCGTCGCGTCGTGTTTCTCAAAACCACCCCCTCTGTTTGGGGGGCACCATCTATCAGGATCAGTGTGCTGTCTCAAATCCGAGCGTGAGTTGATAGGGCGGCTCATCGGGTGGTGCCTCGAAGGGATTCGTGAGGAAATCCCACAGATTACGATAGGTAAAGAGGTTCAAGCGGAGCATCGCCACCAGCCGACAGAGCGGCCAACCACACAGGGATTTGAATTGGAGATACTTGAGCAGCAACAGGCTGATCAATGCTGTCCAAATCTGGAGCTTGAGCGCATTCTCGCTGGTGCCGACGAAAGTTTTGATCTTCAGGTGTTGCTTGAGCGCCTTGAAGAAGAGTTCGATTTCCCAGCGATCTTTGTAGATGGCCGCGATAGTGGTGGCCCCGAATGTGAGATGGTTGGTGAGCAGGACGATTTCGCGCTGCTGCTTTTCGTCCCACACAACTACCCGGCGCAAGATGATCGGGCAATCCTTCCGGGCCTTGGTGCCGGTGAAGCGAATGAGTTGATCGGACCGAATATTGCTGTGGTCCGGCACCATCTTATTGAGGAGGACTTCGTAGGCGGCGTTGTCTTTCTGGCGGGTGACGAAGAAGAGACCGGTCTGATCCCAAGTGTGAAAGAGGGCATAGTCGCAATACCCGCGATCCATCACGATAATGCTGCCTTTCGGAAAGGTGAACTCGCGGGCGACCGTCACCTCATGCCGTTTGCCATCAGTGATCAACGCAAAGGTCGGCAGGTACCCCTCGTGATCCAGCACCATATGGAGTTTGATCGCCCCTTTCGTCTGCCGGAACTTAGCCCACGGAAACAGGGATAAGCAGAGGTCAATCGTGGAGGCATCGAGGCTATAGAATGGATTTTTGAAGCGGAATTTGTTCTTTTTGCCGGGACGCACGGCGTGGCATTGTTTGAGCAATTCGGCAAAAAGCCGCTCATAGAGCGCTGCGGGACGATGGGCATTGGCATAGGACAACGTGCTGCGGCACGGCGCGGCCTCCACCCGCAAATGGTTCAGTTTGCCGTTGGTGATGCGCAGCCCATCACTGATTTCACGCAGGCTTTGGGATTGGGTGAACTGACAGAAGAGCATGGCGACGCACTGGGTCCAACAGGAAAAGCCCTTCGCGTAGCGGTCTGCGTGCGTCTCACGCACCAGGCGCTCGAAGGTGGTGCGGGAAATCACTTGCAGGATTTGGCTGAATAAGCTGGTATTGTATTTCACGGGAAACGGTCCTCTCTTCGTCGATAGTGTGTTTGCGCTTACTACCATACGAGAACCAGGGCCGTTTCCCTCCTATCTCAAACATGACCTGTTTGGGAGAATAAGCGATTTTGGAGTAACTGTTCACCCTCCCCCTCTTCGGGAGAAATATTTTTCAACAAAATTGCCAACATTTAACATTACCACCAAGGTAATGTCTGTGGCGGTGTCGAATACTCTCTGCTATGCGCAGCAGTATTCTGACCACTTTCTGTGCCGACCGCGACATCTCTGACGAGGATTGGGCCCACACCCCCGAGTCCATTCGTCGCGCCTTCGAATGGCTCGTCCAGGAGCGCGCTCGGCTGCAGGAGCAAACCCAGCAGTCCTCGCGCAACTCGTCCGTGCCGCCATCACAAGACCGGCCTCAGCATAAAAAGCCGCGACGACCGCGCTGTACCACGCGCAAGCCCGGCGGTCAACCCGGGCATCGCGGCGTGACCCGGCCGCTGGTCCCGCCCGAGCAGTTGACGACGCCGCCCATCGTGGTGGTGCCGGAGACCTGCCCGTGTGGCCATGTCTTTCCCGACGCCGCCGCCACCACCGGCGCGCCGTATCGCCACCAGGTCTTCGAGATTCCCCCGATCACGCCGACGATCACCGAATACCAGTTGCACCATCGCACCTGCCCGACCTGTGGGGACACGGTCCGCGCGCCGCGGCCTGCCGGGGTGCCGGCTCGCACCCTGGGCCCGAACGCGCAGGCGCTGATCGCCCTCCTGAGCGGGGAATACCACCTCGCCAAACGCAAGGTCGCGGCCCTCCTGCACGACGTCTGCGGCCTCACGGTGTCCGCCGCCGCCATCTGTGCCGCCGAAGCCGCCGTGAGTACGGGGCTCGCCACGCCGGTGGACGCCGTCCGCACCGCCGTCGCACAGGCTGCCGTCAAGAACGTCGATGAATCCGGCTGGCGCCAGCGGCAGGACCCGGACCCCGACCAGCCGGAAGCGCCCGCCCTCAAGCGCCCCTGGCTCTGGTCGGCCACCCCCCCCGCCGCCACCGTCTATCTCATTCGCCGGGGGCGCAATCAAACGGTGGCCCGCGAACTCCTCGGGATCGCCGACGACGCGACGGACTACGCCGCCATCGTGACCAGCGACCGCGCCGGGGCCTACAACTTCCTCCCGCTGTCGGCCCGCCAGATCTGCTGGGCGCATCTCGACCGCGACTTCCTGGCGATCAGCGAGCGGACGGACCCCACAGCGCACCGGATCGGGGCCGCCCTCCTGCTCCAGGTCGATGCCCTCTTCCATGCCTGGCATCAGTACCGCGACGGCACGCTCAGCTTCGCCGCCCTGGGCGAGACGCTGGCCCCGGTGCGGGAGACGGTGACGGACCTGTTGCGCGACGGCCATCACGCCGACGCCAAAACGAAAACGGTCTGCCATAACTTGCTCCAGCTCGACCCCGCGCTCTGGACCTTCCTCCGGGTCAAGGGGGTCGAGCCGACCAACAATGCCGCCGAGCGCTCCCAGCGCCGGGGGGTGATGAAGCGGAATCACACCTGCGGCACGCACAGCAGCGCCGGCAGTCGCTACGTCGAACGCATCCTCACCACGGTGGCGACCTGTCAGCAGCAGGGCGTCAATACGCTGGCGTATCTCACCGCGGCGCTGCGCGCGCAGGGGCACGGCACCCCCATCCCCCCGTTGATCCCCGCCTAAATCGCGGGGCGACTGCATCACGGATCCCCCCGTGCAGCGAGTATGCGCGGGGCGGATACTCGCGTCAACGGGGAGGGTAAACAGTTACTAATATCATTGATTTCAAACCAATGAGACTGTATATGGATGTTACTTCGATACTCCTTGCAAATCACTTCGATATTCTCACCGCTGTCGAACAAGAATTCTCGCCTCTGTCATTACCATTCGATTTAGTTCCGGCATTACATAAGATGCGTGATGCAATTCGGCCTATGCAACCGTCGCGTCTCAAAGCCTGTCGTAAGATTGTTTCAATGGTCAACAACGGAGATTTGCAAATCATCAAAGACGACGAATCGATAAACATTGTCGATGATGAGTGTATAAAGACTTCAACATTACCTCGCTCATGGTTTAATCTTTTAGCAATTGCTGCAAAACATAATGGCATAATTATAGACTTTTTACCAAAACGCACACTCTCTGGTGAAAATATCATATTGCCGGATGGTACTGATTCACATTTTATAAATTGTCGACAATTGCTGGAAACACTAATGTCGCAGCATATCATTGATTGTGAGGAATATGAAGTAATAATCAATAAGCTAGGAACAGAAGGTATTGCCGCACCTATTGGACCTACACCTATCGAAGGAACACCGCTGATAATCGACCATACCATATTAGTAATGATTTCTGAATCTGGTATGCTAGCCCGGATTATTCATATCGAGCGTAACCAGCCGACACCGCGTCATTTTTTTCTAGGCTGAGCAAGTAAACGAGCCTTCGCGTCGAATAAGGAAGTTA
>CAIYDQ010000257.1 GCA_903925075.1 uncultured Geobacter sp.
ACGGCTGACGTCGTCTCCGAATCGATGAGAAAAGCCCCTGATCCACATAAGGGATCAGGGGCTTTTTTTCGGTTGGGAGCCCGTAGGGGCAGGCCCGGATACTGGACATTTCTTGGTCGAATTATCGGCATGTCCGCATGTACTACCTCCAGGCCGCTCGCTCCTCCGACATGATTGGAAACCGGGGCCGCGAATCTGACTGACGCCCTGTCCGCCAAAGAGGCAGCCGCTAAGGCTCGTGGCATTTCGCGCAAAATCAGCCCCAAAAAGCGCTCCTCCCAGTCCACCTAATTGATACTCGACTTTGAACAGCCTTCGGGAACACATCTCTCGCCTGGCGCCTTCTCCGGGAAATATTTCTATAGTCCATCCTTTGACAGCGATTATGAGAGAGTCGTCCATATCGCAAGGCGCGCCAAAAAAGATCAAACCAGAATCCACCGGTTAACCGACGACAAAGGCTCTCATTACGGCTTTATCGCCCTCGCCATCTCAGTTTCCGACCACAAACCCTGCGTTGTAATCGACTATCTCTTCGTATCCAAGCAATATCGCGGCATCCGTTATCCCGAGTTCGAGAACCGTAAAATCGCCGAAATCCTTATTGGATATGCGTGGGAAATCGCAACTGATGCCAACAGAAATTATCCTGTCCGCTATCTTGCACTTGAGCCTGCCAATGACAAGCTTGGGGCCTACTACACCGCTCTAGCGTTCTGCAAGCTGGACTCAACGAATTTCATGTATCTCCGGCTGTAAATAATCCCAATTAGCCCCGCCTGCTTTCAGTGGGGAAAAGCAGCCTGGACGGATAAAGGCAGATCAAACCAATAGCTTGGGTTACCCCAGGGTCTTTGATTGATCTGCCTTTATCCGTTTGCATCTGCAGTTTTCGCCTGCAAGCCTTCGATCGTTTATGTATGTAGCACTGGGTCAGAGCTTG
Organism: uncultured Geobacter sp.; assembly: GCA_903925075.1. Taxonomy (GTDB): domain Bacteria; phylum Desulfobacterota; class Desulfuromonadia; order Geobacterales; family Geobacteraceae; genus Geomonas. Next base: position 944 of record CAIYDQ010000257.1, read on the forward strand.
CCAGTGCCGGAAACAGATCAGGGCTGGAGCGGGGCTTCATATTGACAATTTAACCATAATGGTGGATTGTATTACATGGAAAAGCGAAATCCTCATTACCGACTCGAAGTCATCCAGGAGGTTGTCACCCGGGAGGGTATCGCAGCTTTTACGCGCACCGCGCGCCTGAACGGATACGAAATGGGGTTGACCGATGCCGACATGGTGGCGACAGCCTGTTCGTTGCGTCGTGAAAACTTTTATAAATCCATGACGACTATTGCCGATCATACTCTTTGGCAGGATGTCTATCACATCATGACGATGGCCGGTAATGTTGCATATATCAAAGTCTCACGCCCCGAGGAAGGGAGACCGGTCATTCAGTTCAAGGAGAAATGACTCCCATGACAAAATCAGTACAGTGCACCAGTTGCGGAAATTTCGGCATGATCCGCGATGAGAACCGCACCGAGACAATCACTCACAACGGCCAAGCGATCACTTTGACCGGCTTGTCCGGGTGGTTCTGCCCAACCTGCAACGACGGCTGGTTCGACGATGAAAGCAGTGCCCGCGTCAGCGGAGCCGGTGATGCCTTGGTGCTGCAAGCCCGTGAACAGCGCCGCCAGGACGTGCGCCGTATCCGGAAAAAACTGGGATTGTCCCAAAGAGAAGCCGCTGTCATCTTCGGCGGTGGCCCCAACGCCTTCTCCCTCTACGAGCGTGGCAAGATCGAACCTCATACCTCCACCCTTAAGCTGCTGCATTTGCTGGACCACCATCCGGATTTGATGAATGAAATAAACGGCTCTCAATCGACAGCCGTGGATTTCAGTTCTTCAATGGATAAAGACCGTCCCGAATTGCAAGAATAAGCTTCAACAAGCCGCATCCAAAGGCTCGCACACCTGAAAAGCAGCCTGTACGGATAAAGGCAGATCAAACCAAAAGCTTTGGGTTACCCCCAAGGTCTTTGTTTAATCTGCCTTTATCCGTTGCATCCGCAGTTTCCGTGTGCGAGCCTTCGATTATTTAAAGTCGGTAATTAGCAGCGCCCTCCGTGGATCCCTATCCCGCCTATTCTCTTCAGGAATGGTTCCTCTGAAAGCTTGGCCGCCGTCGGGGGAGTCCCTTTCCGGAAAAATCGGCAAAAGCCCCTGATCCACATAAAGGATCAAGGGCTTTTTTTACGGACGACATTTTTGAGTTACGCCAGGATCACGATTCCCTCGGCGGCGGCGAACTCCAGGAAGGGGCGCGCTTCGGCGACGGGAAGCGAAAGCTCCTTGCAAAGCGCCTTGGCGGCGCGCTTGCCGTCGAGTCGTTGCAGCAGCTCGAAGTAGGGCTTGGAAAGGGACTCGGTGCGGACCTCGCCTTCGGCGGGATAGATGACGGCCCAGGAGGCGACCTGCTTGAAGCAGGAGGCGAACTCCGGCAGTTCCAGATCGCCCGCTTCCAGTATGTCCAGGATTTCGTAGCTGAACCGGACCAGGGCCGCCGAGGACGCAAGCGCCAGGGGACGGGCCAACAGATCTATCTTCTTCAGCTCCCGCTCGCTCGGCGGCACGGGCGGCGCCGCCAGCAGGGCGCCGGCGTAGTGGTGGTGATAATCGGCCAGATCGAGGGCGAGCGGCAGCAGCCGCTGCTTTTTCCTTCCCTGAAAAATCTCCCCGAGAAACTCGCGCTGCAGCCCCCAGATCTCAGCTTCCGCGATTTCCTGTTCGCCTCCGACCCCTTTGCCGCCGAGGAAGCGGTAGAAATCGGCGAGAAACGCCGAGGGGGCGAGCTTCAAGGCCGCCACCACCGCGTTGAACCAGGCCACCGCCTTGCCTCGGCTGTAGAAGACGTCGCAGGCCGTCGCCAGCTGGCGTGCCTCTTCAAGCGCCTTGGGCGCGAAATCGGGGGTGGAGACGAGCGTGTAGGGGGGCGCGTCGAGATGCTTCAGCCCGAGCGCGGCGGCCTTGCCGTAGAGCTTGGTCCCCGGCAGCACGGCCAAAGGGAAGATGTCCAGATGGTTCGGATAAAGGGACAGGGCGAAATCGAGCGAGGCGCGAAACAGCGGCAGGGTGTCGCCGGGGAGGCCGTAGATCAGATCGAAGCCGAAGATGGCGCCGGTTTGGTTCAAGAGCGACACGCGCCGCGCAAAGTCCCCGGCGTCGAAGCCGCGGCCGACGCCGCGCAGCACGCCGGGATCGGAGCTTTGCAGGCCGATCTGCAGCGAACAGGTTATGGAGGCGAAGAGCTCGGCCATTTCGGCGTCGATGAACTCGCTGCGCACTTCGAAATGGAAATGCACCTGCGGAGCAAGCTTCCCGATCAAGCGAAGTATATCTTTGGCGCGCTGCGGCACCTTGTTGAAGGTGGAGTCGAGCACGAACACCTGCGGCACGCCAAGGCGAGCGAAGAGTCGCAACTCCTGCTCAATCCTCTCCATCCCGAAACGCCGCACCCCGCCGCTCCCTTTGTGGTCGAAGCAGAAGGCGCAGGCGAAGTCGCAGCCGCGCGAGAGCTGCCAGAGCGCGCCGCCGGCGACGGCCGGATCGAGCTGGCCGGAAAGATAGGGCGAGGGGACGCAGGCAAGATCAACCGGCGCGGGGAGCGCTCCCAGCGGCTCGCCCGGCAGCGCCACCCCCGGCACCCCGACCGGTTGCAGGCCAAGGGTCGCCAGCCGGACCGCCTCCGCGAAGGGCCCCTCCCCTTCGCCTCGGATCACGAACCGGAAAAGGCCGGAGTCGAGCAGCCCCGCGGGATTGGCAGTAGGCTCGGCCCCGCCCGCGCAGAGCGTCGCCAGGGGGGCTCGCCGGCTCAGTTCCGCCGCGACCGCCAGCGTATGCTCCCGGCTCCAGACGTAGACCGAGAAGGCGACCAGGTCGGGCGCGCTTGCCAGGATGCGCTCGGCGCAGACGGCGGGCGCATCCTCCAGGAAGAACTCGGCGATCTCCACGCGGATGGCGTCTTTCAGCCGCAGGTCGGCCAGCAGGGCCTCTTTCAGGAAGGCGCAGGCAAGCGGCACCGCCTGCGGGGAGCGCTGGGGGTGAATGGCAACCAGGGTTATCTTCAGCATTTCTTCTGACGGGCTTTCAGGCAGGGCCTTCCGTTTTCCACCACCACGAAGAACTCGGCCTCCGCGCAGCGGTATTTTTCCTTGATGATGGGCATCCTCTGCTCGATGGCCGAGGCGATCTTCTCCAACGAGACGTTGTCGACCGGGAGGTTGCAGGCCCGACGGGCGCTGCAGTATTCCTGATAGAGTCTTTGCAACTGCGGATCCGAGGCGAGAGGCGCAGGCCGAGCTGACTGACTAGACTGAGCGGCCTGACTAGGCTGACCAGGCTGATTAGGCGGAGCGGGCGGAGTTGGCTGGTCGCCGGAAGGCTGATCCGGCTGATCGCCGGCAGGCTCGGTTCGATGCAAAGCCATCTTGAAACGGTCTCGCTCGTACTTCCCCTCCTCGATCAGGCGGTTGATGCGGGTCCATTTCTGCCGGTGCACGCTCAGGGTCGACACCAGGGATTCGTACTTGAACCTGTGCATGGTGTTGGGGATGCTCACGTTCTGGTAGCGCTTGACCAGGCGGTCCACAAGCTCGAGCTTTCTGAGCGGCTCCCTCTTCTCGATGCCGCAGAAGTACTGCTCATACTTGATGATCAGTTCGCGCAGCTCGGTTTCCAGACGCCCTATGTCCTCGGCGATGCCCATGCAGCCTCCAATGGCTGACTATAACGGGAACGAGCGGTCGTGTAAATGGTAAAAAGCGTGTATTGGCGGGCTATTCGTCCGATTCGTCGTGGCGAAACACCTTGACTAGCATGGCCATAATTGTTAAAAATAAGAGTTTATTACAAAACCTCTTCAGCTAAGGAGATCACCAGATGGCGAAGATATCTGCAATCGTGCTGGCCGCCGGCATGGGAACCAGGATGAAGTCCGGGCTGATCAAGGTGATGCACCCGCTGGCGGGACCGCCGATGATTGCCTGGCCGGTGGCCGCCGCCTTCGAGGCGGGGGTCGACGATTGCGTGCTGGTCGTCGGGCACCAGGAGGAAAAGGTGCGCGCCTATTTCGCCGAGCGCGGCGACATCTCCTTCGCCGTCCAGTCCGAGCAGCTCGGCACCGGCCACGCGGTGCGCTGCGCCATGCCGGAGTTGGCCGCCGACTCGACCACCGTGCTGATCCTTTGCGGCGACACGCCGCTCATTACCGCCCGGACGCTGCGAGACATGCTGCAGGCGCACGCGGCCAGCGGCGCCGCCGTCACGGTGATGACCGCCGTCTTGGCAGATCCTTACGGCTACGGCAGGATCGTCAAGGTGCAGGACGGCAGCGTCGCCGGCATCGTGGAGGAGAAGGACGCCTCCGCCGAGGTGCGCGGGATCCGCGAGGTCAATGCCGGCGTGTACTGCATCAATCGTGAGTTTCTGGAGGGGGCGGTGGCGCACCTGGACAACGACAACGCCCAAGGGGAATACTATTTGACCGACGTGGTCTGCCGGGCCACCTTCCATGGGTTGCGCTGCGCCAGCTATCCCGTGGCCGACGCCGAGGAGATCACCGGGGTGAACGACCGGGTGCAGTTGGCGGAAGCGGGCCGGGTGCTGCGCAGCCGCATCAACCGGGAGCTGATGCTCTCCGGCGTCACCATGGTGGATCCGCAGGCGGTCTACGTGGACCGCGGCGTGCGCATCGGCCGCGACACCGTGCTGCATCCGGGGGCTACCGTGACCGGCGACAGCGTCATCGGCGAGCGTTGCGACATCGGCCAGGGGACGCTGATCAGTTCCTGCATACTCTCGGACGACGTGGTGGTGAAAGCCGGCACCGTCCTTGAGCAATCGACCATCCGCGATGCCGCGGTCCTCGGGCCGATGGCCCACCTGCGGCCCGGCTGCGAGCTGGCGGCCGGGGTGAAGATCGGCAATTTCGTCGAGGCCAAGAAGATCGTGATGGGCGAGGGGTCCAAGGCGTCCCACCTCACCTATCTGGGAGACGCCACCATCGGCAAGCACGTCAACATCGGCTGCGGCACCATCACCTGCAACTACGACGGCGTTAAAAAGCATCGCACCGTGATCGAGGACGATGTTTTCGTCGGCTCGGACGTGCAGTTCGTGGCGCCGGTGACCGTCGGCAGGAACTCCCTGATCGCGGCCGGGACCACGGTGACCATGGACGTCCCCCCGGATTCCCTGGCCATAGCGCGCGCGCCGCAGGTGAACAAGGAAGGGTGGAAGTTGAGGAAGGCAAACGGATAAAACGGGCATCACCAACACCAGGCAGCGGAGAATGACCATGGGTTTTCCTTTAGCCCTTAGCCATTAGCCCTTAGCCAAAAGGGGTTCACATGTGCGGTATTGTTGGATATACGGGACGGCAGGACGCCACCGGCATCATCATCGAAGGGCTGAGAAGGCTTGAATACCGCGGCTACGACTCGGCGGGGATCTGCACCATAAGCGACAACAAGGCGAGCATCAGACGCTCCGAGGGGAAGCTCGCCAACCTGGAGCGCCTGCTGGTCACCCAACCGGTGACCGGCTCGATCGGCATCGGGCATACCCGCTGGGCCACCCACGGCAGGCCCTCGGAGATCAACGCCCACCCGCACCAGGCCGGCAGCGTGGTGGTGGTCCATAACGGCATCATCGAGAACTATCTGCAGTTGCGCGACCAACTGCAGGCCGCCGGCCACGTCTTCAAGAGCGAGACCGACACCGAGGTGATCTCCCACCTGATCGAGGAGCGGCGCAAGGTGAGCGGCGACTTCGAGGGCGCGGTGCGCGAGGCGCTGCAACTGCTCAAGGGGGCCTACGCGCTCTGCATCGTCTGCGCGGACGAACCGGACCTGCTGATAGCCGCCAAGCTCGGCTCCCCGATGGTGGTGGGTCTTGGCGACGGGGAATTCTTCGTCGCCTCCGACATCCCCGCGATCCTCTCCCACACCCGCTCCATGATCTTCATCGAGGACGGCGAGATGGTGGTCTTCAAGGGGGGCAAGGCGCAGTTCAGCACGGTCGCCGGCATCCCTCTGCAAAAGACCCCGCGCCACATCGACTGGTCGGCGCACATGGCCGAGAAGGGGGGCTACCGCCACTTCATGCTGAAGGAGATCTTCGAGCAACCGCGCGCCGTCCGGGACACCATCGCCGGGAGGCTTCGGGAGGAGCAGGGGGACGTTTACCTGGAAAACCTCTCCATGACCGACGCGGAACTGCAGGGGGTGAGCAGGATCTGCATCATCGCCTGCGGCACCTCCTGGCACGCGGCGCTGGTCGGCAAGTTCCTGATCGAGGAGCATTGCCGGGTGCCGGTCGAGGTGGACATCGCCTCCGAATTCCGCTACCGCAACCCGGTGGTGGACAAGAGCACCCTGGTGATCCTGATCTCCCAGTCCGGCGAGACCGCCGACACCCTGGCCGCCATGCGCGAGTCCAGAAGGCGCGGCGGCAGGTGCGTCGCCATTTGCAACGTGGTGGACTCCTCCATTGCCCGCGAGGCGGACGGCGTGGTCTACACCCATGCCGGTCCCGAAATCGGCGTCGCCTCGACCAAGGCCTTCGTGACCCAGTTGGTGGCCCTGTATCTGTTCACCGTCCGTCTGGGCCGCTCCCGCGGCAGCATCGACTGCGAGCAGGGGAGGAAACTGATCGCCTCTTTGGTGCGGGTGCCGGCCCTGATGGAAGAGACCTTGAAGTTGAACGACCAGGTGGAGAAGGTGGCGCGCAACTACATGGCGGCCCGGGACTTCCTCTACCTTGGCCGCGGCATGAACTACCCCATCGCGCTGGAAGGCGCGCTCAAACTCAAGGAGATCTCCTACATCCATGCGGAAGGGTACGCGGCCGGCGAGATGAAGCACGGGCCGATCGCGCTGATCGACGAGCACATGCCGGTGGTGGTGCTGGTCCCCAAGGGGGCGAACTACGAGAAGGTCTGCTCCAACATGGAAGAGGTGATCGCCCGCGGCGGGCGCGTGATCGCGGTATGTTCGGAGGGCGACGCCGAGGTGCGCAACAAGGTGGAAGTGGCGCTGGAGGTCCCGCTCGACGGCGAGGATGTGAGTCCCATCATCCTTTCCATCCCGATGCAGCTTCTGGCCTACCACATCGCGGTCCTGAAAGGGACCGACGTCGACCAGCCGAGGAACCTGGCGAAGAGCGTCACGGTGGAGTAGCGAGCGGGCCCGCCCACCATCGGTGTCGTGGAATAGAGTCGTGTACTGGGGTATAAAGTCGTGTACCGAAGTTTCACGGTTGTGATAGCAACTACAAATCGATCAAGGGGCATGGCTTAGGCTGTGCCCTTTTTTCTTGGTCTGGGCTTTTGGCTGAAACTGAAAAAAAGGCATGGGGATGGAGTTGCCTTGGGACAAGTAACGCTGTGAAAAAGTAGGCTTGAAAGAGTTAGTAAGACCATTTGGGGGCTGCTATGCCAGCTTAAATCCCCAAAATTCTTCCTGTCTCCAGGTCTTAGGGAAACCCAAGCGTGCCTTGTCCACAAAAGGGTACTTGACCATTAAAGCCGAGAGGCGGACATGCCACTGGGAGCCGTCGGCGATAATTGAGAGGAGAATCCGAATCAGGACGGCGTAGGCATAGAAGGAGTTATTGTTGCTGAAGACATGCCTATGCGCAGCGGCTGTGTCGTATTCGCCCGGTCTGATGACGAACTTCCGGTTCCATATCCTAAGGTGATGGGCGCAGACGTTGCGCAGATGAGAACAGGCATGCAGCCAGGAGCCGAAGGTCTCAAAATGAATCTGCAACGGCCCGGAAATCCTCTTTCTGTGATTAACCTTCAGGTTGTTGTAAATATGGGACACCGACCCGAAGGTTAATACCTCGGCGACCATCCAGCTCGGCGGCAGATTCGGTTCGTCGTAGTTTTGAAAATAGCTATCCAGAAAGAGATGGTGACCCTTCTTGTCTTCGGCTGGAACAACTTCCTCCCTTATGCCCTCGATAAAAGCGGCATGGTTCAACTTGATCGAGAACAAGTCGGGTTTCATGAACCAGTGAGGCCCTTCCAGAGTTGCCATGGAGTTGAAAACGGCGCTCTTTGCGGCTACCTCGATTCTCTCAATGGCGTCAAGGACCAGAAGCCTCAGCTCGCGGTCGAACTTGTAGTGGTCGAAAACGGTCGAGAAGGTGACACCGGCGGGAAAGCTCGAATCTGCGTTCTGGAAGTGGTGAAGGTAACCGGATATTCTGAAGTAGCCTACGTGCTGCAGGTAGTGGAGGGCTTTCTTGTCATCTTCGATTCCAAGCCCGCGTTTTTTCAGCAGCTCAAGCTGTGCTGGTAGCGAGAGCGCAGGTTTTTCAAATCTTCGCACTTCAGCCACTATGCACCTCAAGGCAAAAAAAAACCCGCCGTGGTTCGCGTCCTGTCCCCACGTTAGGTGGATGCAAGACTCGCGTGGCAGGTATTGTTGATAGGAAATGTATATCCATCCGGTTGTCTTGTCAACCGAAATCCGAAGCGCAGGCCGTCCTCTACCCATTTCGTGCTGAACATTAAAACGACTGAAACCCGCACCATTCGAGTCCACCTCCGCCTTCTGGCAGCTTCGACCGGTTCACTCAAAGATCGGGGCCAGCCTCGCCAGCACTTCGTCCATGATCGCCGACGGTACACTCTCCAGCCTGCGGGCGTTGCGCGAGGTTAGATCCAAGGCTCGTGGTTGATCGCATCGTACAACGCCAGTGGTCTTGGTACCTGCCCCCATCAGCGATACGGCAAAACCAGCGGTGCGGGCGAAATTGCCCCCGCTGGTAATTGGCAGGACGATCGGCGTTTTCGTCAGTTGATTGAAGGAGGACGGAGAGACGACCAAGACCGGTCGCGTTCCCTGTTGTTCATGGCCCGAAGTCGGGTCCAGCGACACCAGGTAAATATCGCCGCGCTCCATTACAGCAGCTCTCTGCCGGCTGGCTTGCCATCCAGCCAGTCGCGATCTTCCGTGCTAACTTCGACCGATGCGTCACATTGAGCCAGTAGTTCGTCCAAGCTGTACCGCGGGCGTAGCGTTGGCTCAACCACCAGACGTCCGCGATCAACGGCTAGACCGACCGTTGCGCCGGCATGCAAATGCAGTAGATCGAGGATGGCAGGGGGCACGGCAAGCATAATCGAGCCGCCTACCTTACGCAGGTTAGTTGTGTGCATGGCGCACCTCCACTAAAATTATATCTAAATATAACTTTACTGCGCAGGAATTGCAAGCCTTCTTGCTTTTCAAAATCGCGCGCCTAGCGAACGAAAGGCACTCACTTTACCTCGTGAGTGCCTTTCGTTTATGCAGATTCTTCGACCGGTTTATCCGGCGAATACTCCTCTTTCGCCTCGCCCTCCCGGCGAGACTCGGCTTAGAACTTCAGCGTTGCCGAGGCGGCTATCAGGTGCGCGTCGCTCTTGAAGGTGCCGGTTTCTTTGACGTTGGCGACGGTGCGATCGGCCCAGTGAATCCACATGTAGGCGAGATCGATGGACCCCATGGCGTTGTGGAATCCGGTGCCGAAGGTGACGTTGTGGCGGTCGGAATCCGGCAACTCGGGGCTCACGGTGTCGTCGGGGGCCGGATTGGTGTCGTAGGCGTAGCCGGCGCGCAGGTCTACGTTGGGGGTCAGCGCGTACTGGGCGCCCAGCCGGTACGCCCAAACGTCGGACCAGTTCTTGGGGTCCGGCTTGTTGTTGAAGGCGGTCAGCGGCGTGCCGAAGTTGAGCGTCAGACTGCCGTAGGAACTCCAACCGGTCCGCTCGGCGTCGAACTCCAGGGTCAGCTTGTCGATCGGCTTCCAGGCCACCCCCATGGTTATGGTGTCCGGCAGGGTGACGTCCGTAGAGGCGCTGGTGTTGGCGGCTTTGGCGCTCCCGCCCGGGACGAGTCCGACGGCTCCCTGCCCGGTGGCCGTGGTCGCCAGGTAGTTGGCCTGGCCTTTCAGGTTGAGCTTGATCTGGCTGCGGTACGCGGCGCCTAAGGAAACCGTGCTGCAAGGCTTCCATTGCAGTCCCAGGTTGTAGCCGAAACCGGTGGCGGTGGCGTCCGCACCGAGTACGCCAAGTTCGCTCGCCAGCACCCCCGGCACCGCGAACAGCATCTTCTGCAGGGAAACCTGGGCATAGGTTATGTCCGCGCCGGCGGCAACGGCCAGCTTCAGATCATCGAAACGGTAGGCCACGGTCGGCTGGAAGTTGATCGGCTTGATGGATATGGACTGGATGCTGTCGCGAAAGGGGCTGTCGGCGTCCCAGCGCTTGGCCAGCGGGTAGAAGGCGTTGATCCCCAGGCCGAAGGAGAGCGGCAGGCTCTCCATGCTGGTGGTCGCATAAAAAGTCGGGGAGAGGAAGATGTCGCGGTTGGCCTGCACCGAAACGGGAGTGGTCGGGCTGAGCCTGGTCGTACCGTCGAATTGGGTCTGCGGCACCAGGATGGTGTTCGAGCCCACCTGCACCTGGGTCCCCTTCTGAAAGGCGATGCCGGCCGGGTTGTAAGCCAGCGCGGAGGGATCGTCCGCCTGCGCGGCGAAGGCGTTGGCCATGCCGGTTGCCTTGGCGCTCTGCTCCGAAACCTTGAACCCCGCTCCGAACGACATGGTCGCCGTTCCCATCACTGCTGCCATCAGGCAGGCTGCCGTAAATTTCTTCTTCATTTCGCCGCTCCTTTTCCATTTGAATGTTGTTGGCATTCCATCGCAGTCATACCTTGATGCAGAGCTCTCCCCGCTCTCAACCCGGTTGCAAGCCTCCTTCTTTTGACGATCCCAGGCGACGGGAGCCGCCCTCAAGGGGCTCCCGGTCGATCCGTTGCGGCCCCGGCGCCGACCCGGCCTCCAGGCGCTCGTCGGGCATTCTCTTCATATGAAGCTTTTAACAGACGAGCCTGCATTAAGCACAGATGAGGCCAACTTGTCAAGTTTCAAATTGTGTTTCCACTAAAAACCAATGGTTATTACGCCCCTAAAGCCAGGTAGAACCCGCCCATTTCGCCCCGACTGATTGGTTACAACCGTTGTGGTCTCGCTGTAATCTATCATCCGAACAGCTAAATAGATGCTCAGTAATGCTGAGATAGTGAAAACTTACATCTTCTTACACCGACAAGCCCTCTTCACTCTTATTGCGATAGAGCTACGGGCCGGAGTCACGACAAGCTCGGGACGACGTGCGCCGTGCGCCGGTTTTCCGGCGCGCGCGGCAGGGATTAAAATACGGTTTGGCGCAAAGAATCCGGTGCAGGCCGATC
>CAIYDQ010000258.1 GCA_903925075.1 uncultured Geobacter sp.
AAGGCAAAACTGACTATCAAAAGAGCTTACGGCTATAAGAACCTCGAAGTCGTTAAGATAGCCTTATATCACACACTTGGCGACCTCCCCGAACCAAAGGGGACCCACAGATTCTGCGGATGAACCGCTTTTACAACATTCATTCTGCTATATCGTTTTATTGGAGGTAGTTCGGGGATTTTTCCCTTTCCACTATAATTCCAGGGACAACAAACGCAGGAATTTGAATCGCCCAACACTCGTGTGATCGGGAAAGGAAATCCGGATCAAGTGGCTGCCGGAGCCTGAAGAAAAGGATTTTCTGGCGGCTGAATCATATCTTGCACTTATCCATGAGTGCAAGGATGTCGGAAAAATCGTTGCCCGGTTGCGCAAGGCACCGATTGTCCTATTGGGGTCGGACCAAGCTAACAGGCCGTAATCATGGAGTAAACCAGCATACTCACCTCTACTTCTAGCCTTAAAGCCACTTTTTCAGCAGCAAAATGAGCCCTTAAGAGAATCGTTCGGGGAGCCAGGAGCTGAGGTCACCCATTAAACGAACATGGCCAGTGCCGTCGGTTGCGGTATTTCATGGCAGCTCCTGGTGCGGATCTTCACCCAACATCGTCTCGATCGTTTCGATCAACGGCGGCAGATCGTCCCGCACCGTCTCCCATACTCGTTCCAGATCCACTCCAAAGTAAGCGTGAATGAGCTTATCCCTCATCCCGGAAACGGATCTCCATGGTATCGACGGGTAGCGTTTGCGCAAGACGGCCGGAATGCTTTTCGCGGCCTCGCCGATTACCTCCAGCTTCCGTATCACCGCGCTCAATTTCTCGTCGTTGTTGCGAAACTGCTCGTAGCTGACGCCGTCAACGAAGCTCATCGCCTTTCGGGCGGCATCCAGGATATCGTTGAGGTACTCGACAGACAACCGCCCGCTGGGTTTCATATCGGCTTCATCTCTTCGAGGATCCGCTTCCCTATGGCAGGTTTTTGGGCGAGAGCGGAGCGCTCCACCAAGTCGACTTTTCGGCCGAGTGATTTGCCGAGCTCCAGTTCCAGGGTCACGAAGCGGATCAGGGACATGGGAACGCCTTCCGTAAACTCAACCAGAATATCGACGTCGCTGCGCTTCCTCTGCTGGCCGGTGGCGTACGAGCCGAAGACGCCGAGAAACTTGACGCCGTAGCGCTCCTGCAGTTCGGGCATCAAGTCACGCAGCACCTGTTGCACGCCTTCCAGATCCTCTATCGGCTTTTTCCTCATAGTATCCTCCGCTCCGACCCGGCCTTAATTTTAAGCAACCGTAGCGTGTTTTTTCCTTCCCATGACTCACGCTCCCGATCCCGGGGTAGTCTGCCTGTTATCCCTGCCGTTTGCAAGCCTTAATCCGTCTACTACGGCAGCATTCTGAAGTTGCGGTGGGCCTGCGAATGGGACCGAGTATTGATATATTGACAACTAAGGGAAACCGCCCCGCGAGGTGCAAGAAGAGGCCTGCTGTTCATCTGGATCCGGCCACGGCAATCATTTGGTGAGTACCTCGGCAATCCCTGACTCCCAAGCGACAAGCATGCGTCCACCCACTTCGGCGAACTGCGGGTTGTCGCCAATATACGCCGATAGACTCCCTCGAGTATCGGCCACCGCATCGGCTACCTCTTCCAAAATCCGACCGGCCTTTCCCACTGACAACGCCAGATGCACTATGGCGAACTTCTCCAATATTTTGCGCGACCACCACTTCTTGGTCCCGGCTATGGACAATGCCGGAATGTCCTTCTGAAGATAGGCCGTGGTGGTCACGATATCATACGCCGGCGCCAGGCGCACGGGAGCACCCGGGCGCTCGTAGAGAACGGCAAAGTTCTTCAAATGGGCATCGCCGTTGCGCACCATGACTGACAATGCCAAAGAGGCGAAGAACTGCTCTCTGGCTATTTGCAGAAACTCACCGGACACGAAGTCTTTTATGCTTTTTGCGAGTCTCTCATAGGTGCTGCTGTACTTTTGTGCCGTCCCCAATGCCTGCAGGCTGCACATATCCTCGAATCCTGCCGGCTCGCCTTCCAAGGTAATATCGAAGCGCTTCATTACGAAGAGACCGCCGTTGTTGGAAAGATGAAACTCCGGGACCGGCAGGCCGGCCCGCTGCGCCGCGGTCATGCAGAAGAACTCGTTAGCCGCTAGCTGCGGATATTCAGCCCCCCAAGATTTGACAATGTACCTTCCAATGGCGGCAGTGCCCCGCTCCGTTGCATCCAACATTACTTTTGGCTGCACGCCGGATACCCCCGACCGAAGCGCATATCTGGAAACCATCTCCTGAAATAATTCAGCAGTGTCAGGGTACGACAGCAGATCTTCCAGCGTTTCGCGAGTTTCCACCAGGCCTGGGGCCGAATCCGACGGCAGGGAAAAGCGGTTGCGTCCCACCTGGTTTCCCCCGGTCACCCGGAGGATGGCCATATCGTCCGAACCAACGAGCTTTGCAATACCGCGCCGGATCGCCGCCAACAGCGCCCCTTCCGGCAGGTTCATCTGAAATATCGGGTGGAGATCCCGGCTCGACCAGCTCTCAAGGCGCACCGGCATCGTCAAAGACACCTGATCGCCCGGCGCTGCTGCCGCCGGATCATAGGCGAAAACGTAATTGCTTTGCTCCGAAACCCGCTCCAGAAGTCCCGCCCGTCGATCGGCGGCCCAGACGGATAGCATGCGTGAAAGATCTTGGCTCACTTTTGCTCTCTCAATTCATCAAGTGTCGGCGGCGCGCCTGCTGGCCGCACTCGGAGTTCTAAATCCAAGTAGTCCAGTATCCTCATCAGCTTGCGAACGCCGATTTCCTGCACGCTCCCCGATTCTATCTGGCTGATGGTGGCTCGACTCATCCCCAGAGCACTCGCCAGTTTTTCTTGCGAGAGCTTGCGAAGTTTCCGCTCCTTCCGTATGTTTTCACCGATCTCAAATAGCATGGATATGTATTCTATAGAGAACAGCTTTCGGTTTCAATACAAAATGTATTGTATATTTAATATTTCAGCGCCGACGGATATTCCTCAAAAAGCTCGTCCAGAGCGGCCAGCTCAGGCCCACGGTCGCTCGCCTTCGTCATTTCCTCGTCCCGTTTCTTTCGGCAAAAAGTTTTTTTCGATCGTTCATTTTCAGGTAAAGACGGGCATTTCCGGAAGCGGGCGCGGAGATTGAAGGAAATGAGAACGGATATCGTCAAGCGGCGCGGTGGGACAAGCAGGCAGGAGGCTGGGTGACTCTTTTAAGCTGCAAGGAGTTCTTTCAAGGCTTCCGGGTTCTTGATGGCAATCGAAATGAGGGACTTAGCCGCACCTGACGGGGATCTACGCCCCTGCTCCCACTCCTGGAGGGTGCGGAGCGAGACGCCGAGCATTTTAGCGAACTCTTTCTGAGAAAGGCCGATCTTCAATCGGGCTGAGGCCAAGGGAGAAACATCCATAGTGGAAACTCTTCCTACTTTGCCGGACTTGATATCCCGAACGGCTTGGAGTAGCCGATACTCCCCCCCGCAAAATATGAGTACAACTTTTGTTTGGCATGCGCCATACTCGTTTTTGGAATAATTGAGTATGAGATGCGACCTCCGAGGAACCTTGAGGCAGTAGAGGGGGAGACGACCCTATGGGAAAGGAAATCCGGATCAAGTGGCTGCCGGAGCCTGAAGAAAAGGATTTTCTGGCGGCTGAATCATATCTTGCACTTATCCATGAGTGCAAGGATGTCGAAAAAATCGTTGCCCGGTTGCGCAAGACACCGATAGCCAAATTCAAGGCCAAGGACGTTTTCAGGGCTTCCGGACTTTCCCTTCTGGGCGTCAGCAATTCCCATGTGGAAAAGGATCGGAAAAAGATAACGGACGGCAAAGAATTGTCCCCGATCCTGCTGCTTAGGGACCGCAAGAACGGAAAAGTCGTCATCGCCGATGGCTACCACCGGCTCTGCGCGGTCTATTCTTTCAACGAGGATGAATGGATTCCCTGTCGGATAGCTTAGAGCGGGGCAGGCACCGGCGACGCGACTCCTGGTAATCCGCGCGCCCCTGTCGAGCGGGAGGGTTTCAAATGAATGAGCTTCGCTTTCCGATACTCCAGGGAATCCTCCCCGTCAACCGGTCGCGGGTCGCGGCCGACTTGGCCGCCGGCATAACTCTGGCGGCCTTGGCCATTCCCGAGGTGATGGGATATACCAAGATTTCCGGAACCCCGCTGGTCACCGGCCTCTACACCATTCTTATCCCGATGGCCCTCTATGCCCTGTTCGGAGCGTCCCGGCACCTGGTGGTCGGCGCCGACTCCGCCACCGCCGCAATCCTCGCCGGCGGCATCTCGGGAATGGCGGCGCCGGGGTCGGCCCAATGGCTTTCCCTGGCGGGCATCCTGGCACTGCTGGCCGGGTGCATGCTGCTTTTGGCCCGCCTGGCGAGGCTCGGGTTTCTGGCTGATTTCCTTTCACGCACCGTCCTGATCGGTTTCCTGACCGGCGTAGGCATCCGGGTGGCGCTCGGAGAGATTTCCGGCATGTTGGGATTGCCGGAAACGGGAGGCGGTCCGGTAAGCAGGCTGATCCTTGACCTGCAGCAGATAGGCCGAACGAACCTCGGTTCCCTGTCGCTGTCGGCCGCCGTCCTCGCCGTACTGGTCGGCTCGCGCATGCTGTCGAAAAGAATCCCGGGCGCTCTGATCGCCATAATCGGCGCCATAGCCGTCAGTTGGGCCTTCGACCTGAAACGCTTCGGAGTGGGCGTGCTCGGCGCCGTGCCGGGCGGTCTGCCGGCCATCGACTTCCCCCGGCACGCTGGCGACTTGAGCCTCCTGCGCGCGCTGACCCCTACCGCCTTCGCCATGTTCATCGTCATTTTGGCCCAGAGCGCCGCCACCTCCCGCGCCTATGCCAGCCGCTACGGCGAACGTTTCGACGAAAACGCCGACCTGATCGGCTTGTGCCTGGCAAACTTCGGTGCAGGCCTGTCCGGGACCTTCGTCGTCAACGGCAGCCCGACCAAGACCCAGATGGTGGAAAGCGCGGGAGGGACCAGCCAACTGTCGCAGCTTACCGCGAGCCTTGCCGTGCTCCTGGTCCTGCTCTTTCTTACCGCTCCCCTGGCCTACCTCCCAACGGCCGCCCTCTCGACGGTGGTTTTTTTGATCGGCGTGGAACTTGTCGACCTTCGGGGGATGCGCCGCATTTTCGCCGAGCGCCCTTGGGAGTTCTGGGTGGCGCTCTTCACGGCCGTCGTCGTCGTTGCGGTGGGGGTGGAGCAGAGCATTTTGCTGGCAATCGTCATGTCGCTCGTGGTGCATACCCGTCACGGCTACCTTGTGAACAACATGCTGCTGGTCCCCGACGGAGTGAGCGGATGGCGCCAGCAGAAGGTGAGCGTCCCCGAACAGGCGATGCCAGGCCTGATGATCTATCGTTTCATGCACAACATGTACTACGCCAACAGCTCGGTGCTGACCGGGGAGGTGGTTCGGCTGGTGAACGGAGCGCAACCTCGGCTGTCCTGGTTCTGCATCGATGCGGCAGCCGTGAACGACTTGGACTTCACCGCGGCCGAGTCGCTGCGCGAACTGCATGCCATCCTGAAGGAAAAGGGGGTAAAGCTGGTGTTCTGTGCGCTTATGGAAGGGGTCAGTGCGGAATTCGATCGGTCGCGGCTTACCGCACTGTTGGGAAAGGACGCCTTTTTCCCCTCGATCGCCGCCGTGGTGGGAGCCTTTGGTTCCAAGACCGAAGGTCAGGCAAAAGGGTAGGCCGGTCAAACGGCCATTCTAAAATACAACCGGCCGGTTCAAAATGGTCCATACTGCCGTGCTTGAATTTTCAACATCTTCTTTACTTGCGGGAGCCGGTCGGAATTGCGCGCGGCTTGCAAAAGCCCTGGCAGGTCACGGAAGCACGGACACGTTCACAACTTTGCCGTCAGCAAAGTCAACCCTGATTCCAGGGCACGCCACGTCATTATCATCGCAATCGTACGTGGCGTATCTTTCGAGCAGTACTCCCTTAGCGTCAAATATTTCGCCAACATCTTTTCGACGGTGACCATAGGCAGCATACGCCAGACACTCCGGGTCGCCAGGCAGAACCAGGGCTTTGGATGCACGGTTAGCTTGCTCCTCGGTCAGCATGCCGAAGGCGATGAGACCGTCCATATCTTGAGGGCTGGGCCCTCCCTTTTTCGGGCGGTACAGCGCGCACATCTTGAAAGCAGCTTCATTTTTACGGCTGGTCCACCCGCTTTTAAAAGCGCCCTTTGTTTGAACGGTGGAGCAGGCCGTCAGGCAAGCAAGACAGACGACGACGGCTATGTATTTCATGTTTGCACCCCCGGATCGTGGAGACCGACCTGCCAACAACGATCGCTTTATTTTAAGCGCCATGTAGATCAGCCTGAAAAACGCCGCCATCCAAGGTTCGACCGTTGAATCGCCCGACCAAGCTCAAACGAAAAACCCCCACCTTCATTGCGGCTCTCTTAATGAAAGCTTTGGCGAAAGTAGGGGTCATGTATCAAGAATCGAAAATGATTCCATTAAGTTATTTGGAGCGGGAAACGGGATTCGAACCCGCGACTTCAACCTTGGCAAGGTTGCACTCTACCACTGAGTTATTCCCGCTCAATGAGGTCCCCTCTTATAGCAAATGCGACTTCCTCAGTCAACTCATTTTTTACCCGGC
>CAIYDQ010000259.1 GCA_903925075.1 uncultured Geobacter sp.
AGGCGCAATCGCAACAGTTCAGCAGTTAGAAATAATTCCCGTGCAGCAAGAAGAGATAACAAACGAACAAACCCTCGTGGCTAACGGCAATGCCCTCGCAGTCGCTCAGGCTAAACAAGTTACCGACCTAACCGCGCAAGTCACAGGATTGAAACAGCAATCGGTTGATGACGAAAAGGTATGTACTGAACGTATTAAGGTTGTCAAGGCTGACGCGAGAAAGTCCAAGCGACGATATTTTATTGCGGGGTTCGTCGCGGGCATCGCAACCCGGATTTTTGGGAAATTCTAAGAAGTCCCTATTCCTGTCTAGCATAACGGTAGTGTATCGCCCTGTTAAGGCGAGGGGTCTCCGTTCGAGTCGGAGGGCAGGAGCCATTTCAAAGGAGTTCAAATGCTCGGACTTGTAAGGTCTGGCGATTTCCGTAATGGAACGCCTACCACTGCACCACACGCTTTCGGAACGCCTATAACCCTACCTGAACCTCAAGGTAATGTTAACCCTCAGGCGAATTCTTCGTTGAGTTCAAACCCCGTGACGTGGGCACCTAGCCCCGCGTACTTCGGCAACACGGTTGACTTGTCGTTACAGACTGTCGCCCCGATTGTCGTTGTAGCCCCTGGCGGCACAGGCGCGACAAATATCAACCTTACGCAGTTACTGGGCACGCCGACGCCGACGCTGACGTATTCAGGCGCTCCCGCGGGAGTCACTCTCGCATTTGCTCCGAATCCTGATACAGGCACGAGTGTTTGCACAATCACTGTCGGCGCATCCGTGCCCTCAGGGAAGTATACGATTACGATTGTCGGAACCTCGGGAACTGAAGTAGACACTACGAACTTGCATCTTGTTGTTGCGGGAACTTCGGCCCCTAGCAATCCCATAGCTTTTGTGGGCACTGGCAATACTTATGATCAAGTCATCGGATTAAATTCCACTATAACCCTCGATTACGTTAGCACGGCGGGGAACACCCTTCTTCTTCAATTGACTTGTTCAAACGATGGAGGGACAATAGGTGCTGTACAATCCGTTGTTGATTCAGCAGGTAATGAGTGGACACAAATCAATACTAATGTTGCCCCAACGGCCGATTATCAGGAGATGTGGGGTTGTAGTAGTGCTGGGGCCATCACATCGGTAACGGTCACCGTTGCTGGTGAAAGCTCTCCCCCTGTAAATGGATTTACTCTGTTTTTGGGAATATCCGAATATTCAGGAGTTGCATCCATAGGAAGTAGCACACAATCATCTATAGAAGGCGGCGGGTCTCCTACTATTTCTCAGTCTTTAACTGCCGGGGGTAATTGGTTAGTTGCTAGTTTCCTGAGTAGTCAGATTGTAGCAACAAATACGGCTACATCAGGCACATTGCGCTATGCTGTTGGATTTTCTGGTGGGGCTGGTCTTGCTACTTCCAGCGGTACCACCATGACGTTTAAGTCCGGCGGGCATTTTGTTCCAACTACCGTTGCACCCGGTCAAAACATAGAATGGCCCGGTTTTCCTATCACCTTCAATGGCTCTTCATTCACAGTTGCTACCGTACCCTCCCAGACAACATTAACCACTGTCGAAACGTTACCCACGGAAACAGGTAGTGGCAAGCCCTGGACTTATCACGCACAGGGTTCAGGCAACGACCTTGCCATGGCAGACACCACAGCTTCATTTGCAGAAGACGTTACGATAACAGTTTCTATGGGATCAATAACCGCCTACGGAGCAATAGCTGTGGAACTCATTTCAGTATATCCCCACGCACTTCGGCAACGCCGTCACCCTTCCGTAACTCTTAGGAGTCCCTTTGAACAGACAAGTCTTCCCCTCCAGCCTCTTCCCTCTAAGAGGCGACATCTCGGCAGAATCGGGCGCAACTAGCGTCATCGTTCAGGGTATCCAAGGTATCCCCGTCGTCGCCCCACCTATCGAACCCGCGGGGCTAGACACCTTTTTCTACGACTCCTACAACAACGATTGGTTCTATGCGTCCCCATG
>CAIYDQ010000260.1 GCA_903925075.1 uncultured Geobacter sp.
AACCAACTATCATTTCCCCGGCGTAATCATTTTCGTTCCGGTACCGACGATCTTTTTCCCGGCGCGGTCATTTCCATTCAGAAACCAACGATCATTTCCCCATCGCGGTCATTTACACCCACCTGAGAGTCGACGTTGACCTGAAAAGACTGAGCCGACTCTGGTCCGCTCAAGTCATTCAATCATTAAAATATTGACTTGTGTATCGCTTAAAAATGATATCATTGTTAATGAGTGTTGCTGACTTGCTGACGACTGATAAATGGTATCAATAGAGAGGAAGTCGAAATGCGAATCCTGATCGTCGAAGATGAAAAGAAGATTGCGAATTTTATGAAGCGCGGTTTGGGAGAAGAACAGTATGAGGTCATAACGGCTGCAGATGGCGAGGAAGGACTCCGGCTGGCGCTGGCAAAGACGTTCGACCTGATCGTGCTGGATTGGATGTTGCCCAAGGTGGACGGACTAAGCCTGTTGAAAAATCTCAGGGCAAAGAAGAACAGGACACCGGTACTGATGCTCACAGCAAAGGAATCCGTTGATGATATGAAAACAGTGCTTGATTCCGATTCCGACGACTATCTTACCAAGCCGTTCGCTTACCCCGAACTGCTCGCCAGAGTGAGAGCACTGGTATGTCGGAGCGAGCAGGAAAGAGGAGAGCAGGTCACCTTCGCCGACATACGCCTGGACCCAGTCGCTCACAAGGTCTGGCGCAATGATCAAGAAATTTCCCTCACCATCAAGGAATACTATCTTCTCGAATATTTCATGCGTAATCCAAACCAAGTCATGACCAGATCCATGATTACGGAGCATTGTTGGAACTACACCTTCGATTCCTTCACCAACATCGTGGACGTATACATCAACTACCTGAGGAATAAAATTGACCGCAACGCCGGCAGGAAGCTCATCCACTCGGTGCGCGGGGTGGGATATGTCTTCAAGGAAGGGGCATCGCGAGCCAAAATCTGATCACTACCAGCGGCAGCAAACTTTTACTTAGCGACCACCGGTCCCCCCTACGACCAGCGGGAGGACGTAGGCTAGTTGTGTAAGTTCTTACCCTGACATCGTTTTGATGTTTGAAACCACTTACACAACTCCCCCCCCCCCAGCTGTCCCCAGTTCATTCTCCCGTACCAGCCAATCAGTCCGCCAGTTTGCCCTGCACCGAAGGAAGCCCATATTCTTGCCTGCCCCCCCGACATCGCCCTCTCCTTGTTTGGCTCCGAATATGGTGCTATAATGGGTGCCAAATTGGACAGAGGGAGAACATCGGTGGAGAGAATTCACGCCAGAACCACAGTAAGCATAACGGAATTGAAAAAGAATCCGACCCAGATTATAAACGACTTGAACGGCGAGCCTGTGGCCGTGCTTAACCACAATCGCCCAACAGCCTACCTGGTACCCGCGGCATTTTTCGAGCAGATGATGGAACAGCTCGATGACATCGACCTTATCCGGATTATTAAGGAGCGCGCAGCTGAACCTTCCGTGAAAGTCTCTATAGATGACTTATAGCCTCGAATTCAAGTCCTCCGCACTCAAGGAGTGGCGCAAACTCGATAATACAGTCAGGGAGCAGTTCAAGAGTCGTCTCGTGGAACGACTTGCCGCTCCCCGTGTCGAATCGGCCGGCCTTGCGGGAATGTCCGACTGCTACAAGATCAAGTTGCGTTCAGTCGCCTATCGCCTGGTTTACCAAGTTATCGACGACCGTTTTGTGATCATGGTCATCGCTGTCGGCAAACGCGAGCACGACCAAGTTTACCGATTTGCACGTCAGAGGCTGTGACCACTGGGGCTCGACTGCCGCCAAGTTCTCCAGATCCATTGCCTGGGCGTCCCCAAAGGGGACGCTTATAATCTGCGCTCCCACCCCCTCTTGTTCCTGCATACAAATTCCCCCAACTATCGCAGTAAATGTCCAATGTCCATGCCTGACACTCCGAAACTCCTTAAAGATTCTGGACTCGGCCCTGGTCGCGGCAGCCACCCTCTCCAACCGCTACATTACCGAGCGCTTTCTGCCCGACAAGGCCATCGACCTGGTAGATGAAGCCTGCGCCATGCTGCGCACGGAAATAGATTCGCTCCCGTCGGAACTGGACACCATCAGCAGACGGGTAATGCAGCTGGAAATAGAGGAAGTCGCTCTGAAAAAGGAAAAAGACCGCGCCAGCAAAGATCGGCTGGAGGTGCTGCGCAAGGATCTGGCCGACGACCGCGAGAAGGCCAATGCCATGCGGGCCCGTTACGACACCGAAAAAAGCGCCATCCAGCGAATCCAGGGGTTACGGGAGCAGATCGAGAAAACCCGTCGCGACATCGAATTGGCGGAGCGCTCGGGCAACCTGGAACTCGCCTCCCGGCTGAAATATTCGGAACTGCCCGGCCACATAGGCTGCAACTATGAAAGACAACCCTTCTGGAAAATTATCTTCGGCGTGCCGCTTATCTACCTTCCTCTATTGACGACCGTGCCGTTCGTGATCGTCGGAGTCAATCTGGTCAAAATCCACCTGGAATATGTCGGCGGCATGAACATCAAACCGTACGGGGATTTCGTTCCCGACTGGGTGTCCCATCGCTATGCGAGCAAGGATCAGCCGACTATTAACGTTTCACGCTTGAGCCTGGCCCGCTACAGGTTTTTCTGGGTCTTCAACTGCAAGCTCTATTGCCCGTTGACGGTCGCTCTCTTCAGCTACGCGGTGTATTTGGTGAAAATAGTGGAGAATTGGTGGTGCCCGTTTGCGCATGGGAAGAAAAAGCAGTACGCGGATGCCGCAATCGACATGTCCTTCTGGCATGTGGATCCGGCGGAGACGGCAAAACTCGACGCCGCCGACGTAGAAAATCCGATTTGGAACGAGAAGGGAAAAGGGTAACGCGGTCGGTTGAGCCGGGGGGACGGCATGAGCTCCCTTGGCTAGCTCACCGTCGAAGTCCCACGCAGGTAGCGAGGATCGACCGACCGGCAAGCCAGCCTGCAGCGCGGGGCGAAAAAAAAGGCCGCATCCCAGGACGCGGCCTTTTTTTGTAATCCGGCAGTCGGTTATTTTGCAGCCGGTGCTTCGGCGGGAGCGGCAGCAGGGGCGGCTTCGGCCGCTGCTTTTTTGGCTTTCTTGTGTTTTTTGTGCTTCTTGACGGTTTTCTTGACTTCTTTCTTCTCGACTTTCACGTCGCCGGCAGGGCTGGTCGTGGTGGTCTCGGTTTTGGTGTCGGTTTTAACTTCTGCAGCAGAAACGATACCAGCGAAAGAAACGGCTACCAGAGCAGCAACGATTGTGGATAAAGCTTTTTTCATTTGTGTAACCTCCGATTGATTTTTGAATCTACTATATCAATGCATTTGCCGTGCCGTATAATGCTTGTCAGGCAAGTGCCTGATATGTTTGAAACAAAAAATAACTATTGGAAGCTTTGAAAACAATCACACCTCATATGATCTAAGTTCACTCCATATAAGGCGTTGCGATATTGTTTACTGTGCCTATTGTAATGTACTTGACACGGATACCTGTGACTATTACAGATATTTATTTTCATTTCAGTTTAAAATAGAGGGAAGCGTCTTTCAGTAAAAGGAGATAGCACATGATCCACTGGCTTCTCAACCGTCGCCGCGCCGAGATACGCATGCGCCCCTTTCCGCCGCAGGGGGAGACCTTCCTGCGTGCAAACCTCCCCCACTACCTCGTGCTCGACGAGGCCGAGCGCTGCGAGCTGAAGGCAACGACCCTGGTCTTTTTGGAGGAAAAACAGTGGGAAGGGTGCGGCGGCCTGCAGCTCAGCGACGAGATCCGCGTCACCATCGCGGCGCAGGCCTGCCTGCTGCAATTGGGGCTGCCCCACGACTACTATCGCAACGTGGATTCGATTCTGGTTTATCCGTCCACCGTGATGGTGCCGCAGCGGGACCTCGGCGTCTTCGAGCGCGTGGATGCGCCGCTGGCGGCCCCGGCCCCCATCCTCGGGCAGGCCTTCGCCCGGGGAGGGCCGGTGATTCTGGTCTGGGACGCCGTTCTCCACGGGGCACGCCACCCCGAGCAGGGGCATAACGTGGTCTACCACGAGTTCGCCCACAAGCTCGACATGCTCGACGGGGTCGCCGACGGCACCCCTCCCTTTGCCGAGCGCGACCGGCTCGCCTGCTGGGTGGAGGTCTGCTCCCGAGAGTTCCTGCGGCTGCGCGGCCAGATCGAAAAGGGCCACAAGACCTTCCTCGACGCCTACGGAGCCGGCAACGAGGCCGAGTTCTTCGCGGTGGCCACCGAGGAGTTCTTCGATCGCCCGCTCGCCCTGCGAAGCCACGCCCCCGAGCTTTATCGCGTCCTTGGCGACTACTATCGGCAAGACCCGGCACGTCGCGTCAGCCGGCACGACGGACAAGCGGCCCCCCCTACGTCCCCGAAACCCTGAGTAAAGTCAAATGTCCAGGCCCGACGCTCCGAAACTACCGCTGAGCGGGCACGATAATAGTTTTTTGTCGTAACGAGTGCAGCGTGCTATAGTGCCAGCAGAAGTACTACGCAGTGGTCCGGGGTTTTTGCATGGCAACGATATCACTTGATGATTTTCCCGCTCTGGCGCTTGTCTGTTGGAACAGGCAGAATCGCTTTATAGACGAGGAGGAAGCTTTCCGTCTTTACGAAGCCGGCTGGCGATTTGTCGACCAAGCCCAGTTGACCGCAAAAGAGCGCAGTTTCGTACAGAAATTGGCGGATACCTACGGCAACGGAGTGCTCAATGTATAGCAGACCATGGCATCGAACGGTCCAACGTGTGCTTGAGGCCTTGAACGCCCCACTTCTCGGCAAGAGCCGTTGTTTTTTCGGAGGCGGGACACGCCTCGTCATGGAGCTTGACGAGTATCGAGAATCACTCGATGTCGACCTGCTTTGCGGAGATATGGACGGCTACAGAATGCTGAGATCGGAAATAACCGAGCAGTCGCTGGGCGGCATATTGGCGGTTCCGCTGCCGCTGGCGCGCGAAGTCAGAGCGGACCGGTACGGTATCCGGACTTTTTTCGACATTGACGGCAGCAAAGTAAAGTTCGAGATCGTGGCCGAAGGCCGCATTCCGCTCCAAGGCCTGGAGTTGCCGCCTATTCCTATTCAGTGTCTCGATCATACGTCCTGTTTTGCAGAGAAACTGCTCGCCAATGCCGACCGATGGGGCGACCGAAGCACCCTCAGCAGGGACATGATCGATCTGGCGTTTATGCGGGCAGCCTGGGGGGCAATACCTGCGGAGGCTCGGCAGCGCGCCGAGCACGCCTACGGCGATGTAATCGGCCGCAATATGGATGCCGCGCTTAACCTGCTTCTTACCGACGAATCATATCTTCGGCATTGCGTAAACGGCCTGGGGGTCAGCGACCACCAGCTGCTGAGAACCGGGTTGCGGCTGTTACGGGAGGAATCCATCGGAAAATCATGAGCATGAAAAGCCGTCGGCGTCCTCGGCATTCCGCTAACATACCAACACCCGATCATCGCTACGAGTGGGAGTAAGCAAAAAAAATCTAACCAATATGCCCCAAATCTTCTCCAAAAGCCCGCATATTCCACTTGTTCTCCTTTGCCCGAGGTCCCAGGGTCAACTTGAATAGTCAGTTTTACAGCTGGTAAAAAAAACGATTTTCCAAGACCTGGCCCTCGACCTTGTGAGTTTCTTGTGTTTCGGCAGTAACTTAACTTCAGGAAGTCAAAGGCGTCCAGCACCTGCCTTCCTCGGCCCCCGCGTCTTTTATTGAGTGTTGCCGTCCTTGTCGGTCTTGACGAGGTACATATCCTTCTGATATGAATTCTGCTTGTCGGACTCTATATAACCAACCAAGACATAGCCTCCATCATTCGCCGCCCTGATGGAGCTTACATATGGCCACAAATTGTACTGAATCCCGTGAGTCGATTTCCGCCATTGTTGCACCCCCTGAGAATCTGTCTTTATCAGAGAGACCGTGGAAATGTCATTGAGGTTTGCAGCAAAGACAATGCCGCCGTCCTGACCCTCGGCTGCAGAACTGACATCGCCGATATTTTCGAAGGTCTTTTCCCAAAGTGTCTTGCCGGTCGCGTCGAAGCTTCCCGCATACCCGGTATTGGAATCGACTCCAGTGACAATGTAATTGCCCGACGAAGTCGCTAGAACAGATGAGGCACGAGCGTTGTATTTTTTGTTTATCGTTCTTTCCCACAAAGTATTACCGTTTGCATCGGTCTTGAGAAGATAGATGCAGTCATACCACGTAGCGGTAGTATACCCAGCCACTACATAGCCACCGTCGGCAGTGGCTGCAAGAGAATTGCCTATTTCCGTTCCCAACGTCCTGTCCCATTCCTTTTCTCCGCTCGATGATATCTTTAAAAGATACAGATGGCTGGTAGATAAAGATGGGGTTATCCCGCCCATGATAAGGAAGCCGCCATCAGGTGATTTCACAATGGAGTAAGCCCATTGGCTTGGTCCGCCGAATTTCTTTTCCCATAGAAGATTACCGCCGGCATCAGTCCTTATGAGATAGATTTCTTCGCCTCCAAAGCCGAATGCGTAGGTAAATCCAGTGGGATAGGTGTAACCGGCAATGATGAATCCATGGTCTGCGGTCTCCAACACCGACGACCCCACCTGCCCTTTTGGGCCTCCAAACGTCTTCTGCCATTGGACGTCTCCGGCAGCATTCGCCTTTACAAGGTAAACATCCGGGCTGTCGGCTCCAGCTGAATTAGTAGAGCCTGTTACTATGTACCCGCCATCCGAGGTTGCGGCCACAGAGTTTCCCTGCTCATAAGCGTCGGTCCCAATGGCCTTTTCAAACTTAAAAACAATGCCGGAAAGATCTGTCCATAAGATGTTAGTGTTTATCTCATATATGCCATCACCGTTGGTGTCTAGTTCTTCCCGCATCTCACTGATCGATAACGGGGTCAGCTTCATCTTTGTGCCACCGGCTCCCGAGATGAGCAAGGGACCGCCGGAGTCCGGGATGTCGGTATTAAACTGGTTGAAGTGACTGTAGACGAAAGGGGTTGATTGAGTCACATCGACGAATCCGGAGTTCGCCATGTAAAAACGACCACTGTTCGTCTCACTACAGGAGGAAGGGGAATACCATCTGTCGTAGGTCCTGTTTATCAAAAATTCTTCGAGTTTGAACATATCGTTATTTGAATCGTCGCGGATGCTGATATCAAAATTTTCTTGCTCGTTGATTGTGGAAGGATTTTTTTTGTTTCTGATCGTCCCGCTCATCGTGTAAGAAGATGATGTAGTTTGTACGGTAAGTTTCCGAATAGACACATTAGTGTCGGTTGCCATCTGACTGGAGATGTCGTAGCTGTTTACCGTGAATGTACATTCGCCGTCAAACGTGCTTTCGTCACCGTTGTTGAACTTTGACAGAACAACGTGTACGGAACCCGTTCCGTCCGGGTTTGAGGTACCCGTATAGATAGCCGTGCCGCTTGTCGTGCCATAAAGTGTGCTGTTTACCTGATTGGCTACTGTTTTTGAAAGGGGGGCTTTTGGAGAGGTGAGATCGAAAATATGATGACTAAGAGTGTTGATAAATTTTAGTGAGGTTTGGGAACCTGTTTTGGCGCCCATAACCGGCTTAGCCAGAGTAGACACCGTCGTCGGTCCGGAGCCAAGGATGGTGGAATAAATGGCCTTTGCGTTGTCCGAAGTAATAGTCGCTTGTGTGAGCTTTCCAGAATAGGAAATTTCCTGAACGGCCCCCCCGCCGCCAGCCCCGCCACCACATCCGTTGCAGGCAATCGCTAAAGACAGCAGGACCAAGCACCTTGCGTTTATAAATTTTCTGAGCATATTTCAAGCTCCCTCCTCTGCAATAGGATTGAAGTCATCTCCCCTCCGGTGCACCGGCATTTTTCCCGACACCATCTATACACGACTCACCCGTCAGTTTCAAAAAAAAATCATAATGGACGAG
>CAIYDQ010000261.1 GCA_903925075.1 uncultured Geobacter sp.
ATCATGATGGTGTCGGTGATGAAACCGAACACCACGTAGCGGAAAATCAGCTCGTCCAGGCGTCCAAGCGAAGGGAAGCGCTCGTAGGTCGGATTGGGCACCGGCAGCGCTTCGCTCTTTTGTTTCAGGAGGAACACCACGCCCGAAGCCATGGCCAGCGAATAGGCGCCGAAGGAGAGCCAGGCGAAGTAGACGTGGATGTAGAGCCAGACCGTTTTCAGGCTGGCGGCCATGGGAGTCAGCGCCGGGTTTTGCATGTAGCCGTAGCCGAGCATGATCAGCACCAGCGGCACCGTGCCGACCGCCAGCCCCTGCAGCTGCTTGTTCTGCCAGCCGACGAACAGCGTGCCGGCGATGATGAACCATCCCCCCATCAGCGCGTATTCGTAATGGCCCGACCAGGGGAGGTGGCCCGTCGCCTGAAACCTGGCGATAATGGAAGCGGTCTGCGCCAGGAAGCCCAGAGCAACCAGCAGGGTAACCTTGGAAACCACCCGCGGATTCTTGAAGGTGAAGGAGTAGATGAAGCCGCCCCCCGCCAGCGCGTAGATCACCATAGCCACCAAGTAAAAAGTCATTTCCCAAAAAGCCATTTTCCTTACTCCTTAGGCAAAAACCGTCGCCCTCTGTCTTTAGCCTTTAGCCTCAATCGCCTTCATCCCTTCCTTGTCGGACATCCGCACCGTGCAGCCTTCGGGAGCCTCTTCCAGCCAGACCCGCTCGGGGCGTATGACTACCCTCAGCAGGAGGCCGAGCGCGGCCAGCACTCCACCCAGGAGCAGCAAGGACTTATGCCTTCTGCGCATCACCTTGATCTCGGACCACTGCCCCATCTTCG
Source organism: uncultured Geobacter sp. (assembly GCA_903925075.1). Lineage (GTDB taxonomy): Bacteria > Desulfobacterota > Desulfuromonadia > Geobacterales > Geobacteraceae > Geomonas. The sequence continues at coordinate 839 of CAIYDQ010000261.1, forward strand.
GACAGGAGAGTATGTAATCCCCCTGCACGACCTGTTGGTCGACTTGAAATGTCAGGTCGGTGACGACTTTCTTGTCCCCTTGGCTGATTACCACCATCAGCGTGCTTTTTTCCGGCTGGTAATAGACGCCGACGCCGAGAATGGTCCCCTGCATCAGTCCGTAGAAGCTGTAGGGGCCGCGTTTTTGCACCAGCGGATCGAGCGTGACCAAATCGTCGAACAGGGTACCCGACCCTTTGGACTTGATGACGAGCTGGGGTTGAAAAACCAGCTTCGTCATGGAGATGTCGAAGGCACCGTAGCGGATCGGCTGCCCGGGTATCAACAGGTACTCCCGCGTTTTGCCGTCTTCGTCGGTCAGGGCAACGCCGGTCGCCCCTTTCGGATAACTGACATCCGGCAAGGTCTGGCTGGTGATATGCATGGTGGGGAGGGAGTCGAGGCCGGCAGCCAAAGGTCCCTTGCTGAAGGCGCGGTAGGACTCGATCTTGTTCAGCTTGGTCCCCGGCCCCATGCCGTCCAAAAGGGATCCCGAGAACTGCCGGAGGTTGTCCCAGCAGCCGACGGAAAGGAGCAGAAAGAGGCCGGAGTACAGGAGGGCGGTGCCGAAATAGCCGAGATCCCACCGCTCGCCGTAGCTCCCGTCGGTGTCGAAGAAGTACCCCTTTTGGGTCAACCGGGCGCGCAGTTGGGAGGCCGGCGCAGCGATCGCCACGCCTTGGCGCGGCCGGCAGCAGCCGGCGCCGTATCTCAGCGTCCGTCCGCTGCGGGCAAGGTAGCGAAAAAGCCGACAGGCGACGAGCAGAGCGAAGCAGAGGTTGTTGTACAGAAGCGCATCGGGCGCCGCCAGCGGAATGGCGAGGTGCAAGGTGAAACTGAGGATTACCAGCAAAGGCAGGACGAGAAAAATCAGCAAGGTCCAGGGAGAAACCAGGAGCAATCGGGCGAGTTTGGATTCGGCTTTCATAAAACGGTTGTTTCCTTCTAATGCTGAATTCGGCGCCTGAGTGAAAAACCAACGAAGAATCCTAGCAGATCGGACCGCAAATTACGAGTTAAAAGCGCGCCGACGCGCTTTCCGAGACCAGAGAAGCCCTCTATTTTTTCAGTTCATCGTGTTGGTTGAGGCCTGCCAGCTCCATTTGCCCGCTCGGCGAGCGGGAGAAGCTTAGGCGCAAATCGGTTTGGTAGCGAGCATTTTCGAGTCGGTAGGTCAAAGTGTAGCCCTTGCCGGCCACGGTGCCGATGCTAGTCGCTTTGGGATTTTGGAGCGCGCCCACGTTCTGCCGTGTCTGCTGAAACTTGGCGACGAATTGGCTCTCGCTTCCTATTTGCTTGAACCCCGCCGAGGAATTCTTGTAGACGGCGGCAAAATCGCCGGCTTGCATGAGCGCTATGATCTGGGCGGCTGCGGCTTGCGCATCCGCCTTGTCTTTGGGCGGGACTGCGGGGACGCTGCTTTGTTTGTCCCCGGAAGGCGCTGCTCCGGGCGTCGCCTGCTCCTGCGGTGCGCCGGCGACGGCGACGGCGGCAGGCTGCTCCTGCTTGGATTTGCAGCCGACAAAGGCGACCAGGACGACAAGAAGGGAAGCGGCTTTTATGCAGCGTGGGCAGGTCATTGCTAACTCCGTATGTTTATTTGAAGTATAAGTCTGAAAACGAGCGAGGCAGAGTCGCCGAAATAGCGGGAAGCCTGATCAAAGCATGGATATTAACAGCATGTTTTTGCTGCCGTCAAGAGTAAACATCCGCGGAATCCGCCGAAACGGCGCGTCGGCGACGAGTGGGTTGCTTAAAAAAAAGGCCGGCGCCTGGGCGCCGGCCTTCACTAAATGTGCGGCAAGTCGGAGAGGGGGCGAGCCCCTCTCCAAAGGTTCAAAGTTAGTACGTCACGGGACGCACAATGGCCTTCACGAAGCCGTGGTTCGCGGCTCCCTGCGCTCCGGTGTGGTCGTCGCAGCCGCCCCAGGTGTTGTACATCGGGGTGGCAGCGCCGCCTGCGCCGGTGACGGAAGGTCCAAGCAGGCCTGCGGTTACGTTGGTGGAAACCGTCTGAGCTACACCCAGGGTGTAGCAGCCGGCGCCGCCGTTCAGGCCGACGGGCGCGGTCTTGCCAGCCAGGTCGAAGTTGGTGGTGGCGGTCTGCTGCCAGAACTTCTGCTCCCAGTTGGTGTCGTTGGAGATGCCGCCGGTGGTGTAGGAGTAGACGTTGGTGTTGGTGATCGGGCCGGCAGTGGTGCCGCCGGTGAAGCCGCCCAGGGTGCCCGGGACGTGCATGGCGTTGCCCAAGCCCGGCAGGAAGCGCTCGATCTTGGTGGTGTTGCCCATGCCGTCGATGTAAGCGCCGCCGGTTACGGAAGGATCGACGTTCTGGCTGACGGTGTTCATGTTCTTAGCGGAGCCGTGGATGCCGCCGTAGGCGTTGGCAACGCTGGAGTTGTGGCAGCTCAGGCACTGAATGCCGAAGACGTTGCCGGGGCTGGTCGGTTGCTCGCCCGGGTAAGCGGCAGGCGACGAGAACTGGAGGGTAGTAGGCGCGCCGTTAACGGTCGTGGCAACTGCTCCTGCGGTGCCCGCGAAGCGGGTGACGAACTGGGTGCCGTCGGTTGCTTTGCCGGTGGTGTAGCCGTTGAACGGTATGGTGTCGCCGACGCCGTTGCAGCGGTTGGACGCGTCGTACTCGCCAGCGTGCGGCTGGACGCCAACGCCGGTGCCGATGGTGTTGAGGCCTGTGCCTACGTAGATGCTGCCGTACTTAGTGTACGCATGGCAGTTGTAGCAGACCAGGAAGGCGCCGCCGGGGTTGGTGTAGGTGACGACGTTGGTGGAACTGACGACGTAAGCATTCTGCGTGTGGCGCTGGTCGGTGCCCAGCGTGTTGCGCAGCAGGTACTCGTTGTTCGCGCCGTGCGCGCCGATGGCGACCGGAGTCGGGGAGCCGTTGGCGGTGTCGGAGGAGCCGACTTTGAACTGGCCGACGGTGTGGCAATCGCCGCAATGCAGGGTGGAGTCGTCGCCCAGGCCGGTGGCGTCGGTGCCGTCGGTGCCGAGCGGGCTGTAAAGGGCGTTGAAGTTGCCGGCGTCGTAAATGGTGCTACGCGCGCCTTTGAGGATCGACGAGGAGTTGTTGGCGAAGGTTGCCGCGGAAGCGATCTGGCGCGGGCCGGCTGCACGGGTACGGCCGGAGTAGCGCTTGCCTTTGACGGCGTGGTGCGAGTTGTTGCTGGTGTTGAACTGGCTGTTGGCATCGACGACCGCCGGACGCTGCATCTTGTCGTAGCGGTTGGAGATGGTGTCGCCGAAGGGGTTGCTGGGCGAAGCGGTCTTGCCGGCGGCGGCGATGCCGTTGGCGTTGATGTACGCCTGGACCTGGGCGCTTACCGGCGAGGTTGCGCCGTTGGAGTCATGGCAGCTCAGGCAGAAGTTGTCCATGGTGGTGAAGTTCGGGTTGGCCGGATCCCAGACCATGTCGGCGTCGGTGTCGGCGTTACGCAGGTGGGTTTTGTTGCCGGACATATGCACGCCGGTATCGACGACGACGTCGCCGTTGACCACGGTGCCTTCCAGGTGGCAAGCGGTGCAATGCGCGTCGTTGAGGGTTACGCCGGTTACGTGATGCGACCATTTGCTGAATTCAGTGGTGATCGCGCGCACGCCGTTGTTGTCGTTGACGAAGTTGCCCTGCGCGGTGGCGTCCTGCGGCATAGCGTGGCAGGCAATGCATTTGCCCTTGACGAAGGTCATGATGTTGTGCGGGGAGTGGCAGGTGACGCAGTTGTTCTGCACGATCAGGCCCGAGTTCCCTTTGTGGCTCGGTACCAAAACGGCGCCGTGGCACTCGTAGCAACGGCCGGAGGTCGAGGGATCCGGGTCGTTGTGGGAAGGACCGTGGCAGCCTGCGCAGCCGGTGCCGGTGATGCCGTATTTGTCGTTGCCGGTCCAGCTGGAGTTGCTGTAGTGGCCGGACTGTTTGAAGTCGGCGACCAGGTTCTGGCCATTGGTGTCGATGGTGGTCTCGTGGCACTGGATGCAGTTGGCGTCCTGAGCTTTTTCGAGCGGCGCAGACATGACGATCGGGCTGGCAAGAGTTGTGGTCTGGCCGGCGACTACGGGAACGCTGATGGCGAAACCTTCGAAGGCAACGGTGCTGCCGTTCATGGCCTTGACGGTCATGGTCACCTGACCGGGGTAGATGCCGCCGATGGTCCCCTGGTTGGTGGTGGTGTCGATGGTGCCCCTGACGACCGGGATCGGCTGGCCGTTGGTGCCGGTGCCGGTAACGGTTACCTGGACGGCGGTGACGCCAGCAGGAACCGCCCCGGTCGTTTTGGCGGTGGATTTGAATGCCAGTTTGCCGGCGACGGAGCCGGGTGCGTTGTTGCTGCCGGCCAGGTTGGCCAGGTTGCTTGCGCCGCAGCCCGCCAGTGCAAAGACCAGCATTGCACAGAGCAGGGATTGCAGCATCTTGATGCCAGGGTTTCTCATGTTGCGTTCTCCTTTTTTGTTAGTTTCCGAACCGAAGTTCGTTACAGCCTACCAATCCGTTCATTGCTCAAATTTCGCTGTGATTCTCCACCTCCTTTGTTGACTAAGTGATAACACCGGGTCGATCTGTTTTTTCGCGTAATGTCTCGGCTGACAGCCTTGACCAAAGGCCCACGTCGCCTGTCTGGGCCTGGAGTTGTTGAAACAAACGGTGTTTACTGCAGAGGACTTTGCATGTTCCAAGCCAATACGTCAAAGGCTGCGGCAGGTCTAACGGCGGCATGGCGGCCGGTTGGAAACGTGGGAAAATCGTACCGGAAATCGGGGGGAGATCTTCAAGCCGCGCCCCCGGAATCGGGGGGCGCGGCTTTGGGTGCGGGAGCGACCTGACAAGATGGGGGGGCCGCAAATGCGGGAAATGCGGGCCCCTTCCGACGGCAAAAAGAGGGGGGTTATTTAACCTTTACTTTATATTTGCTCACTAGGTCGTAGAGGGCTTCTTCCATCGGAGAGCCGCGCAGGATCTCGTGCCACGCCAGATCGAATTCGCCCCCCAAATCCTTGTCTGTGCAGATCAGGTCGTTGGCTTTGGTGTAGTAGCGCTTGGCCGCTCCTCGGTACTTGCCGCTTTTGATCTGGTAATCGACCTGGAACTGCGCGACCTCCCCCCTTTTATCGATGTTCTTTTTGCACGCCGGGATCTTTGCCAGCATGCCGGTGAAATGCTTGGTGCCGTCCGGGGCGAAGACGTATTTCTCGGTCCAACTGATCAGGCTCCCTTGGGTCTTTATGCTGTCCGCGCCGTAATATCCAGCGGTTATCCCCGCGCCTTCGAAATTGTTTTTGTCCCATTTCTCGGCATGGCAAAGCGCCGTGCAGGCCAGCAGGATGGAGACGACTCCGGTAAGAACAGCCGTTTTTTTCATGTGCAGCTCCTTTTGCGGTAGTGATGATGCAGACTCGTGCGGGCGAGATATACCATGAAACGCCCGCGGAATAAAGCATAACCGTTGGCAGGGGGCCGGGGCGGACGAGGGGCGCATTCGTTTTGACCTTTAAAAAAAAACGGGTTGATGCTATAGGAAATGGCGCAATCGTGGATTCGCCCGCCGTCATCCGAAGTTAGTCTGAGGTAATTTTGAAGCTATTTCCCAAACAAGGCGCCGTCGAAGTAAGCGCGCCGCAACTCCCTGCCGGATCGGCAAAAAAGCCCGCCGGGACGCTCGCGAGCGCATGGCCTCTCTGTCTGCTGTTGCTGGCGGCGACCCTGGCCGTATATTGGCCGTCGGGCGACCACACCTTCTTCATCTTGGACGAGAACGACCATGTCACCAACAACCCCTACCTCGCCCAAGGCCTGACCGGCGCCGGCGCGGTCTGGGCCTTTACCAGCGTGGCGGCGTTCAACTGGCATCCGGTGACCTGGTTGTCGCACATGGCCGTCGCCCAATGCTTCGGCATGGACCCTCGCGCCCATCATCTGGCCAACGTCGTCATCCATGCCTTTGCCTCGGTCGTCCTCTTTCTGCTCTTTCTCCGCCTGACCGGCGCGCGCCGGCAAAGCCTGCTGGTCGCGGCCCTGTTTGCGCTCCATCCTCTGCACGTCGAGTCGGTTGCCTGGGTAGCGGAGCGAAAAGACGTACTCAGCACGCTTTTTGGCTTTCTCGCGTTGCTTGTTTACGCCGAGTACGTGACCAAGGATTTAAAGCCCGCGCTCTACTGGTGGGCGCTCGTTTTCTTTCTGTTGGGACTCATGTCCAAATCGATGCTGGTAACCCTTCCCGTCGTCATGCTCCTTTTGGACTTTTGGCCGCTTGGACGTTACCGGAGCGGGGAGCGGGATGCGGAGCGCCCGCGCATGTCATCCCGGTTTCTGGAGCTTGTCAGGGAAAAAATTCCCTTTTTCCTCTGCTCTCTGGTCGTGGGCGGGATTGCCGTCTACGCGCAGCAAAGAGGCGGAGCGACCAAGAGTTTCCAGGCGGTCCCCTTGCTGCTGCGAGTCGAAAATTCCTTGACGGCCTACGTGAAATACCTGGCCAAGATCTTCTGGCCCGTCGATCTTGGTGTCCTGTACCCTATGCCCTCCTCGGTTGCGCTATGGCAGGCGACCGGGTCGCTTGGCTTGTTGCTGCTGATTACCGTGTGGGTTCTCTTGAGCCGGCGCAGTCGCCCGTACCTCGCCGTGGGCTGGTTCTGGTTCCTCGTCACCCTGCTCCCGGTCATCGGTCTGATTCAGGTAGGGAGTCAGTCGATGGCCGACCGCTACACCTACATTCCGGGAATCGGCATCTTCGTGGCGCTGGCCTGGGGGGCGCCGGCCCCGCTCAAAAAAACGTCCTACGGAAAAGGGGTGTTGTGGCTGGCCGCACTGGCGCTGATCGCCGCTTCGGCAGCGCTGGCCCGGCAGCAACTGGGCTATTGGCGGGACAGCGTCTCGATCCTCCGGCACACGCAGCAGGTTACCGCCGACAACTATCTGGTAGGCGATATGATCGGCATCACCCTCGCACGGAAAGGGGATTGGGAGGGGGCCATCGGGGAATTCCGGGCGGCGCTCGGCATCAACCCCAAGGACACTGCGGTGCGCAGGAATTTGGCGATTGCCTTGACCGAGAAGGGGGACCTGGCCGCGGCCATCGGGCAATACGCGCAGGCGCTGCGGATACGGCCCGACGACCTGCGCATGCGCGACCTGCTGGCGGGAGCGCTGCTGGCAAAGGGGGAGTTTGACGCGGCCATCGGGGAATGCCGGCTCGTCCTTGAGAGAGACCCCCGCGACGCGGATGCGATGGGGACGCTGGAGGCGGCGCTCGCGCAAAAAAGAAGACGGGAAGGTGGAGGGAATTAGTTGAGCCCGGTATACGGCTTGACGGGGAGTTTGAGCCGGGGATCGTAGGTCGCCATCCCCACGGCTATCTTAAAGGTGAAACTGCTGCCGGGCTGCAGCGTCAGTTTCCCCCATTCGAGCGCTATCACGCGGTTGAGATGGCTGCTGAGCGCAATCTTCTCTTCCGGCTTGCCGACTTTTTCGAAATCGTTGGAGATCAGCGCGACCGACGGACCGTTTGTCTGCTGCCATTCGATGAAGTTCGCCTGCCGGGTGTAGACCTGCTTTTCGCCGGCCAGCGGGTTGCCGTAATCGAAGATCCCGGCGTAGCTCTGTTTTTTGGTGTCGATCAGGGTTTCCGTCTCCAGCAGCCGATCCTTCAGCCAGCCGACGTCGCCGGCCGAGGTGCCGTAATTGCCGACCCACGGCTCGTCTCCGTAGAAGTAGGTGAAGGAGGTGGCGCTCGCGCCGACGTTGGTGATCTTGGTGGCGAGCGTCAGGTAGTCGTCGCCGACGCCATAAAAGAGATAACGCTCGACTTCGACGGGAATCTTGTTCACCAGGGTTCGATGCCGGCTGACCAGGGTCAGGTCGGTGGACGACTCCTCCAGTATCCCGCTGCCGAGATAGTCCCAGCTTTCCGGCGCCAGCAGCTTGCTGGAGTCGTCGACGATCCCCTCGTTGACGTTGCACCAGATGTGGTAATAGCGGTTGCCGTCGTAGTAGGCCATGCCGCTTTCGTTCCTGTCGAAGACGTTGGCGTCGGGATCCGTGGGGGGCAAGGCGCCCCCCCAGGAAGAGCCCCCGGGAGCCGACGCCTCGGTCGTCTTTGAAGCGGCTCAGGCAGATCAGGAGCTTCCTGCCGTCGGCATAGCGGGTTTTGATGAACCCCCGCCCCGTTTTCGCGTCCCACTGGCAATCGCTGGACGCGCCCCAGTCGCTGGTGAGGCTTTTGGCGAAAACGCGCCGCAATCCCGTCAGCGGGTGCCCCCAGAGGTAGCGGTCCACGTCCTCCGGGAAGAGGTCGTCGGTAATTTCCAGCCACGCCCCGCCTTCGCCCTTGAGCAGGAAGATGCCCTGGAAATCGCCGGTGATGTCGAGATCGACCTTCAAGAGGAGCAGCGCGGCTACGGCCAGGATTGCCGCCAAAGGGAGGTAACGCCTTTTGCGCATCGGGTTCAGTTCGTCGTCGGGCCGGCGGGCGGCTCCGGCTCCCCGCCCTTTGCCGCATCCAGCATGTCCAGGGCGTCGTGGAACACCCCGGCGTGGGCCGATCTCTTTCCCTCCGCGCGGCTATGGGCTGCGACCAGCGGGGCCGCGACGACAAACAGCATCTCGCGCCGGGGAGATAGGCTCCTGAGCGGCAGGTAGAGCGCCGCGGCGGCCAGGTAGAGCATGCCCGCCGCCCAGACGCAAAGGACGCCGTAATCGCGGATGAAGTCGGTCACCACCAGGCGCTTGGCCGCCGGGACTTCGATGCGGTAGCCGTCGCGCAGCAGGACGCCGCCGCTTGGCAGGCTCCCGGAAAAAAGCAGATCCTGCCCCTTGATGAGCTTCACCTGCAGCGTCTTGGGCTCGGCCATGTAGGAGGCGTAGCGGTCCCCCCCCTCGGGAGGCGGGTCGAAGCTGAAATCGAGCCGGTACGTGGAGCCGGGGACGGCCACGCTCCCCTCCTTGCCGGCGGGGTACAGGTTCAGGGACGCCTGGTTTTCAAACGGTTGGGGCAGATCGGGTGCCGTGAAGCGCAACTGCAGACTGATGCCCATGTAGCGCGGGTAGACGAAGTCGCCGCCGTAAAGAGAGGGGGGGTACAAGCCGAACGAGCTGCGGCGCGCTCCCGGCTGGAGGGGGGCCACCTCGATGGTCAGCGTCCTGGCGAGGAGGGAGCCAGTGGCGGGAGCGAGGCGGATGCTCTCGACCAGGGCCGGGGCGCCGTTGGGCGCGGGAAAGGGCTCGCCCTCGACCACCATGCCGCGTTGCGCCGACCTGCTGGTCGTGGTAAGCAGAATGCCGGCGAAAAGGGCGCAACTGGCAGCGAGGTAGCAAAGCCTGGCCGGGAAAATCCCCACCCCCCGCACGGCTGCCAGCGAACCCTGCGAACGGCGCACCGTATAGCCGGCGGCGGCGAGGCGGCCCGCCAATTCCTCGGGCAGCGAGGCGGACGCCAGTTCGACCGACTCGTCGAAGAGGGGGGGGAGTTCCTTGACCTCGCCCCCCCTGAGCGCGCGGCGGCGCCGCAGATGCCGCGCGACCTCCAGCGCCAGGCGCAGCGCGCTGTTGAGAGGGATCAGGGCCAAAAGCGCGGCCAGCGCCTTGCTGGCGCGGGTGAAGGCCATCAGGGTGATCAGGGTCTCGTCGGTGAAAAAGGCGATCCCGATGTAGAGCAAAAAGAAGATGCCGATGACCACCGGGGGGAGGAACCGGGAGCAGAGCGCGTTCCGGATGAAGCTCGACAAGCGTTTCATTTGCCCCCCTCCTTAGGCCGGGTGGTGCTCTGGATGGTCTGCCCCCAGCTGTTCAAAAGGGAAGCGGCGTTCAGGCGCACCCCGTCGGGCGTGTCGGCGAATTGCACCGGGACCGGGTTGCATCCGCCGGTCATGCCGATGGTTTCCAGGGGGATGAGAGTCTTGCAGTAGTAGCAGATCAGCGTCCCCTCGGTCTGGCCGTAGCCGTCGGGCTTGCAGATGGCGCAGGCGTCCAGGTCCACCGTCAGCTTGCCGTTAGGAGCCATCAGCACGAAGAAGCGCGCCTCGCGCTCCCCCTGCTTGAAGAGGTACTTGTGCAGTTTGCCGTCCTCCAGGTTGACCTCCCCCTTTCTGGGGATGAATATCTCGCCGGCGGCGTTGGCCGTGAGTTGCAGAGGCTTGGGGTCCCAGTATTCGACCGTCGGGTGTTGGCTCTGGTAGGCAGCGGCGATCAGGACGGCCAGGGCGAAGCCGGGGACCGCCAGGCGCAGGTTGCGCTCCTTGATCGCCCGGGCGATCACCTGACGGCGCTGCGCCCCCTGCCGGATGTGGGAGACCTTGGGAAGCCGCTGCAAGCGGATAGCCAAAAGCAGCAGGCAGACCGGGGTGAACCAGATCACCATCCCGCCCCAAAACCCCACGTCCTTGCTGAAGAAAATGCCGATATACCCCCAGACGACCTGGCGCACGAAAATGTGGTCCGGGATCAGGACCGATTCCATGAACTGGTGCACGAAATCGTGGGTACCCTTCATCACCTTCATGCTCAGCGGGGCGAACAGGTCGACGCGGATCAGGAAGGAGGAGGCGAAGAGGGCCAGGGCCACCAGCGCCGCCAGCAGGCCGGCGGGGGTGACGGTGATGCGCGGCGAAAGGAGGCGCTCGGCGTAAAGGGCGGCGGCGACCAGCGCGCAGCCGGCCACAGCCAGCAGCAGCGGCGTCAGCAGTTGGCCGGCGGCGCCGCTGCCGAGCCTGCAGGCGCAGGTCGCGCCGGCAATCAGACCGCAGACAAGGGCGACGGCGCCGCAGAGCGGCGCCCGGTTGAGGAACCTCACCCCGGACGCGCCCTCCCGGCGGTTACTTTGGTACAGGACAACGACGGATACGCCCCAAAGCAGCAGAAAGGCCGCGCCCAGAAAGCCCCTGACCATGTCGTACAGCAGGGCGCCGGGCACCACTGCCAGCGCCGCCGTTCCCCCGAGGAAGCCGGCGCCGGCCGCGTATGCCGTGGCCAGGCGGCGTCCGGAGAACGCCCTTAGCAACAGCAGCGCCGTCGCCGTCCAGGCAAGCAGTTGGGGAAGCAGTTTCAGGGCAAGCATCAACACCTCGTCCGTTCTTCGCGCACCAGCACCCCGTCGTCCAGATAGATGGTGCGGTCTCCCCAGGCGGCGACCTCCTGGTTGTGCGTCACCATCACCACGGTGAAACGCTCCTCGGCGCGCAATTCCTTGAGAAGCTCCATCACCATCATGGTGCTCTTATGGTCCAGGTTGCCGGTGGGTTCGTCGCCCAGCAGCAGCTTGGGGCTGTTGATGATGGCTCGGGCGATGCAGACCCTTTGCTGCTCGCCGCCGGAGAGTTCGCCCGGCCGGTTCTTCAGCCGGTGGCCCAGGCCCACCCGTTCCAGGGCGTTTCGGGCCTCCGCCTCGTCCGGAGTCGAGTGGAAGTACTGGGCCAGCATGACGTTTTCGACGGCGGAGAGGTAGGGGACCAGGTGGTGCTGCTGGAAGATGATGCCGACGTACTCCCGGCGGAAGCGTGCCAGTCCGTCCTCGGAAAGCGCCAGCAGGTCTTTGCCGCCGACCTTCAGCGCGCCGCCGCTGGGGCGGTCGAGTCCCCCCACCAGGTTCATCAGCGTGCTCTTGCCGGAGCCGGAATGACCCATCACCGAGAGCCATTCCCCCTCGGGGACCAGCAGGTCGATCGGTTTCAGGGCGCAGATCTCGCCGTAGCTTCTGGTGAGAGCAGATGTTTCAATGGTTGCCGCTGCCATAATCAAAACCCCTAAAGCGCTTGGCCACAAAAAATACAGACTAAGTCAAAACCTTTAAAGCACTTGGCCACAAAAATGCACAAAACGCACAAAAAAAACCGAAAAAACTAGAACAAAAAACTGGAACAAAAAAATTAAGAACAAAAACCTTAAAAGGGGGAAACCAAAAAGAGCCAAAAGCTTATATATTTTTTAGTAAACTGCGTCCTGGTTAAGGATGTACTTCTTTATTTGCAGTTTGGGCGCACCGAAGTTAATTAATAGACCGTGCTCGATGCGTGATGACCGTAGATAGCCGAGAATTTGGGCAATATTCTCATCGGCTAAGGTCTTGCATGCTTTCAGTTCGATAATCAGGCGGTCTTCGACGAAAAGGTCGGCAAAATAGTCGCCAAGTAAAGTCCCGTCCTCGTCAAAGACGTGCAGCGGAAATTGCTGTTTTACCTGCAGCCCGCGTTTAGCCAAGCGGTTGGCTAGGGCGTTTTCGTATACTTTTTCAAGGTGACCATGGCGCAGAAAGCAATGTATCGCGAAGCTTGTTTCACGGACGATATCGCAAAGGCAATTTATCTCCATAACTCACCCCCCAGCTTTCAGTTCAGTTCGTTACCTCGCAGTTTTTTTGTTGCTGTCGTGAGTCAGTCACTGCCATAAGTCAAAACCTTTAAAGTGCTTGGCCACAAAAAGGCACAAAACGCACAAAAAAAATCTAGAACAAAAACTCGAAAAAAGGGGGAAACCCAAAAAAACTAAAATCTTCTTCCAGTAAGCCGCGTCTTGGTGAAGGCTGTATTTTTTGTTCGTTCACCGCGTAGTTTTTTCGTTGTTGTGTTGGGCTTTTTTTTTGTGTCTTTTGTGCCTTTTTGTGGCGAAAAAGCCTTTTATGTTCCGGTTCGTTTTATCTCACAGTTTTTTGGCTTTTATTGTTGTGGGCTTTTTTTTGTGTCTTTTGTGCCTTTTTGTGGCGAAAAAGCCTTTGATCTTTTGTGCGGTGTTATTCGCCGCGCAGGCTTCTGACCGGGTCGAGCTTGAACACCGAGATCATCGGGCCGATGCTCCCTACCAGCGCCAAGAGGAGGCTCACCCCCAGCGAAACGCCGGCGATCCAGGGGACGAAGGCGGCCGAGGCGGCGAAGACTGTCTTGGTGATAAATTGGGCGATGCCGCTCCCCAACAGGTAGCCGGCGATCCCTCCGGCGCCCCCCAAAAGGGCGGCTTCGCCACAGAAGATGAGTAGCACCTCCCAGCGGGTGGCGCCCATCGCCTTCATGAGGCCGATTTCCTTGCCGCGCTCCAGCACGGTGGTGCTCATGGTGCCGGTGACCGAACTCCCCGCGGAGACCAGCACCACCGCCGTCACCATGATCATCAGCAGCTTGACCTTGGCAAGCAGCCCCTCGGAGGTGCGCGCCGTCTGGCGCACTTCGGAGACCTTGGCTGCGGGGAGCAACGGCTGCAACGCGGCGGCGCTCTTTTTCAGGCTGTCCCCCCCCGCGGTGACCATCAGCCGAACCAGGCTCACCTGTCCCTCCAGGCCGAGCGCCTGCTGGAGCTCCGGCAGCGCCAGGAACAAGAGGCCGTCCTCCTCGCCGCCGGAGGAGACGATCCCCGAGACCCGCAGGCGCACGCTGCGCGACGCTCCCTCCAACTCCAGCTCGTCTCCCACCTTGAGCTTCAGCCGGCCGGCCAGGTCGAGGCCCAGCACCGTCTCGCCGGCGGCGGGCCAGGCGCCCCGCAGCTGCCACCACGGGAAAAGGCGGCGGATGTCGGCGAAGTTCACCCCTTCCACCATCAGGTCCGAATTTTTCCAATGCAGGGCGCCGCGCAGATGGAAGGAGCGCTCGGCCGTGAGCCCGCTCTTGGCCAGCGCCGCCTCCACGTCGCGCTGCTTCAGATAGGCGGGCTCGGCGATGCTGCCGAAATTGAGGCCGCCGCTGCCGAGGTCGAGGCGCGACGCCTGAGGAATGACGACCATGTTGGCGCCGTACTTGCGCACCTCTTCGGCCACCCGCTTTCCCATGGAGACCGAGACGACGCCGAGCGCCGTGGCCAGGCTGGAGGCCATGGCGAGCACGGCAAGCAGCAGCAGGGTGCGCCCGGTCCGGTGGGCGAGCGCCTTCAGCAGCATGTTGAACAACCAGCGGCGCCTTTGCATATTATCCTTTCAATACCCGTACCGGCTCGACCAGCAGCGCCCGGCGCAGCGGGGCGGCGCTGCCGGCCAGGGCCACGACCAGGGCCGAGACGATGGCGGTCGGAAACAGCCAGAGCGGCGAGGCGACGGAGGAGTTGAAGACCGAGCGGCTGATCAGCCCGGCAAGCTGGCCGCCGATGAGGTAGCCGACCACCCCGCCGCATACCGAGACGATCAGCACCTCGCCCAGAAAGATGGCCGAGATCTGCAGCCGGTCGGCGCCCATCGCCTTCATCAGGGCAATCTCCTTGCTCCGCTCGGCCATGGAGGCCATGAGGCTGGTGGAGACGGCGGTGGCCGAGGCGCCCAGCGCGAGAATGGTCAAAAGCAGCATGACCGCGTTCAATTTCTTCAAAAGCGCCCCCTCGGCGCTGGCGATCTGCCAGATCGGCTTGGCTCGGCTTCCCCCCATGACCTCCTCGACGTTCTTGGCGACCGAGGTGACATAGGCGGTGCAGTACCATTTCTCGTACTCCTCCTTGCTCATCTTGGAGGGATCCTTGCGGCCGAAGTCGTCCATCGGCACGGTGAGCGCGCTCACCAGCACCCGGGAAACCTTCCCCTGCAGTTGCAGCAGCTCCTGCACCGTCACCAGGGGGGCGAAAAGCTGCTCCTCCTCGTAGCCGCCGGTAGTCACGATGCCGGCGACCCGGAAGCGCCGGGTTCGGCCGCCGGCCGCCACGTCGACCGCGCCCCCCATGACGAGACCCAGGCGCTTGGCCAGGGCCGCGCCGACGATGGCCTCGTCCGCCGCCTCGGGCCAGTGTCCCTGCACGTCCCACCAGGGGGCGATCCCCTTGATCCCCTGCACCGAAGCTTCCTCGCCCGGGATCTCCAGGCGCTTGGCGAACCAGGTGCCGGCGATCACCCCGCGCTCCTTTTTGGCCCCGGAGGAGATCTCCGAGATGCCGAACAGATACGGGGTGAAGCCGGTGATGTTGTACTTCCAGAATACGGTCTTGACTTTGGGGAGGTCGGCCTCGCGCAGGAATCCCCCCGCCTCGGAAGCGGTCGGCTCCAGGAGGATGTTGGCGCCGTAGCTTCTGAGCTCCAGGGCCATTTTGTGGGAAACCTCGCCGGCGATGCCGAGGAACGCGGTGGCGACGGCGGCCCCCATGGCGATGGAGAGGAACACCAAAAACACCGGTTTGGGACGTTTGAGGTAGGAGTTTTTCAGGATGCGGATCAGCAAAGGAGGTCTCTCCGGTGACGAGCGCTCGGGCGCCGCCTCGGCGTTTCGCCGCCGGCCCCCGTGTAGCTGAGGCATTTTACAGGTGTTTTGCCGACAACACAAGGAAATGTTGAGGGATCGGTGCGGACCAAAAGCCCCCTCTCCCGGCGAATCTTGGCCGGGCGCCGCGACCGACTCAGGGGAGCTCCCGCCCGGCGGCGCCCGGTCGCTGCCGCATCTGCCGCAGCGCCGTCTGCAGGTTTTGCTCGGCCTTTGGGTCGCCGGGATTCAGCCGCAGCGCCTGCGAAAACTGTTCGACCGCGGCGTCGAGCACGCCGTTACGGGCGTACAAGGTGCCGAGGTTGTTGCGGTATTTCGGGTTGCCGGGGTCGATGCCGATCGCCTCCAGGAATTCCTTCTCGGCGTCCGCCAGCCTGCCGATCTTCTCCAGGACGATGCCCAGGGAGAAATGAGCCTCCGCGAAGCGCGGGTTGAGCGCGATGGCTTCCCCGAACTGCGCGATGGCCTGCGGCAGATCGTTGTGGGAGTCGAGCACCACCGCCAGGCTGTAGTGCACCGTGGCGCTCCCCGGCTCTATGGCCAGGGATTGGTTGTATTGATCGATGGCGCGTTCCGGGTCGCCCCGCAGGTCCTGGACGAGCCCCATGCAATCGTGGGCAAAGCTGTTGCGCTCGGTCACTTCCAGGGTGTGGCCGATCAGAGAAAAATTGTCGCGCCAGTAGCCGAGTTGTCGCCAGGTGCCGGCGGCAAGGAGCAGCAGGGAGCAGGCGGCCGCGATCGAAATCGCCATCTTCCCCCGGGGAAAGCGCCTCCCCAGGTCGGCCCCGCCCCAGCCGGCCACCACGAACAGGCCTATGAGCGGAATGTAGGTGTAGCGATCGGCCATCGCCTGCCTGCCGACCTGCACGAGCCCGATCACCGGCAGCAGGGTGATCAGGTACCAGAGCCAGCCGGCCAGGAAATAGGGATGGCTGCGCCTGCATTTGATCGCCGCGACCAGGACCGCCGCCAGCAGCACGGCCGCGCCGCCCGCCTTCCAAAAGGGTACGGGGACCATCGGGTAGAAAATCGCCAGCTTGATCGGCAGCAGCATTTTTCCCACATAGGCAACCGTGGACCAGAGCGCATTGGTGGCGCGCAGGTACAAAGGGAGGCCGGCCAGGTTGGACAGGTTCGATTTCTGCGCGTAGATGGTGACGACCGAGGAGGCCAGCGACAGCACGCCGAAGGGGACTTTTTCCCACAGCGCGCGTTTCAGCCCGACGCGGCTGACGCAGTCGTGCCGCTGCGCGTCGTCGCTGCGCCCGTCGCCAAGGCAGGGGAGGTCCACACGATAGAACGGCCAGACGTCCAAGACCAGCAGCAGCGCCGGCACGGTGACCAGCATCGCCTTGGCGCTAAGCCCGAGCGCAAAGGCCGCCAGCGCCAGGAGATAATGGTCGACTTTCCCCCGCTTCTGGTATTGGGTGTAAAAAAGCAGGGTCGCGATCAGCAACAGGGAACTCAGTACGTCCTTTCGCTCGGCGATCCAGGCGACGGATTCCACATGGAGCGGGTGCAGGGCGAAACAGGCGGCCACGAAGGCGCTCCTGCCGACGGCGCCGGTCATGGACCTGAAAAGAAGGAACAACAAGGAGGAGTTCAGCGCGTGGAGCGCGACGTTGACCAGGTGGTATCCCCTGGGAGCGTTGCCGAAAAACTGGCCGTCCAGCATGAGCGACATCCAGGTCAGCGGGTGCCAGTTGCCGGCGTAAAACGCGGTGACCGCCCATTTCAGAGAGGCGAGGGAGAGGCCCGAGGTGACATGGAGGTTTTGGGAGACGTAATCGCCGTCGTCAACCACGGAAAACGGGAAGAACGCGGCACGCGAATAGAGGGCGGCGGTTACCAGGAAAAGAAGCAGCATGATGGTCAGTGTCGTGCGTTTGTTCACCAAAACCTCGGAGTGCGAAAACCGGAATCGAAAACATTTGCCACAAAAATGCACAAAAGGCACAAAAAAAGTCGTAAAACTGAAAAACACTGTCGTAAACCTGAAAAAAATGTAACTGGAACGGCAACTGATGGTTTCGTCGGGTTTCCCTTTTTGTGTTTTTTGTGCCTTTTTGTGGCGATTCGATTTAAGGGTTTTTTCTTTTAAAGACGGTGACGAAGTTTTGGGATATCGGGGTATACCCGGCGGCTTGGTCGTCCCACAGGTATCTGGTGGTGTCGGCGTCGATTATGTCGATTATCCCAACCGGATCGTACGACTCCGTAAGGTAGCGTTCACCCCAATAAAGGACCGACCGCAGGGAAGATTTTTGCACCAACCAGGACGAGGAGACGTTGACGGTCACGATGTACTTGGGGCGCGCCGCCTCTATGTCGCCGATCATTTGAGCCTGCATGCGCTCGGCAAAGGGCTGGTTTTCCATCAGGCCGTACATGTAGATGTGGCCGGTGGCCGAGAGCCTGTCGGCGTAAAAATAAATCTCAGGTTCCGAGCCGAACACGGCAATACGGTCGGTGGGGGAGGTATGTCCTTTCAGGTAACCGGCTATCCGCGGCGCTTCTGCAAAGGGATTCGCCCCGTAGGTCGCTCGGCTCACCTGCGTCGGGGTCAAGATGAAGAAGCAATCCTTTTCCTGGAAGAAGCCGTAGGAGATGGCCAAAACGAGCGGCAAAAGCGCGCAGCATGCGGCCCAGGGCGCAAAATTCGGAGCCGAAAGCATCAATTCCGCGCTGCGCGTGCCTGAGCCTATCAGCAGGGCGACGGCGGGAAGCAGCAGGACGAAGTAGTGGCCGCGAAAGTACATCCCCGGACAAATCGAGAGCAAGGAAAAAAGCAAAAAGCCGAACACGAAAACCCTGTCGGAGCATCCTCTTTTCCTCATCGCCAGCGCGACGCAGCCAAAGCCGGCCAGAAGCCATAACGGCCACTGGGCTCTCAGGATTATCCCGAAAGAATCGACGAAATTCGCCAAGCCCTGCTTCAGCGTCGAACCCGACGCATACTCGCCGGCGTACTGTACCGTCCAAAGCCAGAACTGCTGAAAATTCCCGGATGCCGCCATCCACAGGAGGATCAGGGCGTAGGGGACGAGCGTGCCGAGCGCCAGCAGGAAACCGCCGGCAAGCCGGCTTTTGCCGGAGTCGGGGCCGGCTGCGGCGCGCAGCTGAAAATACAGGAGGGCGTACAGCGCCAGCGGGAGGGCATGCTGTTTCATGGTGACGGCGACGCCGAAAAAGAGGCCGCTGACCAACAGCAGCGACCTGCGTTCGCGCTCGAGAGCCGAAAAAAGCGCCAGGAATCCGGCCAGGGTGAACAGCACCACGAAGTGGGTGGCATGTGCGAACAGCCCGTTGACGGAACTGCTCAGCGACAGGAGTGCATAGCCGGCGCAGGAGTACAGGGCGGCTTTGCCGTCAAAGAGCCGCTTCGCCAGCAGATAGAGCAGGTAGATGCAGATCCCGTTTACGATCAGCAGCCCGAGATGGATGCCGGCGGGGGTCTGGCCGAAGGCTGCCATGAAGAGAGCGTACGCGCCCCCCGGGCCCGGGAGCTTCATGGTGTAGGCGTGGCTGTACGGAGCGATCCCTTTGAGAAGGAGTTGCCCTATGTAGGCGAACTCCCCTTCGTCGCGTTCCAGGGGGACCGCAAGCAGCCGGATGCGAATTGAAAAAACGACAGCCAGGACCAGGGAAAGCAGGACATACGGCAGGTAAGACGCCGGATGCCCGGCTGAATGCGCGCGGTCTTTCATAAGGACCGGTCGGCTCGAATCATATCTGCTTCTGATTTATGCCGGTAAGCTCCAGCTTTCCCGCTTTCGATCTGCCGAAGGTGAGGCGCAATTCTTTGGCCATGTTCGCGTACTGGACCTGGTAGGTGAACAGCAGGAACCCGTCGGCCGGCCTAATGGATTGGCTTGTTTGTTTCGCTTCCTTGAAGGCTCCGGTCTCCAGAAGCTGCTTTTGCCACAGGGCAATGAACTGCTGCTCGGAACCGACTTGCCTGAAACCGGTCGAGGCTTGCTTGTAAATAGCACTGAAATCAGAGGTTTTCAGGGAGTTGATGACTTGTTCCTTGGCAGTGGCGGCATCGGATGCGTCCTGAGCGCTGGCGACTAGGGCTCCGTTCGCCTGAGGCGACGTCTTGGCGGCCGGCGATGATTGCGGCTGTCCCGCTTGTGCGGGAGTTGCCTGACTTGATTTATCTTTGTTCTGTCCGCAACCGGAGGCTGCAACGAGCAAAACAAACAGGGAAATTTTAGCGATGGAAGAGGCGTTGTTCATAGTTTTCTCCGACCTGTAGTAGATAGCGTCCCGCGGGAATGCAGCGCGGGCTCAGGGGGCTAGCCGGCTGACGGCGTAGTGTCTTTTTAGCAGGTAATCGTTGCGGCTGTCAACGGCGATGAGCCGAAGCGGCGGTGAATTGGCATCGAGCGGCCGAAAAAAAGCCGGCGCCCGAAGGCGCCGGCAAAAAACCGCGATTGCAGCGAGTGGAGAGAGGGTTGCCTCTCTCCACCGAGGTTGAAGGTTAGTAGGTTACCGGACGCACGAAGTTTTGGTCGACGCCGTAGCCGTAGCCTCTGGTCGGACCGGTGCCTTTGCCCTGCGGGTTCTTGTGGTCGTTGCAGGAACCCCAATTGCCGTATTCGGTCGAGCCGTCAACCGCCTTGATGTTGTCGGTTGCGAGCAGGCGAATGTCGTTGGCGGGGTAGCCGGCAGTCGAAGTGACCGCGGGCATGCCAGCCACAGGAGTGGAAACCACGGGAGTGCTGCCGGAAGTAAGGTTGAGCGCCAGACTGCCGACCGGGTTCAAGGTGTAGCAGCCCATGGAGCCTGCAGTCGGATCGGTCATGCCTGCAACCGACTGCTGCTTGGTCTGCTCCCAGTTCAGGTCATTGCTGATGCCGCCGGTGGTGTAGGTGTAGGAAGGAGCCTTCCCGGTGTAGCCTGCGGTGACGTACGGAGTGTTGCGGACCGGCTGCAGGTTGAAGGTCTGGCCCACAGTCTTGCCGGTGCCCGTGCCGTTCCTGTTGCCGGAGTAGTTGTTGTAGGTGGCCTGCGTGCCGCCGGTGAAGCCGCCCTTGGTGCCCGGAACGAACATGGCGTTGGCCAGGCCGGGCATGAAGCGGAAGTGCTTGGAGGTGTTGCCCATGCCGTCGGTGTAGGTCTGCACCTTGGAGCCGTGGATGCCACCGTAGCCGTTGTTGACGCCGCTGTTGTGGCAGTTGGCGCACTGGATGCCGAAGATGTTGGAGAAGCCGTAGCCCGCGCCGTTGCTGACTAGGGCGCCGGTGCTGGTCCTGCCGATCAGGCGAGCCGTGCCGGAAGCGGTGTAGTTGCCGAAGGTGTTGTACGGTCCGTTGCAGTCGTTGGTGGCGTCATGCTCGCCGGCATGGCCGGAACCGGCCTGGCCGCCGTAGATCGTGCCTACATGGCAGTTGAAGCAGACCAGGTAAGGCTTGGTGCCGTCCTGGGTGAACACGGTCGGTACCGCGCCTACGTGGCGTGCGTCGGTGCCGGCGTTGTTCCTGAGCAGGTACTCGTTGTTGGCGCCGTGGGCGCCGATTACCGCTTTGTTGTAAGGCTTCACGCCCACGTCGGCGGCGCGGTACTGACCGACGGTGTGGCAGTCGGCGCAGTGGAGGGTTGAATCGTCGCCGACGGTCAAGCCGCCGTTGCGGGCGCCGGCTTCGCCGGCTGCGTCGGCCAGCGTTACGTAAGTGCCGTTGAATCTGCCGGCGTCATAGAGGGTGGAACGAACGCCGGGCATGGCGGCCGAAGAGTTGGCGGTGAAGGTGGCGTCGGCGATCGTGCCGCCTTTCGAAACCCTCGACCTGCCGCTGTATTTCTTGCCGATTACGGCGTGGTGCGAGTTGTTGCCGGTGTTGAACTGGCCGGCTGCGTCAACCACGGCCGGGCGCTGCATCTTGTCGTAGCCGTTGGAGATGGTGTCGCCGAACGGGTTGGTGGCGGATGCCGTCTTGCCCGGAGCGGTGAGGCCGTTGGCGTTGATGAACGCCTGGATCTTGGCGCTTATCGGCGAGGTCGCGCCGTTGCCGTCATGGCAGCTCAGGCAGAAGTTGTCCAGGGTGCTGAAGGAAGGCGCGGCCGGGTCCCACTGCAGGTCTGCGTCGGTGTCGGCGTTGCGCAGATGGGTTTTGTTGTTGGACATGTGGACGCTGGTGTCGACCAGGACTTCGCCGTTCACGACAGTACCTTCCAGGTGGCAGGCGGTGCAATGGGCGTCGTTGAGGGTCACGCCGGTCACGTGGTGCGACCATTTGCTGAACTCGGTGGTGATGGCGCGGACGCCGTTGTTGTCGTTGACGAAGTCTCCTTCGGCGGTAGCGTTCTGCGGCATGGCGTGGCAGGCGATGCACTTGCCTTTTTCAAACGCCATGATGTTGTGCGGCTGGTGGCAGGTGATGCAGTTGTTTTGCACGATCAGGTCCGCGTTCCCCTTGTGGCTCGGCACCAGGACGGCGCCGTGGCACTCGTAGCAGCGGCCGGAAGTGGAGGGATCCGGGTCGTTGTGGGAAGGTCCGTGGCATCCTGCGCAGCCGGTGCCGGTGATGCCGTATTTGGCGTTGCCGGTCCAGCCGGAGTTGGTGTAGTGGCCGGACTGCTTGAAGTCGGCGATCAGGTTCTGGCCGTTGGTGTCGATGGTGGTCTCATGGCACTGGATGCAGCCCGCGTCCTGCGCTTTTTCGCTCGGCTTGGTCATGATGATCGGGTCGGCGAGGGTGGTGGTCTGGCCGCCGTTGACGACCACGCCGATGGCGAAGCCTTCGTAGGCGACGACGGCGCCGTTCATGGCCTTGACGGTCATGGTCACTTTGCCGGGGTAGATGCCGCCGATGCTCCCCTGGTTGGTGGAGGCGTCGATGGTGCCCCTGACCACGGGAATGGCCACGCCGTTGGTACCGGTGCCGGTGACGGTCACCTGGATGCCGGTGACTTCGGCGGGAACCGAGGCTACAGCGGCCTTGGCGGCGGCCTTGCTCGGGGCAAAGGCCAGTTTGCCGGCGATGGAGCCCGGTGCGTTGCTGTTGCCGGCCAGGTTGGCCAGGTTGCTTGCGCCACAGCCTGTCAATGCAAAGACCAACAGTGCACAGAGCAGGTACTGCAGCTTGCGGATACCGGTGTTTCTCATGTTGCTTCTCCTTTGTGTGGTGGTTTTTCGAACCGAGGTTCTTTCCTACAGTCAAAACCATTTGTCACTGTCGCTGCGTCTGATGTTTCCTGTATGATTCGGTGGTTTGCAGGTTGTTTTAATGAGAGCCTGTGATAACACCGGGTCGTGCCGTTATTTGACGGCTGTCCTGTCTGCCGGCCGGCAGCAGCAAAACCGGCAACTTCAATCAGAACCATGCCTTGCGTGCCACGCGTCCCTCGCGGCGACGTTACGCTGGGGATAATATGCATGTTCCAAGCCAAATGGCAGACAAGTTCCGGCCGTCGGCACGGTTTTCGGGGCTCGCAGCGGGAAATACGGGCGGGCTTGCCGCGGTTGAAGGGCGAACCCGAAGGTGAGAAGGGGGCGCAACGTCTTTGCCAGCAGGCAAATTTTTCGGCTGGTAACGGAGAATGAGAGGACGCGACCGGTGGGGTCGCGCGGCCGAAAAAAAGCCGGCGCTTGTGGGCGCCGGCCAGGAGTGCAATTGCATCGGCGCAGAGGGATGATTCCACCCTCTGCGCCAAAATTAAAGGTTAGTAGGTGACCGGACGCAGAGCGCCTCTGGTCGGCGAATGGCTCTGCGAGCCGGCTTGGGCGTTGTGATCGTCGCAACCGCCCCAATTGCCGAACATCGTCTTGCCGTCGACTCCCTTCATGTTGTCGGTAGCAGCAATACGGACGTCGTCGGCGGGATAGCCCGCGCTTGCCAGCGCGTTGACCTTGACCGCGCCGACGGGACCCAGGGTGTAGCAGCCCATTGCGTTGGCGACCGGATCGGTCTGGCCTGCGATGGACTGCTTCGTTCTCTGCTCCCAGTTCAGTTCGTTGGTGACGCCGCCGGTGGTGTAGCTGTAGGAAGGAGCTTTCCCGGTGTAGCCGGCAGTCGTGTACGGGGTGTTGCGGACCGGTTGCAGGCTGAAGGTCTGGCCCGAAGTCTTGCCGGTGCCCGTGCCGTTTCGGTTGCCGGAGTAGTTCTTGTAGGTGGCGGTGGTGCCGCCGGTCCAGCCGCCCTTGGTGCCCGGCACGAACATGGTGTTGTTGAGGCCCGGCATGAAACGTCTGTGCTTGGTGGTGTTGCCGAGGGCGTCGGTGTAGGTCGGGATCTTGGCGCCGTGGATGCCGCCGTAGCCGTTGTCTGCACCGCTGTTGTGGCAGTTGGCGCACTGGATGCCGAAGATGTTGCCATAGCCCTGATAGCTCGGCGCCGGCCTGGCGATGGCGCCGGTCGTGGTCCTGCTGAACAGGCGAGCGGTGCCGGAAGCCGTGTAGTTGCCGAAGGTGTCGTAAGGTCCATTGCACTCGTAGGTGGTGTCCAGTTCGCCTGCATGGGAGCCGGTCGTGTAGGTGGCGAGTTTGTGGCAGTTGAAGCAGACGAGATACGGAGCGCCGGTGACAGCCGCGCCGTTCAGGCCGATGTGTCTTTGATCGGTACCTGCGTTGTTCCGGAGCAGGTATTCGTTGTTGGCGCCGTGGGCGCCGATGACGGCGTTGTTGTTCGACTTCACGCCGACGTCGGCGAGGCGGTATTGGCCGACCGTGTGGCAATCGGCGCAGTGCAGGGTGGAGTCGTCGCCAAGGTCGGTGCCGCCGTTACGCGCGCCGGTCTCACCGGCCGCATCGGCCAGGGTCACGTAGGTGGCGTTGAATCTGCCGGC
The DNA here is from genome assembly GCA_903925075.1 of uncultured Geobacter sp. Lineage (GTDB taxonomy): Bacteria > Desulfobacterota > Desulfuromonadia > Geobacterales > Geobacteraceae > Geomonas. The sequence continues at coordinate 24,821 of CAIYDQ010000261.1, forward strand.
GTCGTAGATGGTGGAACGAGCGCCCGGCATGGAAGCCGAGGAGTTGGCGGTGAAGGCGGCCACGTTGACCGAGCGCGGGCCTGCTACGCGGGTGCGGCCGGAGTATTTCTGGCCGAGAACGGCGTGGTGCGAGTTGTTGGCCGGGTTGAACTGGCCGGCTGCGTCGACGACGGCCGGGCGCTGCATCTTGTCGTAGCCGTTGGAGATGGTGTCGCCGAACGGGTTGCTGGCGGATGCGGTCTTGCCGGGAGCGGTGAGGCCGTTAGCGTTGATGAATGCCTGTATCTGGGCGCTCATCGGCGAGGTCGCGCCGTTGCCGTCATGGCAGCTCAGGCAGAAGTTGTCCAGGGTGCTGAAGGAAGGCGAAGCCGGATCCCACTGCATGTCGGCGTCGGTGTCGACGTTGCGCAGATGGGTTTTGTTGCTGGACATGTGGATGCTGGTATCGACCAGGACTTCGCCGTTAACCACGGTCCCTTCCAGGTGGCAGGCGGCGCAATGGGCGTCGTTGAGGGTCACGCCGGTCACGTGATGCGACCATTTGCTGAACTCGGTGGTGATCGCGCGTACGCCGTTGTTGTCGTTGACGAAGTTACCCTCGGCGGTCGCGTTCTGCGGCACGGCGTGGCAGGCGATGCACTTGCCTTTTTCAAAGGCCAGGATGTTGTGCGGCTGATGGCAGGTGATGCAGTTGTTCTGCACGATCAGGTCCGCGTTCCCCTTGTGGCTCGGCACCAGGACTGCGCCGTGGCACTCGTAGCAGCGGCCGGAAGTGGAGGGGTCCGGGTCGTTGTGGGAAGGACCGTGGCAGCCTGCGCAACCGGTGCCGGTGATGCCGTATTTGGCGTTGCCGGTCCAGCTGGAGTTGCTGTAGTGGCCGGACTGCTTGAAGTCGGCGATCAGGTTCTGGCCGTTGGTGTCGAGGGTGGTTTCATGGCACTGGATGCAGCC
>CAIYDQ010000262.1 GCA_903925075.1 uncultured Geobacter sp.
AGCTCGTCGGCTTGCCGTTCAAACCCTTTACGCCCTATATCAACCGGTTCGCCAAACTGAATCTGCATTCGGGTGCGGCCTCAGTGCGCGGCAAGCTCGTGTTTGCGCGAGCCGCAGCGGCGATGAATATGGATTTTGACGGTGGCTTTGCGGTGGATGATCTTGCTCTCACCGAAGAGGAGACGGGAGAGCCTTTTGGCGGATGGGAACGGCTATCCTCGGACAGCTTGAAGCTGACACTGAGTCCAAATAGCCTGCACATGAACGAGCTGATGGCGTCACATCCATTCGGCAAGGTCATCATTTTTGAAGACAAGGACATGAATCTGAAGCGCATCCTGCGCCGTCCGGAGCCGCAGGGTGCTGTAACGGTACCGGCAGGCACTGCGCCGGCGCCGACGCAGACGCAGACGCAGACGGAGCAGAGCAGCGAAACTGCCGCGTTTCCGCTTGCCATAGAACGTCTGCGCATAGTCAGCGCCAACGTCGTGTTTGCCGACCTCTCGCTGAAGCCGCCGTTCGGCACACGGATGCATGACCTCACCGGCGTGGTTACGGGTCTTTCCACTGACGCGGCGACGATGGCGTTGGTGGAACTTGACGGCAAGGTGGATGAATTTGGCTCGGCCCGCCTGCGGGGCTCGGTGCAGCCGTTCCGGGCGACCGATTTCACCGACTTGAAGCTCACCTTCCGAAATCTTGAAATGGCCAATCTGACGCCATATTCGGGCAAGTTTGCCGGACGGAGAGTCGATGCCGGCAAGCTCACGGTTGATCTCGAATACAAGGTCAAGCAACGCCGGCTGGCGGGCGAAAATAAGATCGTGATCAACAAACTCAAACTCGGCGAGCGTGTCGACAGCCCGGAGGCGATAAATCTTCCGCTCGACCTGGCGATCGCGCTGTTGGAAGATAGCGACGGCATCATCGACCTGGACCTGCCGGTTTCGGGAAACCTCGACGACCCGCAGTTCAGTTACGGTAAGGTTATCTGGAAAGCCGTAGTCAACGTGCTGACCAAGTTGGTGACCTCGCCCTTCCGCGCGCTTGGCAGTCTGATGGGAATTAGTTCCGACAAGCTTGAAGCTGTGGAGTTCGATTTTGGTGCCGCGACACTTCTGCCACCTGAACAGGAGAAACTCAAGGAAATCGGCCGGACGCTTGTCAAACGGCCGGCGCTCACGCTGTCCATTGCCCCCGCGTATGACCGTGAGAAGGATACCCGCGCGATCCAGGAATTAAGGATCCGGCAAGAGATCGCACAACGCATCGGGTTGCATGTCGATCCCGGTCAGGACCCTGGTCCGGTCGACACCACCAACCCTCGGGTCCAGAAAGCTCTGGAGGCGTTCTCTGGCGATCGTTTTGACAAGCAGGGCGGGAGCAAGGAAATCACGTCCGAATACGAGAAGTCCAAAGATACCGTAAAGACGGTTCATGCCGCTCTGCTGGAACGCCTGACCGTGCAGATTCCGGTGACAGATGTCGAATTGAAGCAGCTGGCGCAGTCGCGCGGCAAGGCGGTGCAGCAGGCGCTGATTAATCTGGGTAAGGTGGATACAGCCAGAGTCAGGGTGGACGAGCCGGTGAAACAGGATGTTGACGGCAAAGTTGTAGTATGCAAGATCAGTCTTGG
>CAIYDQ010000263.1 GCA_903925075.1 uncultured Geobacter sp.
CCCATTATCGATGCCAATCGTGAGACCTATACCTACCTGGCAACGTCGGGCCTCGGCTCTGCCGACATACTGAATGTAAGTTTCAAAATTGGAGTGGGGATGTGTGGCTGGGTTTTAAAAAATGAACGTCCGCTCCTCTTTGGTGAGCCCGATGAGTGGTGGATGGACGAGAAAACTCGGTGGGAGGAGGGGCAACAATCGGCCTTGTTAGTGCCGCTTATGGGTAAAAAGCGAATTATTGGTGGGATTTCCGGGATTGGCAAGATCGGCGGCGGCAGTTTTTCGGTTCACGATCTCGATGTGTTGAGCCTGTTTGCCAACCAGGTCAGTGCCGCCATTGAAAACGCCCGGCTCTTTCAAAAGATCGAGAACAATAGTCATACCTTGACGCTTACCAACCAGAGGTTGCAGGAAGAAATACAGGAACGTCTGCGGATTGAAGTGACCTTGAGGGAGAGTGAAGAACGCTACCGAACTCTGCTTGACCAGGCAACGGATGCAATCTTTGTCAGTGATATGAATGCCCGCTTTATTGATGCCAACAGAGAGGCCTGCGAAAGCCTCGGCTATACCAGAGAAGAGCTGCTCACATTAAGCCTTTGCGACGTTGATCCCAATTTTGAGACAGAGGAGCACGTAAAAAATTTCTGGGGAGGACTCTCTGCCGGCAAGACTTTGACGGTAGAGAGCAGCCATCGGTGCAAGGACGGCTCATTAATTCCTGTGGAGATTCATATCGGTATGCTGGAGATCAATGGCAAGCCAGCTATCCTTGGTATTGCCCGCAACATCAGTGAACGCAAGCAGGCGGAAGCAAAGCTCGCTATTAAGCACAGTCATATACAAAGCCTGTTTGAGGTGAACGGCTCTGGCATGCTGATTGTCTCTTCCACCCGAAAAATCCTGCAGGTCAATAGACAGTTTTGCAACCTGTTCGGCTACAGCCATGACGAACTAGTCGGGCAGAGTGCCCGAATTCTGCATATTGATCAGCAGCATTATGAAGACTGGGCCCCCTGCTTCGAGGAGGCCAAGACGGGTCTTTCTCTTACCAGCACTGATTACCCCTGGCGCCGCAAGGACGGCACGCTTTTATGGTGTTTTTTTGCCGGAGTCAAGATGCAGTTACCCAATGGTGAGCCGGGCGTACTCTGGAATGTAATTGACATTACTGAGCGTAAACAGCTTGAAGAACAACTCCGGCAGGCCCAGAAAATGGAGGCCATCGGCACTCTGGCCGGGGGGCATCGCCCACGACTTCAACAACATCCTGACCCCCATTCTCGGCTATTCCGAGCTGGTCCTAACCAAGCTCTCCCCAGACGATCCTCTGGCTGCCGATATGCAGCAGATCACCAAGGCTGCCGGGCGGGCTAAGGGGCTGGTGCAGCAGATCCTCGCCTTCAGCCGCCAGGCCCCGCAGGAGAGAAAACCGTTTCAGCCACATCTGGTGGTAAAGGAGGTGCTCAAACTGCTGCGGTCCTCCCTGCCCTCCACCATTGAAATCCGCGAGGATATTCCCGTGAATTGTGGAACTATTCTGGCCGATCCAACCCAAATACACCAGATCATCATGAATCTCTGCACCAACGCCTATCATGCCATGCGGTTAACCGGCGGCGTGTTGGGGGTGAGACTTACAAGAACGACCATTGACAATGACAGCAGGGTGCCCAACACCGAACTTGCCCCAGGGGACTATGTATTGCTCGAAGTCAGCGATACCGGCTGTGGCATGGGACAAAAAACGCTGGCTCATATATTCGATCCCTACTTTACCACTAAGGACAAGGGGGAGGGCACCGGCCTCGGTCTTGCCGTGGTCCACGGAATTGTCAAAAGTTATCAAGGACATATTACAGTGTACAGCGAGACGGGCAAAGGGACACGCTTTCATGTCTATTTGCCGAGGATAG
>CAIYDQ010000264.1 GCA_903925075.1 uncultured Geobacter sp.
CGCCGGATATTACCGGTTTTGGACTCTGATCAAGCCGGCGAGCTCGCTACGCTCACCGCCTCGTCAGGCCAGAAAACCGAACCTAAACGGCCCCTCCGAGGCGACAACTATCCTGACACAGGGGGCACACTGTCTTATACATTGGGAAATAAATACACAGGAGATAATAGTTGGTTACAGGGCAGAAGGAGAACGCTGCGACTGACAGACACTTGGTGATGGAGCTGATACGGTAGATGACTACTTATGTAGTATAGCACCATATAGTTCAACCTGACATTTTCTTGCCAATAGCACCCACAAGTTTTTCCGGACAGGAAAATGACGGCGAAACTGAATTGTACCACTACAATGGCTGGCCTGACTGTATGATTCGGAATTGGTCCGGTTTCTAACTCTGAAGAACCAATGGGACCGGGTGTTGAGAAGTGGATAACTTTTCTTTTGGCCACAAAAAGCACGAAACGAACGGCCACGACCTCGTAGATACTTTCAGGGCAAAGGCATGCCAAGGACGTTCAAGCGTTTATGCATTGCTGCCGGAGAAACTGAGCAGGGCGGCGAAAGTTTTGTGGTACGATGTCGCTTGAAGTCACTGGCAAATCAGAAAGCGCTGGTTTTAGCCATGGGGAGATTCAGGTGGTTGGTCGGGCACCGCCGCCAAATGAAGAAGAGAAGTCGGACGGAAGCGACGGTTCACCCGCTGAAGGCGGTCTAGGAGGTTAATCATGGGATCGACAGCAAAACAGCACGAAGGAAAGTTCACCTATGCCGACTACGCAAATTGGCCCAATGAAGAACGCTGGGAGATCATCAACGGAGTAGCTTACGACATGACGCCCGCTCCGACGTTAAAGCATCAGACTGTCCTCGGGAATTTTCACGCCGAGTTAGTGAATCGCTTTAAAGGTAAGCCTTGCAAGGTTTTTATTGCGCCGACCGATGTAGTCTTCGATGACGAGAATATCGTACAGCCGGATCTGTTGGTCGTATGCGACAAGGACAAAATGACCCAGGCTAACATCCAGGGCGCACCCGATCTTATCATCGAGGTGCTTTCGCCATCCACTAGTCGAAAGGACAAGAGGGAAAAGAAGGCGTTATACGAACGATACGGTGTGCGTGAATATCTGCTGGTCTATCCGATTGACGAGATGGTGGAGCGCTTTTCACTGGACAACGACAAATACTTGCAGCCTGAAATAATCAACTGGGACGAAATGTGGGAATCATCTATCTTTCCCGGTCTGGAACTGCCTCTCTGTGAGATCTTCGAAAAAGAGCGCAATTCCTGATGCCAGTTGAATGCGGTCGGCACACACTGCCGTCAACCGCAGCGGCGACTTTTTCGAATATCTTCTCCAATCCGGAGTAAAATCCATGCAGATTGAGGGCAACGCCATCCAGACAATAGTCATCGTGCTGACTTTTCGCCTTATACCAGCCAATCTTTGCACGCTCGACAAGTAGGGCCAGATCGATAAGATCGCTCCGAATCCTGGCGGCAAGCACTGCCCCGGGGCTACTCATAACTCGACCCCTTCCAGCAGAATTTGCTGGAGCAACGAGTCCGAGCAGTGATCTGCATCCGCCGGCCGATGGGCGTCAGCCGAGCCTGATGCAGCCGAGACGGGTCTCGGCATCGGCATTTTCCAGCGCCTGCTGCACGTACTGCATCATGGTGTCCAGACTCATCTCCCTTTTGCTCTCGTCCCCCACAAACCCGGCGATCCCGTAAAGGGCAAGGACCTTCAGCGATTCGTTCTCGACCTCGATCACCTGCTGGTTCATGCGCAGCTTGATGCGCTTGGCCACGGTGCAGGCGTCGCCGACGTCGGTTTCCGGCAGCAGCACCAGGAACCGGGCGTCGGTCCAGCGCGCCACCCAGTCGACCTCCTTGCGGACGGCGTCCCGCAGCAGCGAGGCCGTGGACTGCAGCAGCTTCTCCATGGCGAAAACGCCCTTTTCCTTGCGAAACGTGTCGATCTGGTCGAAACCGATCAACATGACGGAGAGCGCGCGCTGGTAGCGGCTGGCCCGCTTGATCTCCAGCGGCAACCGCTCCTCCATGAACTTTCTGTTGTGGACCCCGGTGAGCACGTCGATCAGGGAGGCCTTCTGCAACTGGTCGATGTGGGCGACCCTGAAGGCCTCCAGCTCGATGATGCGCATGGCGGTCCTGATCCGGGCGTGGAGTTCGGGCTTGTGGACCGGCTTGACCAGATATTCGTCCGCTCCGGCGTCCAGAGCCACAATGGTGTCGTTTTTGGTGTCGCGGGAAGTGAGCATGATGATGTAGGTATAGCCGGCATCGGTGAGGTTGCCCTTGTCGGCGCGGATCGCCTGGCAAAGCTCCAAACCGGACATCACCGGCATGACCCAGTCGGTGATGACGATGGGGAACCGGTTCAATCGATACATGTCCAGAGCCTGCTTGCCGTCTTCCGCTTCGAAGACGTTGAAACCCAAGGCGGTCAGCATATCGGCAACCATGTTGCGGATCAACTTGTTGTCGTCCGCGACCAGCACCTTATGTTTTGTCGTAGTATCCACGAAACACCCTCCATGCCAGCCGATGCTTTCAGGGGAAAAGCTACAGCCTTTTTGCGGCTTTAAGCTACCCCGAGAAGAGAACCTTGTCAATCACCTATTCCAAACGACCAACCGCTCGCCACGGAGAAAATCCGGGCAGGTCCGAGGACGAGACGTTAACCATTTATCCGGAGCATCGGACGATTAGGCAAAAAATGGAGAGGATCGGTCTACCGGCCTTGCCTCACGGTAGGATAAGCTATACTCATCGACGTGGAAACTAAACCGGCAAAGGAGACGACGCATGCAAAAACGCATATTGGGGAAAAGCGGACTCGAAGTTTCGGCAATCGGGCTGGGCTGCATGGGAATGAGTTTTTCCTACGGTCCTCCCGCGGACAAGCAGGAGATGATTTCCCTCATCCGCTCGGCGGTTGAGCGCGGGGTGACCTTCTTCGACACGGCGGAGGTTTATGGTCCGTACACCAACGAGGAACTCCTCGGCGAGGCGCTCGCCCCCCTGCGCGACCGGGTGGTGATCGCCACCAAGTTCGGTTTCGACCTCAGCCCCAAAGCCGATCCCCGAGGCATGCAGGGTGCGCCGGCCCTCGACAGTCGGCCGGAGCACATAAAGCAGGTGGCCGAGGCCTCGCTCAAGCGGCTGAGGATCGACGCCATCGACCTGTTCTACCAACATCGCGTCGATCCGAACGTGCCGATCGAAGAGGTGGCCGGCGCGGTGAAAGATCTTATCCAGCAAGGCAAGGTCAAACACTTCGGCCTTTCCGAAGCCGGGGCGCAGACCATTCGCCGCGCCCATGCGGTCCAGCCCGTGACCGCGCTGCAGAGCGAATACTCGCTGTGGTGGAGGCGCCCCGAGGAGGAAGTGCTGGCGACCGTCGAAGAGCTCGGCATCGGCTTCGTCCCCTACAGCCCGCTGGGCAAGGGATTTCTCACCGGCAAGATCAACGAAAGCACCACCTTCGACAGCAACGACTTCCGCACCACTCTCCCGCGCTTTACCCCGGAGGCCCGCAAGGCGAATCAGGCGCTGGTCGATCTGCTCGGCAGGATCGCGGCCCGCAAGCAGGCGACCCCCGCCCAGATAGCGCTTGCCTGGCTGCTGGCGCAGAAACCTTGGATAGTGCCCATCCCCGGCACCCGCAAGCTGGAGCGCCTGGAGGAGAATCTCGGAGCCGTCGCGGTCGAGTTCACCGCCGACGACTTGCGCGAAATCGACAGCGCATCCTCGCAAATCGAGGTGCAAGGTGCTCGCTACCCTGAAAAATTGGAAAAACTGACCGGTCGCTGATAGGTCAAAAGCTCAAGCCTCCCCAACCCTTGTACAGTGAGCGCACGGGCGTGAGCGGCGGGGACAGCGTGAGGTTTGAGCTTTTGACACGCTTGGTCGTGCAGATCCGCAGGTGAATAAGCCTGCCCCCTCTCCCCAACCTGATCAAACGGGCAGGATCTGAAGCGTCGCGGCCGCCGGGTCGCCGGGGGCGAGCGGATGTCCGCAGTAGGGACAAACCGTGCAGGAGGGGGCTACGAACCGCAGGCAGTACCGGTAGCCGCATTGTTGAGGCTTTCTCCTGGTTATCACCGCCAACTGCCTTTCGGCGGCCTGTTTCAGGACGAGACACTCCAAAGCTTCTTCCGCCTGGAGCCGCCGTTTTTCGACGTTCTCCGCCTTTTTCTGCTTGCCGCGCTTGGACATGGTTCCTCGAATTTGTTGTGCCAGCCAAAAAGCCATTTCAAGTTACCCGCCGTCGTGCCCCCACACAACTCCGCAGCGAGCAAACCGGCCATCATCCCATCCTACCACGTACAGGGGGTCCGGGAAAACTATATCCGTCGGTCCCACAGGGACGTTCCCCGATCCGTCCCGCAAGATATGGCGGTTTAGTCGCATGCGGCGGGTCGTGACGATGGATTTGCCGTGCGCGCTCAACACTCTTCCTCGGATTCAACCTGTAGAACCGGCATCTTGCCTCTCGGCGGCCTCGGGTCATATCACGGGCGCGTAATTTGCACAGCGTAGCAGACGAGTAGTCTTGCAGATTGAACCAAACAACCCCAAGCAAGCAAGGAGGCGTTATGAGAAAAGTATTGGCAGTTTTATCGGCAGTGGTCCTATTCCAGACAGCATCGGCGGCCCAGGCGGCCGACATCTCCTTCGGCATCAACGTGGGAGGGCCGCCGATCGTCATCTCCCAGCCTCCCGATTTCCTCTATCCGCCGGAACTGGGCTTTGGCGTGGCCGTGGGCGTACCCTACGACATGTTTTACCTGTCCGGCAACTATTACGTCTACCGAGGGGGCGGTTGGTACAGCACGTCCTCCTATGGCGGCAACTGGGTAAAGATGCGGCCTCGGGAAATCCCTTTCGAACTCCGCAGGTACAAGATAGCCAGGATTCATGCCTTCCGGGATCGGGAATTCCACAGCTACGCGAGAGACCGGGACCATTACCAGGGGAAATACTTCCGCCCGGGGAGGGAGGCTCGCGAAGAACGCCGCGAGATGAAAGAAGACCGCAAAGAACAGCACCAGGAGATGAAGGAAGAGCGTAAAGAACTGCACCAGGAGCTGAAGGAACAGCGCAAAGACGAGCACCGCGAGATGAAGGAGCGGGAACGCGAAGAGCGTCGGGATATGCGTTGACCTGGTGCCGATGGACGGCGTGAAAAGAGAGGTCGGTTCTGGAAAAATAAAGCGGCACCGGGCTAAAAGAAGCCGGCGCCGCTCACAATTAAACCAAAGCCTTTAGCGCCTGATGGCGTGCCAACATCCCTCTACGGCACGTTCGATCATGCCGTCATCCAACTGAATGAATCAAAGAGTAAATCCTTACTGGTTAAAGAAATGAAACGCGATACCTCGGACAGCAAATACAGCAGACCGGGGTATGACGCTATTTCTTCATGACAGATCTATCATTTCCATGACACCAGTGCTACGGCCGCCATGCGGCACTATGAACCCGCTAGATGTCGCAGACGCAGCTAGTCACAGGGTTTATAGCCGACGCGCACGCTTCCCCAATGTCTGCCTCGGACGAATATCGGGCAGGCGAGATCGATAACGACTTCGCCGGTGGCCGGACGTTCGAAGGTCTGAAGCAAAAATGGATCAGTGCTGCGGCAGGCTCTTTGGCTGATCTTATCTTCAAGAATGACATGGGATCGGCCTTGAAATTTCCTGAGCTGGCACGGGACGTATCCCTTGTCGTCAAAGCAGGCTACGACCAGGTCGGGATGGCCTGCAAATACCTCTTCTTGGATAGGCGAGATCAGCCGCTCGAAGAGCGCATCATACGGAGCGGAGTATTTCAGGGGGGTTGTTTTGGGTATCGGTGTATGCTCGCGGGTGAATAGCTGCTCCATGGTGATAGTTCCGCAATCAACCGCCTTTTCAAGCTCCGTCACCACCCTGTCACGTAGACGTATTGCTATGACCCGCATGCTGTCATGGTAGGTTCCTACGCTGAAGCGGCCGACCGCTGAGAATATCTGCACCGCCGCTTCCGAAAGATACGCAAGGGTGGCGTCGCTAGCTTGCATCTGGCTGTTGACGTCCTGGGCCATGCTGGAGATGCGCTGGATCTTCTCGGTGATCTCGGAGGTAACTACACTCTGTTCTTCGGTTGCGGTCGCAATCTGGTTGATCATGTCGGTCGACTCCTCGGCCAGGCCGAGTATGCTGGCCAATCCGTCACGCGCCGTCCGGGCGGTCTCGACCCCGTCGACTACCCGTGCATATTCCTCATTCATGGCATTCAACGCCAGTTGGCTCTCCTTACGGATAAGATTGATGATGCCGGTGATATCACGGGTCGATGCGGCAGTTTTAGCGGAGAGATTCTTGACTTCGTCGGCTACCACGGCAAAACCGCGACCGTGCTCGCCGGCGCGAGCCGCCTCGATGGCCGCATTGAGGGCCAACAGGTTGGTCTGGTCGGCGATATCCTCGATCATGCACGCGATCTCGCCGATCCGTACCGAGGAGTCGGTCAAACGTTCGACAGTACCCCGTGTCACCTCGACGCTTTGTCTGATGCCCTCCATGCACAGGCAGACCTTCTCAACAGCCGTCATGCCGCATTTAGCCGCATGGTTTACCGATGAAGCCACTTCGGCAGCGTGGTGGGTATTCGAAGCCACCCCATTCAGGGTAGAAGCCATCTCCTCGGCGGCAACGGCTACCGCAACCGCTGCCTCCTTCTGGCTCGTCGCGGTGGTTACCGTACCTCTGGTAGTCCTGCCCATCTCGCACACCTTAACGGCAACATGTCCCCCCTGCTTGTAAAGGGTTTGAATTGTGTCCCGCAACCATGCGGTCAAGGTGTTGATCCCGGACGCAAGCTGATCGAGCTCGTCGTTGCCGGCCACAGTCAACTCATGGGTCAAGTCTCCGTCCTCCAGAGTGAGACAACGAACGCCTTTCACAATATGGTCGATTGACCTTAAAATCGTGCTGCGTAACAGCAGAAGGATTAAGAAGAGCGCCATGCCTATGGCTGCGGACGCTCCCGAGGCGATGGCAACCAGTCTCGATCTCGCCGACAGGCCTTCCGAGAGCGTCTGTATCTGTGCACTGAGCCTGCTCGGATTCTTTGACCCTATCTCGATCGCATCACGGTAGCTCGACAGCTGTGAAGCGACTCTGTCCATTTCGTTTACCGATATCAGCGTTATCAAGATGCACAGGACGGAAACCGTAGCAGCCAACACAACGGCGACAATGAATTTCCGAGCAATGTTCATGAAATCATTCCTCTATAGGTCACAGTAAAAAGAAATCCAATAAAGGCAACATTCCAGGCAGATAGATATGTTCCCCCGTAAAAGACAAAAAACCACTAAACAGCCGATATGCCGCCATCGATCACCAGTTCCGTGCCGGTTATGTAGCAGGCCGCATCGGAGGCCAGGAACTGGACCATCGCGGCCACATCCGCAGTTTCGCCGATACGTCCTAACGGCGTGTTATTCTTGATCAAATTCAGCCCCTGCTCAAAATCTCCCCCGAAGACGATGTTGGCAACATCCTGTATCGCCTTATCCCCCATTTCGGTTTTGATTACGCCTGGATGAATGGAGTTGACCCTGATGTTCATGCTGCCGAATTCTGCCGCGACAGCCTTGCTGAAAAGACGCACCGCACCTTTTGCCGCGCAGTAGCCGGCGAATCCCGGGACACCCACCAGGCCCGCGACCGACGAGAGGTTGATGATGGAGCCGCCGTGCCCACCGTTGTCGTCGGATATCATTGCGGAAATGGCGTGTTTCGTGCCGAGAAAAACGCCCTCGACGTTGATGGCATGCATGCGCCGCCACTCTTCTATGCTCATTTGGAGCAGTGGCTTCGCGATCTCTATTCCGGCGTTATTCACCAGGACATCCAGTCCTGCGAAAGAGTTCAAGGTGGCGGCAATCGCCTTTTGCCAATCTTCCTCGCACGTCACGTCCAACTTGCAGAAAGCTGCCTTCCCGCCTTTCTCGCGAATGGAACTGATGGCATTCTCACCAAGGTCCTCCAAAACATCGGTGAGCATGACGCTGGCGCCAGCCAGAGCCAGTCTTTGAGCGCAATCCAACCCGATACCTCGGGCAGCGCCGGTGATCAAAACAACCTTTCCCTCAAGATTAAATGACCTGTTTTGCTTTGTCATATTCGCATTTCCCTTTCGCTGGTTGGCTGTATTTTCCTTTTGCAAAGAGATTATCCTCAATTGGAGAACTCCAGTGTACCTACATCGACAATCGACCCGCCTCCATCCGCATTCAGTATGGCACCCGTGACGAACGACGCGTCTTGGGACACGAGAAACTCAATACTGCCGGCTATTTCCGCCGGATCCGCCATGCGCCGTAGCGGATAGTGGCGCGTCAGTCTGCGAATCACTTCATCAAGATCGATCTGTTTCGCGTCGGCAAGGACCTTGAAAGCCCTTTCAGCCATCTCGGTACGCACCCAACCGGGACAAATTGCATTGACCCGAATGCCATCGACACCATAGTCGCAGGCCAGTGAACGAGTCAGTCCGAGCAACGCACTCTTGCTCGTCACATAGGAAGCATAGTGGGGGGCACCAAATAATGACGCCACCGAACCGACCACTACCATCGCCCCACCACCCCGCTGGCGCATCGGTTCGATAGCGGCGCGCGCAGCCAGCAGCACCCCATCCACGTTGGTACGCATCACTTCATGCCACTGTGCCATTTCAACTTCGGCTGCGGAGCCGAAATGCTCGATGCCCGCATTGGCGACGAGGATGTCCAGGCCGCCGTATTTGCCGACAGCCGCAGCTACGGCGTCGCGACAATGAGACTCGTCGCCCACGTCGCCAGCCACGGCAAGGCAGCCGATTTCTCGCGCAAGCGGTTCGATTATCCCTCTTCGCCTGCCAGTTATCACCACCCGCGCGCCGGAGGCCACAAAACGCCGCGCCGTGGCCGCTCCGATGCCCGAACCGCCACCTGTGATGAGAGCCACTTTCCCTTGTAATCTGCCGCCCATTTCAACTCCTTTGCCTTTGCCGTGTTTGCAGCACCGCAGATACTAAAATAACGGATTCAACTGCGGTAAGCCTTTAAAAATAACAAAGCCATCTTCTCCGCTACGTTCCAATTACCTGATACTCCTCAGTCACGAACAGACAAGAGCATCCGCGGTCGATAAATTTATCCTCGTCTTCGGACAACTCATGCTGCGCAGCTTCGGCATCGGCGGACATGTGCGCTTTTGCCATCGAATCGAGATCGTGGAAATAGATCTCCGCGATACCGTCGTAGGGTTCGAGCAGACCCCTGGCAGCGCGCAGAACGAGATTCACGTCCGGTGCTGCGGTATGACTTTGCACATAGCGAACGATGCCGAGCGAAGGTGCGTGACGCCGAACGAGAGCGGCATGCTCGTTACGCCAGTAGGAACTGAAATCCTCAAACGTCAGGGCACTGCGACGGCGCAGACAATACACAAGCTTGATCATCGGGGGCCTCCTGATTAATTTGGATTTAGGCACCACAGACCCGCTTCCTGCAGCGCACTTATCAGCTCTCGATGGCCGAAGGCTGCCGTCGCGGGCTGATACCCCACCGCCTTCAGGCGTCCCATGAGAATGCGACGTGAGGCTTCCGCAATCAGGAACCCGGTCTGCAGATAGCCGGAATTCCCGTAGAACACCAATTGCTGACCGACCGTGTTGCCCCGTGCCATGACTGAAATCGTGCAGCGATGGATAGCCGGGTCTTCTTTTATCAGGGCATCCGGATCCGGCGACATGGCGTGGCCCCAGGCGTTAGTAACCTCTTCCATCTCCAAGGGGCTCTTCGTCTTGGCAAGTTCGTGATACTCGACAATGCGACTATGAACCATGTTGACGACTTCCCTGCTGGTGAATGAGACCGCCACCTTGCAATTACGCACGCGGCTGTCGTTTTCGAACCAGATCGGTTCAAAGCCGCCCCCCCAGGGGACCGCCGCTTGTATCTGATGGACTCCCGGCACGAAAACGTCGAACTTAGCCAGCGGGTCCCATTTTTTCATAACGCCGTCTTCCTTGTACAGCTGCGGCAGGCAGCACATGCGCAGGAAGGAGAGGGTAGAGGCGGGAGTCGGATTGCCGCGCGGAGCATAAAGAATGTCGAGGCTGTCCACGCCCGGGATCTCAAGCGCCACTTCAGCGGCGACCATGCCGGTCACCCACATGGCTGCGCAGGCGGAAACGGCCACGGTGTCGTTGGCGGCGAACTGCGCGCCGTATCGGTCGCGCAGCATGATGGTGTAGTCGGGCTCTCCCGTGGTATCGAGGTAATGGCAGCGGTTGGCAAGCGCGGCCTTGATGACCGGTTCCGCCAACTGGCCGAAAGGCCCCACGACGTTGGCCACTATTTTCGCCCCTGCGAACAGCTTGGTGAGCGCGGCTTCGGTATGCTCGCAGGCGACGATGTCCACCACATGGTTGCCCGGCACTTTTTTAAGCTCGGACTCGATACGATCTCGATTGCGTCCCGCCGCAACAAACGCAATGCCCTCGCGGGTCAGATACTCGGCTACGATCTTGCCGGTATAGCCGCTGATGCCATAAACTACCAGAGGATACTTTGCTGACATGATTACGCTCTCCTTTGTTGTTGACGATGTATTTCCGTAAAAACGGAGTCGGGCCTTTGTTCGAACAACTCGATCAGGAACCGATCCTGTGGTTTCTCCGAGGCGGTTTTGGGAATTGCGTCCAGCACCTGCAGATAGGTCGGTATCTGGCTTGGCTCGAGTTTCCGCCGGCAAATCTTGAAAACGGCATCGGGATCGAAGTTGCCCCGCTCCTTGGGCACAATCGCCGCCACCACGTCTTTTTCACCGGGAGTGCCCTGAGCCTGCTTGATGCCGTAGACATAGACGTCGTCGACCGTGACGCATTCGGCAATCACCTTCTCGATAAAGCCCGCATTGATGAACTCGCCGTTTCGGCGAATGGCGCCGCCTGCGCGATACAGGAAATAGAGCCATCCCTCCCGATCCTCGACCACGATATCCCCCATATGCAGCCAGCCGTCCTTGACCTTTGCCAGCGATGCCTCGGGATTGCGGTAATACTCGACCTTGGCCGGCGAACCATCGCCCGGCCGGAACAAGAGTTCGCCGGGCGTGTCGGGCGGGGAATCGTCTCCATTCTCGTCCACGATTCGATAGAGCAGGCTGGGCGGAGGCTTACCTATGCTGCCGATCGGTCCGACGCCGATCGGTTTAACGGACATCCCCCCTTCGATGGCGGCATAGAACTCGAGGATTTGCACATCGAAGCGCTTCTCGAACTCCTCCCAGATCGCCTTGGGCATTCCCGAACTGATGATCATACGCACCGGATTATCCGCGTCGTCCGGCCTTGGCGGATCGGCGAAAACCGCCGTCATCATGCCGCCCAAAAGGTTGAACGTGGTGCAACCGTACCGGCGGGTAATATCCCAAAGCCGGCTTTTGCTGAATTTGCGCGACAGCACGCAAGGAAACCCGCTCACCAGAGCCGAGCCCAGCGTGATGAACTGAGCGTTGCCATGAGTAAGCGAAAGCCCGGAATAGAGGACATCGCCGTCCCGATAGCCGACCTGCGTCGGTATCAGCGCGCCCAATCCGCAGAAACGGGCATGGGTGGTGATGATCCCCTTGGGATCTCCGGTCGTGCCCGAGGAGAAAATCAGCTCCATTTCGCTTTCAGGATCGACGGTGCGAATGGCGATGTCCGGCGCCTTCTCGGGGAGCGCCGCGAGGTATGACTCAACCCCCGGGTAATCCTTGGGGGACTTGACGCCTTCATCCGTCTCCAGACCGATGATCCACTCAAGCTCTCTTAATCCGGTGCGCACTTCGGTCACATGATCCAGCGCGTAGTCCGCGGCGATTACCCCCTTGCACTGCGCCATGTCGAGCATGAAGGCAAGCTTTTCTCCCTTGGTGCGCGGGTCGATCGGAACGAACACTGTGCCGCTGATCGAGGCGGCTACCATCGCGTCGACAAATTCTGCGTGGTTGTTCATCAGCAGGGCGAAATGATCGCCGACCCGCATCCCGCGCTCGATCAACACCTGTGCCAGCCTTTGCCCATTTTCCCACAGGTCGCGATAACTGCGCGCATCGTCGGGGCGCACTCCGGCATTTTCGAAAACGACGATCTTCAAATCGGGGCGCGCTGCCATGCGATTGGCAATCACCCCCGCCAATACCTGTTCGCTATGCGGCATAAGCGTCACCCCTCTTTCCCGAGAATGGTGACCACCGTCGATGCCGCGTCCATGCCGATCAACCCTCCGGCGTTGTGCGCCATGGCGAGGCGCGCATGCTCGACCTGACGCCCGTCGGCGCGTCCCTGCAACTGTTTCACGAGTTCCACGATCTGGGCGCAGCCGGTGGCCGCCACCGGATGGCCCTTGCGCAAAAGACCGCCGGAGGTATTCACCGGGAGACGTCCGCCCAGACGGGTGGCGCCGCTTTCGATCAACTCCGCCCCCCCGCCGGCCCGGCACAGCCCCAGATACTCGTAGGCCATGATCTCGGATGGCGCCGAGGCGTCGTGCAACTCGACCAGGGATAGATCCTGCGGACCGATTCCGGCGGCTTCATAAGCCATTTCGGCGGCCAAGGTGCCGACGTTATCCCCTTCCTTTTCCCAGTCCCAACCCGTGGCCAGCGCGCACGCCATTACCCGGACCGGATTGCGCAGCCCGAGTTCGCGGGCCTTCCTCTCGCTCACCAGGATGACGGCTGCCGCTCCGTCCCCGATGGGCGAGCACATGGGAAGCGTCAACGGTTCGATGATGGTTCGCGCCGCCAGCACCTCTTCGACCGTCAACACCTTCCGGAACTGGGCGAGCGGGTTCAGGCTGCCGTGTAACGAGTTCTTGGCGGAAACCATGGCGAAATGTTCCTTGGTAGAGCCGTATTTCTTCATATGCTTCTTGGTCATCAACGAATAGATGTCCATGAACACCGAACGGTTGACGCCGACGTCCGCCGCGATCGGCTCTTTGGCGGCCAAAGCCAGCATCTCGAGAATTTTGAGCGTACCGCCCGGTTCCTCGACGTCGATGGCGCCGGCGAAGGCGCCCATGGGGCGCGCCTTGTCCTCATGGAACAACTTTTCCGAACCGCAAACCAAAACGACATCGTACAACCCGGCGCTGACCATGGCGCACGCCTGCTGAAATGCGGTAGAACCCGATGCGCAGGCATTTTCGACGTTCACGACGGGTATGCGACCGATCCCCAGGTTCCTGAGCGCGACCTCACCGGGAATCATCACCTGTCCCTGGACGACGCTGCCGGCGGCGTTGGCCATCCAGGCCGCCTGCAGCATCGACTTGTCCATGCCGGCATCCGCGAGGGCCGCCTGGATGGCCTCGCCGGCAAGCGCCTTCAGGGTAGTGTCAATATGGTTGCCGAACGTGGTCATGCCGATGCCGGCGATATATGCGTTCATTTTCACGAAAGTTGTCTCCTCGTATGTGTGCGTTTCTCAGCGTGCGGTGTAACCGCCGTCTATCACCAGCTCCGAACCGGTCATGTAGCTCGACTCGTCCGAGGCCGCGAAGAGGATCGCCTGGGCGATTTCTCCGGGCTGGGCAAGTCGTCCCAGGGGAATGCGCGCCAACAGATCTTTCTGCATCGCCTCGGCCACCTCCGGTGGCAGACTTTCCATCGTGTCGATGACCATGGGGGTAAGGACATAGCCCGGATGGATGGAATTCACGCGAATCCCGTACCCCTGCTCGGCGCAGTGCAGGGCGGCCGACTTGGTAAAGATGCGCACCCCCCCCCTTGCTGGCGTTATAGGCCGCCAATGCCGACTCGCCGATGATCCCTTCGATCGAGGCGATATTGACGATCGACCCTCCCTGCGCTTTCATGGCCGCGATCGCCTTTTGCGTCCCCAGGAACACCGCATCCAGATTGATTCCCAGGATGCGGCGCCAACCCTCCAAGGTCTCGTCTTCCACGCTGGCCAGATGGCCGACTCCCGCGTTGTTCACCAGTATGTCCAGACGACCATGCTTCTCCCGCGTGACCGAGATGATCCGATCCCAGTCGTCGGGCCGTGTGACATCATGGGCTTCAACGGTCACCGTCAGCCCTTCGGCCGTCATGCGGCGTCCCTGCGCCTCCAACTTGCCGATATTTATATCCGTCATCACCACGGTCGCCCCCTCCCGGGCGAAAAGTTCGGCAGTGGCCAGACCTATGCCTCCGGCTGCCCCCGTGATTATTGCGATCTTGTTTTCAATACGCCCCATGATGCCCCTCCCTTGCGGTGATCTGTTCTGCTTTTAATTACACGCGATGCCTTCATCCAACCCAACTCAGGAGAAATCCCTTATCAATCTTTGAGCGGCGACCAACGACAAGACCTCGTTGGAGCCGTCTTCGATTCTGCTGGAGCGTGCATCACGGAAAATCTTCTCGATGGGATACTCCTTGGTGAGGCCGTAGCCTCCGAAGAGTTGCACGGCTTCATTGGCCACTTCGAAAGCGGTATCCGTTGCGGTGACCTTGGAAACGATCGAGTATTTAAGGTCGGGGGTGCCGGAGCCGAGGTTGTACATCATGGCGGCCCGGGTCATGGCGCGGGAAACCTCGACCTTGCGGAACATGTCGAAGAGGGTCTTTTGGACCAACTGATGTTCGCAGAGAAGTTTTCCGCCCTGAGTCCTTTCGGTACAGTGCTTCAACGCCAGGTCCAGGGCGGACTGGGCGACGCCGGTAAACACGCTGGCCATCATGAGATTGGCGTGGGTAAGCACCTCCGTCAAAGCATGCTCGTACTTGTCGGGCCCAAAGATCAAACACTCCTCGGGGATCTCGGCATTGTCGAAGAATATTTCTCCTTGCGGCATGTCGCGCTGCCCGATCTTGTTGAGTGGCAACCCCTTGGAAATTCCAGGCGTTCTCAGGTCGACCACGAACAGTCCGCCGCCGGCCATCCCCTTATTGGTGTCGATGCCGCAAAACAGGCCGGCGTGGGTCGCTATCGGGCTGACGCTGACCCAGGCGCATTTTTGACCGTTCAGCACCCACTTGTCGCCTTTCTTCGTCGCCCGCACCTGCTGGGAGATCTTGGGATCGCGAAACTGCCCAAGCCCCACAGCCAGGTTGTCGCTGCCATGATTGGGCTCGGTAATCGCCCAGCAGCCTATCATGCTGGCGTCCTTGCAATTGATATAGGGAACGACCCACCGTTCGTTGATCGCGTGGTCGTTGGCCATGGAAGCGAATACCGCGTGCAGTCCCGCGGCGCCGATGCCCAACGCCATTCCGGCACTGGCGTAGCCCAGCTCTTCATAACAGATCTGAATACCAAGCGGGTCCAAACCGGAACCGCCCAGTGCCTCCGGCAACAAGGTGACATGGTAATCCAGGGCGTACATCTGCTTGTAGACATCCAGCAGGATCGAGTCTTTCTTAATCGCCTCGGTAGGCGTCAGCATATCGATGGCAATGGATGCCGGACGCAACACCTCTTTACCGAATTGACGCACGCTTTCCTTCAGCACTCGATGCTCGTGGGTGAGAGTGAGACCTATTTCCTTGTAAGCCATGTCAGTATCCCCTTTTCGTTTGTTTTGACGCATATATGCGCGTTATTTAGTTGTTTCGTTGGACGCTGCCTGCCAACCAGCCAGACATTACATCTCATCAATCCCAAGCTACGCCGATACGCCGATCTCCTCGCTGCCGGTTTCAGCCTCGCCTTCCGCCTCCCCCACTGTCACTCGCACCTTCTGCAACAGGAAGTGGGACAATGCCGGTATGAGTATCAGCGCTCCTATCATGTTCCACAGGAACATGAAGGTCAGAAGAATGCCCATGTCGGCCTGGAACTTGATCGGCGACAGCGCCCAGGTGACGACTCCGCCGGCCAGGGTGATCCCCACCAGTCCCACGACTTTGCCGGTGAACTGCACCGCCTTCTTGTAGGCCTCGCCGAGGGGCATGCCCTGACGCTGGTAGGTGAGCTGCATGCTCAAGAGATAGAGCGCATAGTCGACACCGATGCCGACACCCAGTGCGATAACCGGCAGGGTGGCTACCTTCACGCCGATACCCAGCGCCACCATTAGCGCCTCGCAGAGGATCGAGGTCAGGATAAGCGGCAACACCGCCACCACCACCGCGCGCCAACTTCTGAAGGTGATGAAACAGAGGATGATGACGGCGCTGTAGACATAGAACAGCATGGTGCGGTTGGCAGCCTTGACCACGATATTGGTGGCCGCCTCGATGCCGGAGTTGCCGGCCGCCAACATGAACTGACGATCCTTGGTGCCGTGTTCCTTGGCGAATTCCTCGGCCACTTTCAGCACACGGTCCAGGGTCTCGGCTTTGTGGTCGGAGAGATAGGCGATGACCGGCGTGACCGACAAGGATTCATTTACGATATCCGGGTTATCGACGGTAGTCTGCTGCGCGCCGTAGTTGAGCACCGCCTGATTGCGGTTGAGCGTGTACCATTTGGGATTTCCCTCATAGGTGCCAGCGGTAACCATTCGTACCGAATCAGCCATGGCGACGGTGGTCTGCACCCCCTCTACCTCGCGTAACGCCAGCGCCAGACGGTCGGCCTCCATCAGCGATTCGTACATCATGCAGCCATCCGCCGGCGTTTTCAGCATTACGGCAAACTGGTC
>CAIYDQ010000265.1 GCA_903925075.1 uncultured Geobacter sp.
CCGATCTGAGCCTGAGGAACACCAGCTCGGGGATTTTGAAGAAATTGAGCAGCAGCAACTTCCCCATCAGCCAATAGTAAAGCCAGGGGATGTTGGTGACCAGGCCGAACTCGTAGCTGGCAGGCGAATTGTCGGGGAAAAGCGCTGCCTTCGAAAAGACATGGCAAAGTCCCGCGTGGGTGACTTCATCCGGCGGCACGAAAGGGGAGATGGCGACGGCGAAGAAAACGAGCCTCACGCCGAAGTACGACATAAGCAGCAAGGTTGCCCACTTCAGCAGAGAGGCGGAAAGGAAAGCGTCGTTTTCCGCGCAGGCATCGTTGTGCGCGCCGGGCGATTTCTCGGCTAGCCGACTGCCGCCTTGCGCGCATGGTTGCGTCTCAACTTCTAAGGAGATCATGGCCGCCTTTTGACGAGTATAAAATCAAGGGCCAAGGTAACATACTGCCGGAATAGAGTCAATTTGGCAGTGCCCGGCGCGGGATGCCGCAGCGAAGGAAACTCTTTATATCCAGGGAGGTATGTGGTATAGTAGGCGCCGCTAACTTGCCGATACAACGATCTAAAGGAGTGGTGAAAAATGAAGAGAACGGTTTTCATTGCAGGAATTTTGGGGGTGCTTTTGCTGGTCGGAGCGCTCGACAGCCAGGCTGCTCAGTGGATAAAAAACGATGCGGACATTCCCAACAAAAATTTAGAAGCCAATTTTTATGACGGGAAAAGCGTCAAGGTACGAAACAAGACCATGGTGTGGACGGAAAAAAATCAACTGACCGCTTTCGGTTCTCAATATTATACGAAATATCTCACCAAGTTCCCGGCCTGCCAGAAGAACATCGAAACCATGGGGCCGGTCACGCATCACCAGATAGATTTTGAAATCAAACAAGGCAACTACAGAACCGTGGCCAAAAGGAACTACAACAAAGACAATCAGCTGGTTTGCACCGACAAGGACATGGGTGCCGATCTCGACAAGGCTTGGCACGACATTCCCTATAAGTCGCCTATGTACTTCAGGGAATACGAGCTGGTGACGAAATACAAGCTGGGAAACATTTAAAAGCCGATTGCCACAAAAAGGCACAAAATTCACAAAAAAAAATCTTTAAACTCATGTTGTTGATTTTTAGAGTTTTTTCGATCTTTTGTGCGTTTTGCGCCTTTTTGTGGCTAAAAGTTTTTTGTTATGGCCGGGGCCCGCCCCCGGCTATTTTTCGTTGCGGCCGTGAAATTCCTCTATCCTGTCCACCAAGGAGTGCCAGGACATATGCTGCGCAGCGAATATAGCTATATTCCCGGCGAAGTCGACCTGCCTGTTGGCCAGAAACCAGAGTATCCCTTCGGCAAACGCTCCCGGATCGTCGGAGGCTACTATTTTACCCGTGCGGCCGTCCTCGACGACTTCGCGGAAGCCGCCGACGTCGGTGGCCAGCACCGGCTTCTTGAACCCGTAGGCGGTCGCGATGACGCCGGAGGTCTTGGTTTTCTTGTAGGGAAGGACCGCCAGGTCGGCCCAGGAAAAATAGCCGCTCATCTCGGCGTCCGGCACGTATTGATCGACGATCTCGACCTTCCCGGCTATCCCCAGTTCGTCGATCAACTCGAGGTAGCGATGCTTGTCGTTCCAGAATTCGCCGACGATCTTCAGCCTGAGGTCGTGGTTTCGCAGCATGGCGAGAGCCTGCAGCAGGGTGTCGAGTCCCTTGTAGGGGCGGACGAAACCGAAAAACAGCAGATGCAGGGCCGAGTCGTGCCCGGCTGCCGGCTGCGGATGGTACTCGAACAAGGGGAGCAGGTGTTTTTTCACCTCGGCCGCGGGTCGCATCGACAGCAACTCCCCCTTCTCCAGCTCGGAATGGACGATGAAGCGGTCGATCCGCCTCAAGACGAGTCTCGTCAAAAAGTTCTTCAGGCCGCCGTCCTCATGCTCGAAAACGTTTATGCAGATAAAAACTACCCTGATCCCCTTTTTCCCCAATGAGCGCACCAGGTAGAGGTACATGGGAGCCCAATAGGCGACCCACCAGGGGAGAATTACCAGGTCGGGCTTGAATGCCGCAATGGTTTTCGAGGTCCTCAGCCAGGAAGCGATGCTTACCGAATCGACGTCGTAGGAGATATTTTCAAATTCCTTGAGCGTCGTATCGCCGGTAAGCTCCGGGTCGATCTGGCTTGCTTTGCCGTACAACAGCTCGGGATACTGCCGTTTATAACTCAAGAGCAGCAATTCGTGCCGCTTCTCAAGCTCCTTGGCCAGCGCATGGCAATATTTGGCGACTCCCCCCCTGAAAGGGGGCACGGGCGCCAGCAGGCAGACTTTCACGGGCGCTTCCCCCTCTTCCCATCCGTCAATCCCGTCATGATCTCGATTCGGCTTTTGAACAGCTTTCGGAAGTTCTCCCCGTTCAACAACGCCAGGTCCTTGCGGCGCAGGCCCCGGTTCATCCACAGCGAACGAAAAAGCGAGCAGACCACGGTTGCCAGGACGACGACGGGCTTTCTTGCCGCCAGGGACTTGGGCAGTCGCGCCCGGCAGCGGGCGTTGCAGGAGTTGTAGATCCTGGTCAGCGGCGCCCAGTCGAAATATTTCCTGGCCAGCGCCAGCGCCTCTTCGCAGTTTTCATAGAGGGTTTGGTCGAGGACGGTCTTGGACGACCGGTGCAGCCGGTAGCTGGAAAGCGGCTCGGGAAGATAGTGGCAGCCGAAAGCCTTGCCGATCCTGACCCAGAGGTCGTAATCCATGGCGAAGCGGAGCGTTTCGTCCAGGCCGCCGACCGCGTCGAAGGCCTTTCTGCTGAAGAAGGCGGAGGGCTGGCAGATGTAATTGAACCAGGCCAATTTGTCGTAATCGAAGGCTTCGGTGCGGTAGCTGCCGAGGACGGCGCCGTCCGCGTCGCAGTAGCGGGCTTGGCCGTACAAAAGCCCGGCCTGCGGATGCCCCCCGAAAAAAGCGGCCACGGTCTGCAACGCTCCCGGCAGATAGGTGTCGTCGGAGTTGAGCCAGGCGCACACCCCCCCTTGCGCCAGCCTGAACCCCTTGGCCAGCGCGTCCCCCTGCCCCCGGTCCTTTTCGCTCAGCCAGCGGAAGTTCAGCCCGCGGCAGCCGATGGAAACCCGGCCGGTGCGGATGAGCGCGTCGTAGCGGCCGATGACCTCGACCGAGGCGTCGGTCGAGCCGCCGTCCACCACGATGTAGTCGATGAAGAAGTCCCCC
>CAIYDQ010000266.1 GCA_903925075.1 uncultured Geobacter sp.
CGCCTCCTACATGCCGGTGATCGGCGATTACCTGCGCTTCCTGCTTTTGGGCGGCAACGAGGTCGGCCAGATGGCGCTCTTGCGCTTCTACGTGCTGCACATAGCGCTGCTGCCGCTGGTCGCCATGGTCCTTCTGGGGGTTCATTTCTGGAGAATACGCAAAGACGGGGGCTTGTCCCGTCCGACGAGCGAACAACGGTGAAGTCATAGAGGAGAATTGGCCATGGAACTAGCTAGAAAAGACGAAATTTTCCCGAGAGATCCCGGCAAGACCTACTCGCTGATGGCGGTGGTGGACGGGGACTCCTTCAACGTGGAAAGAGGCCCCGAGGACACCGTGCAGAGTTGGCCGCACCTGATGGTGCGCGAGCTGCTGCTGTTCCTGCTGGTGGTGGCCGCCGTCCTCGCGGTGTCGCTGCTTTTCAACGCGCCGCTGGAGGAGGCGGCCAACCCGCTGCACTCCACCAATCCGGCCAAGGCCCCCTGGTATTTCGTCGGCATCCAGGAACTGGTGAGCTACTCGGCTTTTCTGGGCGGCATCGTGGCGCCGGCGCTGATCGTCTTGTCGCTCATGTTCCTGCCCTATCTGGATCGAAATCCCGAGGGGGCCGGGGTCTGGTTCTCGCGGCGCCGCTGGCTTGCCAACGGTATTTTCACCGTCTTCGTGCTGGCCATGGTGGTGCTGATCCTGATCGGCCAGTTCTTGCGGGGACCGAACTGGACGCTGTATCTCCCCTGGTCGTAACGCGAACTTTGAAAGGAGAAACACCTATGAATTCCGAAAACGGCGCGGCCCTGTCCGCTAACGCCTGCGGCGAGACGCTCGACGAGGATCGCCGCGGCTTCGTGAAGAAACTGACGGGAACCGCCTTGGCTCTGGGATTGGCGGGCGCCGCAGTCGAATGCGCCCGCTTCCTGAAACCAAACGTCCTCTACGAGCCCTCCAGGGTCTTCAAGGTGGGAGCGTTGGAGAACTACCCGTTCGGCAGCCGGACCGTGATCGAAGGAAGAGGCGTCGAGGTGGTCAGGGAGAGAGACGGCATGCACGCCGTTTCCCTGGTCTGCACCCATCTCGGCTGCCTGTTGAAGCCGGTGGACAACGACCCGGGCGTCGGCTACGCCTGCCCCTGCCACGGCTCCACCTTCACCCTGAAGGGAGAGGTCCTCGGAGGGCCGGCGCCCAAGGATCTCCCCTGGTACGAAATGTATCTGGATCAAACGGGCGCCCTGGTGGTGGACGCCTCGAAGGTGAATCACAAACGGAGCAAGCTGCCGGTTTAAGGACACGGCGGCTGTGAATTAGGGAGGATAAGCGGATGGAAAAGGCAGTCTTGCGCAAGCTCACATCACTTTGCATCATCTGCGGGGTTGCCGTTTTGGTCCTTTCCGGCTTCGCGGCGTTTCGCGACGGGGAGCGAGAATGGATGCCGCACCAAGCCCACTACAAAGAGCAACTGCTGAAAAAGCTCTCGCCGGTCAAGAATCCGATCCTCTACCAACGGGTGCTGCGCACGCAACCGGAGATCAAGCAGATCGTCGTCGACGAGTGGGGCGCGGTCGATCGCTGCACGACCTGCCACCTGGGGATCGAGGACCCGCTCTTTGCAGGAGCCGCCCAGCCTTTCAAGACCCACCCCTACCCGGAACTGCTGAAGAAACATCCGGTGGAAAAATACGGCTGCACCATCTGCCACGGCGGCCAGGGGCTGGCGACCACCTATCGTGGGGCAGCCCACAAGGGGATCGAGCACTGGCCCGTGCCCATGGTCGCCAAGGGGATGATGCAATCGCGCTGCGGCGTCTGCCACAAGGATTTCCTGGCCATCGGCGCCGACCGGCTGGTGCAGGGAAGAGAAATCTTCAAGCAGATGCATTGCGCCGGCTGTCATCGGATAGAAAAGGTGGGAGGAGACGTGGGGCCGGAGCTGAGCGCCTTCGCCGATAAGGATCCCGGCAACTTCGCCTATGCCAACGTCGAGGGGAGCCACAGCAAACAGGCTTGGGTCATGCAGCACTTCAAGGATCCGCAAAAGGTCACGCCGGGGACCCCGATGCGCCCGTATCCGATGACCGACGAGCAGATCGAGTGCCTGGCAAGTTACGTCTTGAGCCTCAGCCAAAAGGAAATGCCCAGGCAATATACGCCCAAGGAGCAACCGAGCGCTCCATCGCCGCAGGCGCATGCCTGGACGGCGGCGGCGCAGGCCGCGCCTTTGACGCTCGCCGGCGAGCTCTCGGCAAGCGCAGCGGATCAACCGGAAAGGAGCAGCAAATGACCAGAAAGATGACCACCAGATCGGCCCTCGCCTTCTTGGCCGGGCTCGCGCTGAGCGTAAACGCCCAAGCCGCCGAGCCGCCGAAGATGCCGTACGTTTTTGAAAAGTTCTGTTATCCCTGCCATATGGAGGGCGTACAGACCGGCCCTGTCGGCATCCTCGACATGCGCACCAAGGCGGGAAATCCGCTGAACCCGGAATTCATCCGCAGCAACGCCCGTTTCGGCTACAACGCCATGCCCGCCTTCCGACCCTCGGAGGTGAGCGACAAGGCGCTGGACGACATCGTCTCCTACCTGAAGGCGCTGGCAGCCTATCGCAAGACGCATCCCGGATACCCGCGGACAGGCGAAAAGAGGGGGAACAAATGACCGAAAGCAACCGAAGGGAGTTTTTCAGAAACTGTTTCGCGACCGTGGCGGGCCTGGCGGTCTGCGGCGCCGGCCCCCTCGCCCGTCAGGCTGAAGCGGCGCGGGAGAACGGGATCTCCGGGATTTGCCTCTACGTTCCGTCCCTGGGGAAAGCGGCCGAGTTCGTGGAACTCATGAACGACAGCGCGCCCGGACAGTGGCAGGTCGAGGCGTTGGAGGGATCTTTCGACCAGCGCTACTTCGCGGTCAGAGACCTCTATAGGAGAGCCTGCGGACACGCCAACACCCTGGTCGGGGTGGTCGATCCGGCGAGCTTCACCGTCATCCAGGAAGCGATCACCGGCAGCGGCGGCAGTTTCCACTACGTCACCTACGAGGAGCGCGGACGGGTGACGTTTTCGGTAAGGCTGAAAAACTCTTAAACGCATCGAAATACCTACGTAGGAGGCATGATTATGAGTCGTTTTATCGCTCTTCCCAAGGGAGTGACAGAGGAAAGCTTCGCCAAGGCAGCGCAGGAATACCGCCAGGCCCTGGGTGAGGATCGGGTTCGCTTCGACCTCGCGTCGCTCGCCCCCTACATGAAAAGCGCCCCGGCCGAGACCGCCCGGCTGCACAAAGCGTCGGGGGTCATCCTCCCTTCTTCGGTGAAGGAGGTGCAGACCGTCATCGGCATCGCCAACAAGCACAAGACCCCGCTCTGGGTGGTCTGCAACGAGGAAAACGAAGGGTACGGCGGCGCCGCGCCGGCTACCGTCGGGCAGATCATCCTCGACCTGAGGAACATGAAAAAGATCATCGAGGTCGACCTGGAGCTGGGTTACTGCCTGCTGGAGCCGGGCGTCACCTACGCCGAGTTGCAGCAGCACCTGGTCAAAAACAAGATCAACCTCTGGCTGGACGCGCCTGCGGCGTCGGCCGCGACCAGCGTGGTCGGCCACATCCTGGAGAGGGGCTGCGGCTACACCCCGTACAGCGAACAGTTTCTCTTCTCCTGCGGCATGGAGGTGGTGCTGCCCGACGCCAGCGTGCTGCGCACCGGCATGGGAGGGGTTTCCAACTCCAGCAGTTGGCAGGCCTTCAAATGGGGATACGGCCCCTACGTGGACGGCCTCTTCTCCCAGGCCAATAACGGCATCGTCACCAAGCTGGGCACCTGGCTGATGGGAGCGCCCCCCCCCGGAGGCTATATCCCGTTTTGCATCCGCTTCCCCGGACCCGAGGCGCTCGCCGGCATCATGAAACAGCTCGTCTTCCTGCGGCAGGCGCAGATCGTACCCAACGCCTGCGCCGTGGTGAACGGAGCGGCGGAGGCGGCCGCCCGCGCGGCATTGGGCGCCAAGGGCGCGTCGGCGAAAAACGGCGTCGGCGCCTGGAACCTCTACGGCGCGGTCTACGGAACGCCCGAACAGGCGGCGCTCAACATGACCTACGTCACCGGGACCTTCAAGAGCCTGTTCGGGGCCAAGCTTGAGATCCTGACCGAGAAAACGGCCGGCGGGGACCCGGTATTCCAGTACCGCAAGCAGTTGATGATGGGCGGGATCACTCCGGCCGTCCCCGCGGAGCAGCGGCGCGGCTTTCTGCAGTTTTCGGCCACCGCCGCCGCCCGTCCCAGCGAGTGCGGCCGCCAGGTCAAGATCGCCGCCGACACGGTGCGCAGCTTCGGTTTCGAGTATCGCTGCGAATTCGTGGTCGGTTGGCGCGACGCCCGCCATCTCATCGACATCCGATTCGACGGCGGCAACGCGGACCAGGTCCAAAAGGCCTACCGCTGCTACGAGAAGCTGCTGTCGCTCTTCAGCAGGCACGGCTGGGGGGTGAACCGCGCCAACACAGCCTTCATGAGCAAGGTGGCGGAAAGCTACGGGCCGGAGATGCGCCGCTTGAACCGCAGCATCAAGAGGGCGCTCGACCCCAACAACATCCTTTCGCCGGGCAAGTCGGGGGTCGATCTCGGCTGACGCGGGCGGGGGGCCTTGACACCCCCCGAGCGGCTGTGGTAAGTGTCAACGCGGACCACGCGGCAGCCGGCAGGGTGGACGCGGTGGACGTCATGGACGTCATGGACGTCATGGACGTCATGGACGCAATAGACGCGGTGGTCCATTAAGTCCATTAAGTCCACCACGTCCATAAAGTCCATAAAGTCCACCAAGTCCGCCGCCACCGCCGCCACCGCCACCGCCGCCCCCGCCGCCACCGCCCCCGCCCCCGCCGCCACCGCCGCCGCCGCCACCGCCACCGCCACCGCCGCCACCGCCACCACCGCCGCAGGCTCGCGAGCCCTCCTCCGCCGCCACCTTCACAGGTACTACCCATGCCAGCTCGCGCCAATCCGAGGCACCCGGAGTCCGTCCCTCGCCCAGCCACGCTGCGCTCGATCCCGGGAAAGCTCGCCCTATCCCTCACTTTGGCCGCGCTGCTGGTCCTGTCCCTGCTGGCCTGCGCCTCGGCTTCCTCCGCTTCTTCGGTGAGCCTCAGGGTCATCGACTCCTCCAGCGAACCGCTCACCTTGCACCCGCACCGCTCCTTCGACCAGTATTCCGACGTCGTCATCAGCCAGATCTACGAAGGACTGGTCGATTACGACGCCAACGGCACCATGGTGCCCAGGCTCGCCGTCCGCTGGCAGGAGCTCTCCCCTACCCGCCTTCGCTTCTGGCTCCGCAAGGGGGTGCACTTCCATAACGGCGAGCCGTTCGATGCGCAGTCGGTCCGCTTCAGCGTCGACCGCCAGTTGCACCGGCAGCCGCCGGCGGTCAACGCGATGCTGTTCGACCCGGGGCTGAAGGCCGAGGTCGTGGACCAATACACGGTGGACCTGGTTACCCCCCATCCCGACGCGCGCCTTTTGTCCACGCTCCCCACCTTCCTGATGATGCTCCCCCCCAAGTACCTGACCGAGGTCGGCGACGACGGGCTGGAGCACCTCCCCAACGGCACCGGCCCCTATCGCTATCTGGACCGGAAACCGGGGCAATCGATCCAGCTTACCGCCAACAAGCATTACTGGCAGCCGGGGCTGCCGCGCATCAAGGAGGTGACCTTCCTCTTCGTGCCGCGCGCCCAGCAGTTCGACGCGCTCATGCAGGGGCGGGCCGACCTGCTCACCAAGCTCAAGGGGACCGACTGCCTGCCGGTGATGACCGGGCCGAACACCCGCGTGGCCAAGCGGGAGGAGGCCGTGGCGCTCTGGATTTCCCTGAGAAATCTGGACGGCCCCTTCGCCGACGCGCGGGTGCGCCGTGCGGTGAGCTACGCGGTCAACAGGGAGCATCTGATCGATTACGTGGACAAGGGGAGTTCGGCGGGGATTTCCACCCCGTCCAGCGTCATCGAAAACGGCTACAACGCGGCGCTCAAGCCCTACCCTTTCGACTTGGAGCGTGCCCGCCGCCTGCTCCGGGAGGCGGGCTACCCGGCAGGCTTCAAGGTCCGGGCACTCGCCTCGGAGGACACCGCCGACATGGTGCGAGCCATCAAGTCGCAGCTGGCCATGGTGGGGGTCGAGATGGAGCTCACCATCCTCCCCTGGGAGAGATTCCTGGCCACGCTCACCGCCTCCAAGCGAAAACCCGGCAAACGCGGCCGCAACTGGGACATGACCGCCTGGGTCACCTCCAATCCGACGCTGAACGCCTTCTTCATGCCGATGGCCCTGTTCGACTCGAAATCCCCCTACTCCATCATGCAGGATCCCGCCTTCGACCAGCTGATGCTCTCCTACGTCCGGGAAACGAACCCCGCTTCGCGCCGGGAGAAGTTGAACCGGCTCCAGGCCCGCGCCCTGAGCGAGGCCTACGGGATCTACATCGCCCAGAGGGTGCAGATTTACGGCCTGCACTGGGACTTGAGCGTGGATAACCATCCGACCGGGATGCTGATCGGGCGCACCCTGGCCGAGGCGTTTTGGAAAGAACACCCGGACTCCCTGTGGAACGAAAGCCTGCAGCCGAAGAAGAGACCACCAGCGAGGCGGCCATGAGACTGGGAATCACCAGCAAGATGATACTGATGATCCTCCCCCTGGTCGTGCTCCCGGTGCTGATCACCGGCATGATGGCCTACAACGTGACCGAGGGGATCGTCACCGACCTGCTCGGCCAGGGGCAGACCAACCTGGCCCGGGAAATCGCCGAGCAGACCAACCAGGACTTCAAGACCGCCAGGGCCGACGTCAGCATGCTTTCCTCCCTCCCCGCCCTCAAGGACTATCACTACAACCGCTTCTACGGCCTGGAAAGCGAAGCGGAACTGTCGAGAAGGGAGATCGTGCAGTTCTTCCGGGACCTGGCGCGCAAATCGAACCTGTACCTGCGGATCGGCTATCTGGACCCGCAGGGCTCGGAAGTCGCGGTCGTCTGCCGCGGCGACCTCCCCATCGACGCGCCGATTGTCCTCGACCCGCCCAAAGCGGTCAACGCGACCAACCCCGACCCGCAGGACCTGAGCATCTCCCGGGTGCTGACCCTGGCGCGCTCCGGGCAGCGCATCGTGCGCCTGAGCTACCGGATGTTCGACGTCTGGACGCGCCCGGCGGGAACGGTGATCCTGGAGATGGACGTGCAGGAGCTGGCCAGGCGCATACTCGCCCGCCGGGTGGGCAACGACGGCTACCCCTTCGTGCTGGACGAAACGGGGAGGATGGTGATTCACCCGAGCGGCGCGTTGGTGGGCAAGGAGCTCGGCGAACTCAAGCAGCCGTCCCTGGAGAAACTCGCCAGGGAGATGCTCAGAAAGCGCGAAGGGACCGCCTTCTACGACTATCAGGGGGCGAAGGTCGCGGCCTACACCACGGTCTCCGACAACGGCTGGGTGGTGGCGGTCACCCTGCCGGCCGGCGAGTTCAAGGCGAGGACCATGGCCATCAAGGACCGGGTGATCGTCATCGTGCTGATCTCCGCCTCGCTGGCCCTGGCGGCCGGGATCGTCTTCTCCTGGCGCTTCGTGCACCCCATCAAAAGGCTGGCCCAGGCGGCTACCGTCATCTCGCAGGGACAACTGCCGGCGCTGGTCGCCCCGGCCTCCAGCGACGAACTGGGGGCGCTCACCCGCTCCTTCAACCAGATGGCGCAGAACCTGCAAAACATCCAGGCCGAGCTGGTCAAGTCGGAGAAGCTGGTCTCCCTGGGGCGGGTGGCGGCCGGCGTCGCCCACGAGATCCGCACCCCCTTGAACGCCATCAACATGGCTTCCCAGTACCTGCGCAGAAAGACGGTCGACGACCCGCAGATGCAGGAATCGGTGGAACTGATCATCGAGGAGATCTTCCACCTGAACAACTTCGTCGGCGACTTCCTGCGCTACGCCCAAAAGCCCTCGCCGATCCTGACGCCGATGAGCATAAACGAGCTGGTGGACGACGTGCTGAGGACCCACGCCACGCTCGCCAGGGAGAAGAAGGTGCGGATCGAGCTGAAGCTGTGCGAGCCGATGCCCGACATCCTGATGGACGCCTTCCAGATCGAGCGCGCCCTGGTGAACCTGGTGGTGAACGCCCTGGACGCCATGCCCGGCGGCGGCGTCCTCGGCATCGCCACCTTCCTGCAGCCCGGGGCCGACGGCGGCTGCGCTGTGGCGGTGAGCGTCAGCGACACCGGCTGCGGGATCGGCGCGGAGAACCTGGAGCGCGTTTTCGATCCTTTCTACACCACCAAGGAGCAGGGAACCGGCATGGGGCTTGCACTTACCCAGAGCATCGTGGAGAGCCACGGCGGCAGCATCGGCATCGAGTCCGCCCCGGATCGGGGGACCTGCATGACCGTGCTGTTGCCGCGCTGCGAGTTCGAGAGCGAGGAGAAAAACGATGACTGCTGAGCGGGTACTGGTGGTGGACGACAGCACGGGCACCTTGAGGGCGTTGCGCCAGGTGCTGGGGGCCGAGGGGTACGAGGTGGTGACCGCCTCCAACGGCCACGAGGCGCTGCGCCTGTTCGAGGCGGGCCCCGCCTTCAACGCCGTGCTGGCGGACCTGAAGATGCCCGGCATGGACGGCCTGCAGCTTTACCGCCACCTGAGCGCCGTCGACCCCATGGTTCAATACATCATCATGACCGCCCACGGCACCATCGGCTCCAGCGTGGAGGCGATGAAGGAGGGGGTCTACGACTACCTGGTGAAGCCTTTGAACACCGACGAACTCACCCTGATCCTGGCCAAGGCCATCCGCGAGCGCCGGCACATGGCCGAGCTGATGGGCCTCAGGGCCGAGGTCGCGGGGCGCTACGACTTCCACAACATCGTCGGGCAGAGCCTCGCCCTTAGGAAGGTGTTCGATATGGTCAAAGCCGCGGCTCCCACCGACGCCACCGTGCTGATCACCGGGGAGACCGGCACCGGCAAGGAGCTCTTGGCCAAGGCCATTCACTTCAACAGCCAGCGCGTGAAGCACGCCCTGGTTTCCATCAACTGCGCGGCCCTTTCCGAGTCCCTTTTGGAAGCCGAGCTTTTCGGCCACGTCAAAGGCGCCTTCACCGGCGCGGTCACCGGGCGCATCGGCCGGTTGGAAGCCGCCGACCAGGGCACCCTTTTCCTGGACGAGATCGGCCAGATGTCCCTGACCCTGCAGGCCAAGCTCTTGCGCTTCCTGCAGGAGCGGACCTTCGAGCCGGTCGGCTCCAGCGTCACCCGCACGGTCAACACCCGCATCATCGCCGCCACCAACCGCGAGATGGAGGGGGAAATCAAGGCCCAGCGCTTTCTGGCCGACCTCTATTACCGCCTGCAGGTGATCCAGCTGACCGTGCCGCCGCTTCGGGAGCGCAAAGAGGACGTGCCGCTTTTGGCGATGTCCTTCATCGAGGCGGCCGCCGCCGAGCACGGGCGGCCGGTCAGGGAGTTGGGGAGCGACGTGATCGAGGCGTTGAAGGCCTACCCGTGGCCGGGCAACGTGCGCGAGCTGAAGAACACCATCGACCGCATGATGATCCTGGGACAGGGGCAGAAAATCAGCGTGCACGAGCTGCCGCCCCACATGGTGGAAAAGTCCGCGCCCGGACCGGATCTCTCCGGCGATCTGCTGAAGGAACTTCCACCCGGCGGCGTCCCCATGGTGGAAGTGCAAAAGGAGCTGCTCAGCAAGACCCTTCAGCTCTACGACGGCAACCGCACCTTCGCGGCCAGGGCGCTGGGCATATCGCGCAAGTCGCTTTGGGAGCGCATCGAGCGCTTCGGTCTTTCCTGAAGGATGCAGGTACGGCGATGGGCGGCGTTGGGCGATGGGCGGCGGTGGACGGTCCGAATCGGCGTGTATTTTGGTAACACCGGCGCCGCTTCGCTGCCACCAACGGTTACAGCGTTGCCGGGGAAAATGGGCAGCGGCCACCCGCCGCATCTCCCCGACCTCCCCGACCTCCCCGACCTCCCCGACCTCCCCGACCTCCCATACCTCCCATACCTCCCATACCTCCCATACCCCCCATTCCCTTCATACCTCCTAGGCGCTTCATCATTTTCATGAGGCCCCCACCTTTCATTTGTTTCATCATCTGCTGCATCTGCTCAAACTCTTTGA
>CAIYDQ010000267.1 GCA_903925075.1 uncultured Geobacter sp.
CGTAGCGTTTCTTTTTCATCAGCAGGGCGCCGATATGGAAGTGCGGCGGGACGTAGATCAGCTCGGGCTCGAGGAGTTCCCGCAACTCGGCCAGCAGCAGCTCGGAAACGCCTGCCGCCAGTAAAGCGGGAGTATCGCCCGTCAGTTCCGACCAGAGTCGATGCAGCCGGTCGCCGCCGGCCGGGGAGCGGTGAAAGAGAGAAAGGGAGTCGCGCCAACTGCCCGCCATGCGCTGCAGATGCAGCAGGGTCCGGTCCTGCGGCTCATCCCGCAACAGATCCTCATATATCGCCAGCGCCCTTTCCGGCTCCAGGGCGCGCAGCGCGTCGTCTGCCTGGTTCAGCCGGATGGTGCGCCGGTTGTCGGAAAACAAGTCAAGCTGCATGAACGAGGCTCCAAAAAGGCTCGCGGGTAACGACCATCAGACCAACTCCAACGCCTGCAGTTCCGCCTTGAGCCAGGCGTAGACGATCGGCGCCGCAACCATGCCTCCCAGGCCGAAAATCGCCTCCATCACCAACATGGCGCTCAGCAGTTCCCAGGCGCTGGCCTTCACCTCTGCGCCGACGATGCGCGCATTGGTGAAATACTCCAGCTTGTGCACCAGCAGCAAAAAACCGAGCGAGGCGGCGCCCACCCCGGGCGAGACGCCGAGGCTGATCAGCAGGATGGCGCTGTTGGAGATCAGGTTGCCGACCACCGGCAGCAGGCCGGCAATGAAGGTGAGCAGGATGAGCAGCGTCGACATCGGCAGGCGCACGCCGAAAAGCGGCAGGACCACCAGCAGGTAGAGCGCGGTCAAAAGCGTGTTCAGCGAGGAGATCTTCACTTGGGCGGAAACCACTTTTTCGAAGGAATCCGCCAGGGCCAGTAATCTGGCGTGCAGCCCGGCCGACAGCGGCGGCAACACCCTGCTCCGGCTGAAGCGGTGCAAGACGGCGATGCCGCCGATCGCCATGCCCAAAAACACGTGCGCGAAGATCTTCAGTCCCGACATCCCCATCTGCGAGATGTTTTGGCCATGCTCGCGCAGCAGGCCGGCCAGTTGTTCGCGCAACTCCTCCACCGTGTCGGGTAGGGAAGAGACCAGATCCGGGGGGAGCGTCCGCTTCAGGTTTTCCACCCTTTCGGTGACCGCCGCCAGCAGGTCGGCCATGCCGTGATGCCCCTGCAGGAACGCCCACAGCCCCAGCCCTGCCGCGAATACCAGCAGCATGACCAGCAGGATGAGGGCGGCCAGGGCGACGCCGTGCGCCTTGGCGCCCCAGCGGGCCGGCAGCCGCCGGGCGAGCTTGGCGGTGACGACGTGCACGGCGAGACCGGCCACTACGGCGGCCAACAAGTGAAAATGGAGCACCACCGGCACGGCCAGCGCCGCCAGCAGGTAACTCGACAGCAGCGGATATGGCATCGTCTATCCTCCATCCAGGGGTTTTCTGCGGGATGGACCGGCAACCACTCTCCGCTTTCGGGCGGCCGCGCGAAAAAAAGGGGGAGCCAAAGGACTTCCCCTTCTGAAGATGTAGCCCGCAACTATCTCAGGGCGCTTACGAAGGGGGGCGGGTCAAGCCGCCTCCCGGCACAACCAGAGTTTGTACTAGGTTGTCGGGTGGCTGTCAACCGTGAAATGGTGAAATGTCGGGATTGATCAGCCGGGTTATCGCCAAAAAACGGCGCCTTGAAGGGGGGCGCTGCCAAGCGTCGAGCGCGAGATGCGCCCATCGCGTGAGCTTGCCGGCTTTGATCGCGCAGCCGCTTCGTTTGATCGGGAGCCGGGGCGGCGGGTGGGGCATTCATGAAAAATAATCTCAAGTTTCAACTAACGGCACCGATAGTTCTAACATCGTTTTAGACAGTCCTTCGGTTTTAAAAAAAGCAATTAGACTGTTGTAGTTATTGCGAAAGAGTATTGCGCTGCGTTGGGGAAAAGACTAACGTAGTCAAATCGGCGTCCGGCCGAAACGAAGAAAAACGTTGTACCCGCCCGCAGTTAGATGGCTCAAGTGGTTGATCCGTAATAATGAGATGTTTTGTAAACTAGAACCGCGCAAGCACAATCAAATCCAAACAGGGAGGAACCACCGCATGAAAAAGTTTTTTTCGAAGCTCGCGCTGACCGTATCCGCCGTCGTTTTCCTGGCAGCGCCCGCCTTTGCCAGCGGCAAGGACGACGCCGTCGCCATGGTCAAGAGCGCCGTCGCCTTCTACAAGGCCAACGGCATGGAGAAGGCGCTGGACGCCTACAACGACTCGAAAGGGCAATTCGTGAAGGGCGAGCTCTACGTCGCGGTTTTGGCCGTCGACGGGACGCTGTTGGCGAAGGGGGTCGGACAGAGCCAGATCGGCCAGAACACCATCGACGTACCGGACGCCAAGGGGACTAAATTCCGCAGGTTGATGATCGAGGGGGCGATAAAGAACGGCTCCGGCTGGGTCGATTACGTCTTCGTCAACCCCAAGACCAAAGAGCTGGAGCAGAAAGAGGCTTATTACGAGAAGGTGGACGACCTGGTGATTAACGTCGGTTTCTACAAAGGGAAGTAACCTGGCCGATCCGGTGACCAACGGCGGTTTTTAGAAAGGAAAGTGACCATGAAAATTCGCTCCTGGCTCTATCTCAGCGCAGCGATCATGTTGGGAGGTCTCGCGGTTCTCTCCGGCATCAGCGTCTACGCCATCCATGACATCCGCGGCATCATCGCACAACTCACGGACCGTTCCACGCCGCTGCAGATCAAGACCACCGAATTGCAGCGCTCCATCGAGGCGCTCACCGGGGTCTTGATGCGGCTCGGGGTCGCATCGGACAAGCGGGAGGCGGCGGAGCTGACGGCCGCCGTCGAGCGCCACCTTGCCGGGGTGAAGTCCGCCGTGGAAGGGATCAAGGCGCTGGACGCCGCCAAGGCGGGCGCCATCGACGTTTCGGTGATCGGCGACGTCTACCGGGACGTGCAACAGGCGACCGACGGGCGCATCAAGAGCCTTGGCAACTTTCAGGAAGAATCCCGCAAGGTCGATGAGAGCATCCAGTCGGTGGATCGCTCGCTCGCCAACGTCAGGCGCGACATGCAGGCGCTCACCGCAAGCGGCGCCAAGCAGGTCGGCGACTCGGTCAACTCGTCGTCCCGCATGATCACCGAGGTGCAGCAGGTGAAGGACCTGGTGATCTACCTGAAAGAGGTGCAGATCGTCCTCAAGGACCTGGAAGACGCCAAAAAGCTCACCGACATCATCGCCAACAAGTCGAAGCTGAAGAGCATCAACAGCCGGGTTCAGGCGGTGGCGGTCAACGATGCCACCGTGATCGGCGCCAAGAAGGCGATGACGGAGATCTTCCAGCAACTGACCAGGGCCGACAGCGGGCTCTTCGCGCTCAAGCAGGGGGATTTGGCCGGCAAGGACGCCACCGGAAAGTTCGCCGAGGAAAAACGGCAAGTTAACAACCGTCTGCTCGAACTGGTCGACGGCCTGAGCGCCGCCACCGGCCTGATCGAGAAGCGCACCGAGCAAAACCGCAAGAGCGCGGAGGCCTCGCTCTCGGCAAGCCAGCGCATCGCCGGCATCGACGTCGCGGTCAACGGCATCACCGTCGAGGTGAAGACCCTGGAAGTGAAGGTCCGCTCGCTGATGCTGAGCCAGTCGGCTCAGGACGCCAACAAGTCGGCGGCCGACATCCGCGCCATCTTCGCCCGCATCGCCCGCAGCGAGGCGCAGGCGCGCGGCGCTCTCTCGCAGCTCAGGCAGTCCGCGGCGCTGCGTAACATCGACGCGGCGGGGGGAGCAGTTCGAGGGGCGGCCGAATCGGCGGAGCGGATCATCGCCGCCCAGCTGCAGATCATCGACAGCAATGAAAAGGCCAAGAAAGCGATCGAGATGGTGAAGGGGGCGGCCAACCGGGAGCTGAAAAACGGCGAGGACCTGGTCAAAGACACCGCCAGCCTGCAGAAAGGGATGGTCGACAAGACCAACTCCACCTCGGCCCGGATGAGCACCACCATCATCACCATGGCGGCCATCATCGCCTTCTGCGCGGCGCTGCCGCTTTGGTACACCATCAGGCGCGTCAACCACTCCCTCACCCGGGTGACCGACATGGTGAGCGACATCGCCCAAGGGGAGGGGGATCTGACCAAGCGGCTCGACGAGAGCGGCAAGGACGAGTTCGCCGAGTTGTCGCACTGGTTCAACCTGTTCCTGCACAAGCTCAACGGCATCATGTGCCAGGTCGCCGGCAGCACGCACGAGCTGACCGCGTCGGTCGCGGGGATGCAGCAGACCTCCTCCAGCATCGCGGGTTCGGCCGACGCCATCGCCTCCCAGGGGATGACCGCCGCCACCGCCAGCGAGGAGATGGCCGCGACCGCGGCCGACATAGCCCGCAACTGCCAGAGGGTGGCGGAAAACTCCAGGGGCGCGGACGCCGCCGCCCAGACCGGGGTCAACGTGGTGCGGGAGACGCTCACCGCCATGGAGCAGATCGTGCTTACGGTGAAGGCCTCCGCCGGGACCGTGGCCAGCCTGGGCGAGCGGGGGGATCAGATCGGGGCCATCATCGCCACCATCGAGGACATCGCCGACCAGACCAACCTGTTGGCCTTGAATGCCGCCATCGAGGCGGCCCGGGCCGGCGACGAGGGTCGCGGCTTCGCCGTGGTGGCGGGCGAGGTGAGGGCGCTGGCCGAACGTACCACGGTGGCCACCCACAACATCGGCGAGATGATCAAGGGGATTCAGCAGGAGACGCGCCAGGCGGTGCGCTCCATGGAGGAAGGGGTGCGTCAGGCGGAACTGGGGAGCGCGCGGGCGGCCGGGTCCGGCGAGGCTCTCAAGGAGATCCTGCAGCAGATAGCCTCCCTGAACCTGCAGATCGAGCAGATCGCCACGGCGGCGGAGGAGCAGACCGCCACCACCCACGAGATCAACGTCTCGGTCCAGAAGATGACCGACGAAGTGCGCTGCACGGCTCAGGGAGCCCAGAGCGCCGCCGCTTCGGCCACCCGCCAGTCGCAACTGGCCACGGGCCTTGAGCAACTGGTGGGGCAGTTCAAGTTGTTGCGTTGAGCAAAAAAGCCCCCCGCAAGGGGGGCCCTTTTTGAGAAGGTTTCCGAAATGCTGCTCGCCGCGGCGCATCGCCGCGAGCATGCTGCCGGGTGCTACTTGAACAGTTTGATCCGTGCGCTCAAAGGCTGAAATTCCTTCGGCTTGGGCTGGGCAGCCGGTTTGCCGAACGGCATCTGGGCGATCAGCGACCAGTCGGCGGGAAGGTCCCATTCCGCTCGGACCGCGGCGTCGATGACCGGGTTATAGTGCTGCAACGAGGCGCCGTAGCCTTCCAGCTCCAATGCCGTCCAGATCGCGAACTGCAGCATGCCGGAAGACTGGTTCGACCAGAGCGGGAATTTGTCCAGGTAGGCCGGGAACTTCTGTTGCAACCCTTCAACCACGCTCAGGTCTTCGTAGTAGAGAATCGTCCCGTATCCGCATTTGAAAGAGTCGTTGATCTTATCCTCGGTTATCTGAAAACTCTCCGCGGGCACAATCGCCTGCAATTGCTCCTTGACGATGTCCCAGAACCGGTCGTGCCGCTGTCCTAGCAAAATGACCACCCGGCCGCTTTGTGAATTGAACGGGCTCGGCATCTGTTTTACCGCCTCGCCAACCAACTCCTCAATGCGCTGGTCGTCGATCAGCGCCTCCTTACTGAGAGCGTAATAGCTTCTTCTGCCTTGCAAGGCGCTAAAAAAATGCTTCGTCATGCGGATCTCCTTTTGTCCTTTGGTCTGAACCGAGCCGCCATCTTACCCCACTCCGGCCGGGGTATAAACAACTTTGTGGCCGGGTCGGCGCAACCCAGTCATGATCCAAGTCGCTATTTGGGTGCGAGGCGTCGCGGGTTTTTAGAAGAGAGTTGCATTGATAACGCTTAATCGCGTATGATGACCCGTGGTTTGTCGCGCCGAAAGGAAGGTGCATCGACCAACAAAGAAAAGAAGCGACGAAGAGAAGAAGAAAGCTCCATTCCTGCGGTACCAAAACGAAGACGACGGTATCCGTGCTGGTCACCCTGTCTGCGGAGTTCGGCGGGCATATCGACGGAGGGCCATAATATGAGAAAGGGAGGCAATTCTTTCCTGGCCGCGGCTTTTGCCGTTTTTGCTCTTTCGCTTGGCCTGCCGGCGACGCTGCCTGCCCAAGAGGTGAAAATAGGCGGATCCGGCTTCGGGCTGGGCGTCGTCAAGATACTGGGCGAGGCTTTCGAAAGATCCCACCCCGGGACCAAGGTCCGCGTCGTTCCCAGCTTGGGGAGCACGGGCGGGATCAAGGCGCTCTTGCACGGTTCCCTGGACATCGCGATAAGCGGCAGGGCGCCGGACGATGCGGAACAGAGAGCAGGCGCAGCCGATATTGAGATCGCCCGCACTCCCTTCGTGTTCATCGTCAACGGCAAGTTGGCCGTCGACGGGGTGACCAACGCCGAACTGGAAAATATCTATAACGGCAAGACCCTGTATTGGCCCAACGGCACGCGCGTTCGGCTCGTGCTGCGGCCGCAGACCGACACCAGCACCAAAATCCTCAGAAGCATCGCCCCTGCCGTCAGCCAGGCGGTTACGTTCGCCATGTCCCGCGAAGGGATGATCAGGGCGATAACGGACCAGGAGAGCGCCGACTTTGTCGAGAGGACGCCCGGTGCGCTGGCGGTGTCCACGCTGACCCAGGTGTCCGCCGAAAGCCGGCGGGTGAGGGTCCTCGCCTTCAACGGCGTCGTGCCCAGCGTGAAAGGGCTCGTCAACGGCTCCTACCCCCTTTCCACCCCCCTGTATCTGATAACCACCGCCAGGGTTACCTCCGCCGCTCGGGAGTTTGTGAGCTTCATCCTGTCGAGCGAGGGGAGCCGCATATTGAAGCGGTTCGGGAATTACCCGGTAAGAGAGGAGCGCGCCCAGCGATGACCGTTCGCAGTCGTCTCATTCGCATCTCCAACTGGCTTGCCGGGTTGGTCGCCGTGACCGTCGCCTTTCTGGTGCCGCTTGGCTACTATGCCGTCTCTACCCAGTATGAAATCGGCAACCTGGAGGCCGTAGCGGAGATCAACGGCCGCATCGTGTCCACTTTCATCAATGCCAACCCGGAGATGTGGCAATTCGAACAGTTGCGTCTGGAGGAGATTCTGACGCGCAGGCCGCACAAGGGGCAAAAGGAGATCCGTCGCATCGTCGATCTGCACAAAAGGGTGATCGCCGAAAGCGCCGACCATCTCGATCCGCCCCTGATCAAGCGGAGCTTCGATCTCAAAGATTCGGGAGTGGTCGTCGGAAGGGTCGAAATCAGCCGCAGCCTGCTTCCCATCCTGCGCAACAGCGTCCTGATCGGCGCGTTGGGGTTGGCCCTGGGCGGCGTCATTTTCGCCGTCTTGCGGATTCTGCCGTTTCGGGCCGTGATCCTGGCGGAGAACGCCTTGCGGGAAAGCGAGGAAAGGTTTCGCAAGATTTTCGAAATGAGCCCGCTCGGCATGGCCACCATCGGCCTCGATTTCCACTTCATCGCGGTAAACGACATGCTGTGCAAGATGACCGGATATGCGGCAGAAGAGCTGGCCGAGCTCACCCTTTTGAAGATAACTCACCCGAGCGACCTCCCCGCCGTCATGCAGAATATCCCCAAGGTGATTGGTCGGGAGCTCCCCGACTGCGTGGTGGAATTGCGCTATCTAAGGAAAGGCGGGGACCCCTTCTGGGTGAATCTGACGGCCTCTCTGATCAGCGCCGAGAGCAACCTTAGTTCCCCGTACCTCCTGGTTATCTCCAAGGACGTCACCTTGCAGAGAAACCTGGAAAAACAGCTGCGCCAATCCCAGAAAATGGAGGCCGTCGGCCAGCTCGCCGGCGGCATCGCGCACGACTTTAACAATATCCTCACCGCCATCATCGGCTATGCCAGCATTTTACAGATGAAAATGGCCCCGGCAGACCCGACCCTGCACTTCGCGGAACAGATCCTCGTCTCCGCGGATAAGGCGGCGAAACTGACCACGGGGCTGCTCGCCTTTAGCAGAAAACAGGTCATTAATCCGAATCACGTCGATTTGAACGAGATCGTCAGGAACGTGAAAGGGCTGCTGAGGCGTATCTTCACCGTCGAGATTGAATTGCGAACCTCCCTCTGCGACAGTGAATTGATCGTCATGGCCGATCCGGTGCAGATCGACCAAATCCTCCTCAACATGGCGGCCAATGCCAGCGACGCCATGCCCGGCCATGGCGTGTTCACCGTGTCCACCCGGGCCGTGGAAATAACCGAGGAGTATGTGGGGCCCCATGGACATGGAGCGGCCGGCAGCTACGCCCTGCTTGAGGTAAGCGATACCGGTTCGGGCATGGATGACGCCGACCAGACCCGGATTTTCGAGCCGTTCTTCACCACCAAGCCGGTAGGGGAAGGAACCGGCCTGGGGCTGTCGGTTATTTACGGCATCGTACAGCAACATCGCGGATTCATAGGCGTTCGCAGTAAGCCCGGTCAAGGGACCACCTTCGAGGTCTATCTCCCTTTGATAGCGGGAAACGGGATGGGCGGCGGAGCCCCCGAGCTTGCTCAAACCTCCCTGGAAGGAAGCGAAACCATCCTGGTCGTCGAGGACAACCCGGAGGTGAGGGCGCTGACCAAGGAGGTCATAGAACAATTCGGTTATCGGATCTTAACCGCAGTCGACGGGGTAGATGCCGTGGAGATACTTGGCCATGCCTGGGAAAAAGTCGATCTGGTTCTTATGGACGTGATTATGCCAAGAATGAACGGTCAGGAGGCTTTGATCGAGATCAGAAAAATTTGCCCGGAGGTAAAGGCGCTCTTTACCAGCGGATACACGGCGGACATCCTTTTCACCAGGGGGTATGCGGTGAATGAAAACGACTTCATGGCCAAGCCGACCCATCCGACGGTCCTGCTGCAAAAAATCAGAGAAATGCTGCAGGCTTCATGATCCGGATGCTCGGGATTCCGATTGACTTATTAGCCTCTGGCGAGGTATGACGGTTATTATGGATAAGCAGTCGGCCGCCGCCTTGTCGGGGGCGCGAGGATGCAGGAGAGGAAGGGGAGGGGTGGTAGCCGTCCAGCCGTCCACAAGGTTTCAAAGAGGTGCGCTGAGAGAAGCGAGAGGATGCCCGATGAAAAAAATAATTATCACGGTTGTGCAGATTGCACTGGTTCTTACCGCGCTGGCTTGGCCAGGATCGGCTAAAGCCGGCTTGCCGGGCGACAGCAACGGCGACGGGGTAGTGAACGCCGGCGAAGTCCAAAACCAAGTTAATTCCTTTACTGCGGACTTCGTTTCCCTTTCCCAAGTTCAACGGGTGCTCAACACATTTCTCGGCATTGGCTACGACGCGCCGATAGCCAGCGCAGGTCCGGATCAGAGAGTGGTCCTCGGGACGGCGGCGACGCTTGACGGCAGCGGCAGCAGCGATCCGAACGGCGGTTCGCTGACCTATAGCTGGACGTTGCTCTCGAAGCCCGCGGGGAGTTCAGTCGGGATCTCGGGCGCCGCGACCGCCAAGGCGAGTTTCACGCCGGACCTGCTCGGAACCTACGCCGCCCGCCTGGTCGTCAATAACGGCAAATTGGACAGCCCGGCGGCATTGGTGACGGTGATCGCATCCGCCTCCCCCTCGCTGTCCGGCAAGGTGTTCAGCGCGAACCAGACCGGTCTTGCCGGAGTGACGGTGACCGCAAAAATGGTGGGCGTGGTGTATTCCCAGAATGCCGTTACCGGCGGCGACGGCGCTTACCTGTTCAGCAACCTGCCCACGGGGTCTTACCTCGTCACCCCCTCCCGCAAAAACATCTACAAAAACGCACCGGTTGTTTTCACCCCGCCCGCCCAGACGCTGACGGTCGGCAACTTCGTCTCGGACGCCGCGGCCTACAAGGTGTCCGGGCACGTGACCAATACCGCCGGCGCCGCACTGGCCAACGTGAAGATGACCCTGACGATGTGGCTGTTCACGGAAACGCTGGCGCCGTACACCGGTCCCGTGGCGGGCGAAAGCATCTTTACCGCGTATACCGACGCCGTCGGCAACTACACGCTCAGCGGCATACCGAGCGGCTTCTACAAAATAATGCCAAGCTTAGCGGGCAATACCTTTTCCGAAACGGACAACTTTTTG
Source organism: uncultured Geobacter sp. (assembly GCA_903925075.1). Taxonomy (GTDB): domain Bacteria; phylum Desulfobacterota; class Desulfuromonadia; order Geobacterales; family Geobacteraceae; genus Geomonas. The sequence continues at coordinate 10,173 of CAIYDQ010000267.1, forward strand.
ATTGACCATGCGGACAAAGGCATTGATTTCCAGGCAGTGCTGCCGGGCACAGGCGGCGGAGTGACCATCCAATTCTGACCGGCGAGTCATGCGCTGCCCGCCGTGCCAGGCGGCGCCGGCCTGCATGCGATGGGATGAACAAAAAAGTCCCCCTACCCCGCAAGGGGAGGGGGACTTTTTTGCGTGTCATCTGCAACAACTGAAAATGCCGGAGCGCAAAATTACGCCACCTTCCGCTCAACACAACTCCTTCTTCTTCTAAAAAGTTAGCCCGCGAACAGCCATCTAGCGCAACTCATCAATATCACAGCGTTAAAATTGCACAAGCAATGCATAGTGCGTCGGGAACGTCCGCAAATTCCTCGGGCCAATTTGCAGTATCCAAACGCGTGCCACCGAAAAAGACGTTGACATTATAATGTCTATTTGGATATTATCACGTCCCAAACAGAGGCAAGCGCCATGAAGTTTGGAAAAGGCGCTCGCTTTGTCGGGATCCGACCTCCTTGCCATAACCCGGCATCTCTGCGCTGAAAGCGGTACCACATCTTTTGAAATGCAAAGGGAGGCTGGAATGAAAAGAAATTTTATTTGCGCGCTGTCGATTCTCGTGGGGGTTACCATGGGTTGCGACGGCCAAGGTAGCGGGGGCAACCCGGGTTCTGCAAACGCGCTAGGAGGGGCCAACAACTCCGCAAAGGCCGTTGACTACACCAACTGCACCATCACCGATCTGAGCGCGGCTTTGACCCAGACCGGATCTCCCATCGGCGGAGCACTTTCGGGCAACAGCATCAACAACAACGGCGACGTCGTAGGACAGGCGACTTTCCCGAATACGGGGAACTACCACGCCGCCTATTGGCACAACGGCACGGTACACGACCTCGGCGTTTTCGGCGATCCCCTGAGCAGCCATCAGACGAGTGCGGCAATGTTCATTTCGGATGCCGGCTTGATCGTGGGGACGGCTTACAGTGCGACAACGAGCACGGACAACACCTATAACCTCGCAGCCGTCTTCTCGGTCGGTGGCAGTCCGGTCAATATCCACTCCCCCATGACCTACGGCGCCAATAACAGCGCAGTGCGCGCGGCCGGCAACGGTTACCTGGTGGGACAGGCATATGACGACACGGCGACGTATATGCACGCCGTCGTCTGGGGGAACGGAACGGGGACCCCGTCCTCGTGGAGTACCGTCGCAGACAAAAACCCTCAGGGACCGGGGAGCACTTCCCCCAGCGCGATAATGGGCATCAACGATGCCGGTCAGATGGTCGGCTGGAACATACTCAACCCCCAGGGCCACTCGGCGCCGGCCAGCGCCACGGACCGGTATCAGCGCGCGACCTTGTGGGATGCCAACGGCTCCGTCAAGTACCTCGATTTGTCCGGAGACAGCAGATACACCTCGATCAACTTTTCGCAGGCCACCGGCGCCGCTCTGCGCATAAACAACGCCGGGCAGGTGCTGGTGAGTTTCACCGGGTTTGGCGACAACGTGGTCAACGGCTTAGCCGGCATCTGGCAAAAGGACGGCTCCTTCACCGAGATTCCGCACCTCGCCGGCTATGAAGATCTTTTCGTCGCCTCGATCAACAACCTGGGCAAGGTGGTGGCTACCGCAAGACACCAGGCCCCCGGTGGCGCAACGACCCATGTCGTCCTCTACGACAACGGCGGCCTGACGGATTTGAGCTCCCTTTTGGCGGGGACCGGCTGGTATCTCACCGGTGCGGCGGACATAAACGCGAACGGGCAGATCCTGGTTCAGGCGAACCGGACCGGGTTCACTCGCAGCGCCACGACCACACTCGTGCTCACTCCCGGTCCCGCCAGGTAGCGCCCGATACCGGTCGCCTGACGCCGTTCGCCGCAGGCATTGCCGCCCCCGGTCTTTCCAGGAAAAGGGGTTCTATCCGTCGGCTCCCCGCAGTTAAACATAAACCGGTAACACAGGAGGGAATTGATGAAAAAATTCGCCATATTATTCTCGGCACTATGCGTCATCGCGCTGACGACCAACGTCTGGGCCACTCCCACCCAGCTCACCGGCAACAGGCACATTTTCGTGCATATGCAAAACGGCGCTCTCTACTCCGGTGACGATATCGCCGTTTACTCCGGCAGCACCGACAGCGACGCCTACTACATCAAGGCCGACGGGGGTGGCCTCAACCAGCTCCACATCACCACCGACCTGAGTAATATCAACGGGCAGAACACCACGACCAACAATACGTCGGGATCGTTCTGGGTCACCACCACCGGCGGCAGGGGCTACAACGACGACATCGTGCTGGTCTTGTCCGTCAAGGGAAGCATCGACCCCAATTTTTCGGTCAACGTCAAGTCGAGCGGCTACAGCTGGTACCCGGGTGACGGCTCCGCCAATTATCAGCAGAACCCGGCCAACGTATCCAACCCCGGCACCTACGCGACCAATGCCGTCAACCAGACCTTCTACGCATCCGACTTCAGTTCGGCGACCGCCTACGGCTCCAACCCGTACAAGCCGGGGCCGGGGACCGGCTGGACTCTGCCGCTCTTTACCGGCCAGAGCGATTTCGTCAGCAACGAGACGCTGCTGTTCATCGACCTGAAGCGCAACAACCAGACCGATACCGGCAATCCGTCGCTTACCGACAAAGGGGCGGTGAAGGTGGAGTATTCCTTCTCGAACATGAACACCTCCGCCTCGTTTAACGCCTACTCCTGGTGCCTGTATTCGAACCAGCAGCAGGGCATCAACTGGACACAAAATACCTCGGGCAGCAGCGGGACTTCGAGTTTCACGGTTACTCCTTGATCTCGTGTGCAAGAGGCTGCGGGGGCAAGGGGGCGCGTTTTGTACCACGGACAAACGCGCCCCCCTTTTCCGTTGTGGCCCCGGCGAAGAGCATGATCCGTCACTTTTTGAGGCCTGACATGAAGCGAAACGCTTTTTTCCGAAGCATGTTTTTACTGCTACCGATGCTCTTTTTTCCCTTGCCCGTCCGCGCGAGCTCCACGATTAACCTGAGCTTTGCGGGAAGCGACTCCTACGTCCTGAGCGGGGCCAACCTCGAAGACGCGGGCGCAATAGAGGCCAGTTTCTCTTACGACCCAGCGCTCTACGGCAATCCGCGGCTGGTGACCAGGAACGCCTTCGGGGGCGCGACGGTCAAACTTGACGGCGATCTTGCCGGAAACGGGCGCATCACCGTTACTGCACCGAATCCGATGAAGGGGGACGGCCTGTTCGCCACCCTCGTCTTCGATCCGATCGGCTCGTCATTCGGGTACGTCAAATCTTTCAGCGGCCGGGTGTACGGCGCCAACGGCTCCACCTTGCCCTCCAGCTTTTCCGTGACCAATCCCACTCCGCCGCTCGACGCGAGCGATCCGGACGACCAGCCGCTGATAAAGGAGCGGGAAAGCAAGGGACAGTCGTTCATGGGAGGGGAGGTAGCTTATGTCCCCCCCGAGGTCGTTGTCGCGCAGAAACGGGAGGAAGAGCAGAGAGCGTCCGAGACCGGGGGGGCGTCCGCGACACGGGAAGAAAACGCCGCAGCGCCGGGCGTCGGTTCCGAGGCGCGGGAAAAGGAAGCGCAATCGAGCGCCGGTGGAGAAAGCATCTTGGAGCGCTTCCGTCTCTTCACGGGTGAACGCACCCCCAAGAATCTCCTGGCGCTTTTCGAGCCGGCTCCATCCTGCAAACAGGAGCCGCCCGTTCTTTTGGCGGACGGCAAGGGAACCGTAAAGGTCACCATTTCACAGGTCCCGGCGGGGAAGACCCCAACCTTCTCATTCAAAGGGGCCCGTTACGTGTCGTGCAAGAAGCTCGCGGAGGACGAATGGCTCGTGGAGGCAAGGCCGGACAAAGGGGCGGTGAGCGCCACCATCACCCTCGCTGCGGACGGTAAGACGCGGGAAATACCGCTCGTGGTGTCCCCGAAAGCGTCGGTGGATCTTCTCGTTGCGGGCAGCTCGGCCGAGGCGGATTTTCTTCTTTTCCTCAACGACCGTGGCACCCCGAGCGCGCCGAAGTACGACCTGAACGGCGACGCCAAACGCGACTACCTGGACGAATACATCTTCACCGCCAATTACTTGGTGGAGCGGGAGAAAATGCAGGGGAAGAAAGGGACGCAGTAGGGGGGGATGGGGAGGCGTGGGTGCGGATGGGGAACCGGGTATTGCAGAAGTCCTGATTCAGCCTTACCCCACATTCAGAGATGCGGCTTAACAGGCAGGTGGATAAACAGGGCGAGCCGACAGACGTTCAAGTAGTGTCGGTCGGAGTAGGGCAGGAGCAGCATCGAAATCGCCTCGGTCAATAAAAGACGAGGCGATCGTTTGTTGTTAAGCACAATATTTGGGTCACGGGGGAAGGTGATATAGATGTAGGAGGTGGCGACCGGGTGAGCAGCAACAACCGAAAATTGCCTATTGCAAATATGTCTTCCAAGGGAGACGATTAGGCGTGCACGATACAACTTATCGACTGGAATATCCCTTGAAGATGACGGCAGCGCACCGTTTACGGAATGGTTGTCACGCCTCCGTGACCGCAATGCACACGCCAGAATCAGCGCAAGGCTCAACCGTGTAAAGCTTGGCAACTTTGGTGACATCAAGGCACTGGGCGACGGGGTCAACGAACTGAGGATTGACTATGGCCCCGGATACCGCCTCTACTATGCCATGAACGGCAAAACGGTTGTGTTGCTCCTCATCGGCGGCGACAAGTCCACGCAAGCACAGGATATCAAGACTTCGAAAGCATATTGGAAACGACAACAGAGGGGATGACGGACATGACGAGAAAAACAGGAAGCTATGACGACTACCATCATGAATGGTTGAAGGACCCCGAGAACGCAGCAGCGTTTCTCAATGCAGTGATTGAAGACAGCGATAAGGAGGCATTCCTGCTGGCATTGCGGGACGTAGCACACGCGCAGGGGGGAATGACGGCTATCGCAGAGAAAACGCATGTCAGTCGATCGAGCCTCTACAAGACATTATCGAAACGCGGAAACCCGGAGTTTAGTAGCATTTCGAAACTGTTGCATGGTTTGGGGCTGCGTTTGACGGTAGAGCGTGACATGCACCCGGGGTCCCAGTGACAGGTGAGCTCGCCCCCGAAGCAACCAGGCCACCCGGCGAAGGTGGCGTTTTTATTTGAGGATGAAGCCATACTTCGGATACTGATAAAAAAGCCGGGTCGCCTGACGGCGCAGGAGATTGTTTTTCTGCGAAAATATCTGGGATGGTCCGGGGTGGGTTTCGCTCGCAACGTGCACAGTTCCAGCTCGCAAGTTCCAAAATGGGAGTCGGAATAGTGGAAATGAGCGCGCAGGCGGAACTGCTGCTGAGAGAAATTATCGCGCGCGGCAAGAAAATAGAGGACTACCACAGTTACGAGATCGAGAGAAGAAAGCACGTCAAATCCCTCCCCTTGCACCTTCGCCTCGAAGCGAACGAATGGAAACTGGCGGCCTGAAACATTCTCCCGGAAGGTCTAAAAGAAAAAGGGCTCACAGCGGTCAGCTGCAAGCCCTTTTCTTTTTGGTGGAGATGAGCGGGATCGAACCGCTGACCTATGCGTTGCGAACGCATCGCTCTCCCAGCTGAGCTACACCCCCAAAACTC
>CAIYDQ010000268.1 GCA_903925075.1 uncultured Geobacter sp.
ATGGGTGCGACTCCCACTCGGAGGTTTTTTCTCTGACTTCTCTGACTTCTCTGACTTCTCTGACTTCTCAGACTTCTCTGCTATGGCGTCCGGTGCGGCTGCTACAGATCGAAGCCGCAGTAGGAAAGGTTGAAACTCTTGTTGCATAGGGGAAAGTCGGAGATCTGCGTCCCCCGCAGGGCCATGGCCAAACCGGTCCAGTTGTGGAAGGAGGGATCGGTGATCTTGTAGCGGGCAAAGCGGCCGAGTTCGTCGGTCAGGGCGACGTGGCAGACCTCTCCGCGCCACCCTTCGGTGAGCGCTACCGCCAACATGCCGCCCCCAAGCGCTGCGACGGGATACTGCACGGCGACGCCGGGAAGCTGCGCCAACTGCTCTTCGATGAAGTCCAGCGACTTCTCGGCCTCCAGCCAGCGGATCAGGGTGCGCGAGTAGACGTCGCCGGCCCTGGCGGTCACGACCGGCACCTGGCTCATGTTGTAGATGCCGAAGGGGTGGTCGCGGCGAATGTCGCGGTTGAGCCCGCTCGCCCTGGCGGCCGGACCCACCAATCCCAGCTCCAGGGCGGTCTGCTCGCTTACCACCCCGGTCCCCTCAAGCCTCGACATGACCGAGGGGGTGTCCCACAAGAGCTGCACGGCGTTGGCCAGCTCCTCGCGCGCCACGCCGATCCGCTTCCGGATCCGCTCGGCCAGCTCCGGCCCCAGATCGAAGTTGACTCCGCCCGGGATCACCAGTCCGCGACCGAAGCGGCTGCCGCACAACTCGGCGGTAAGGTTCAGGAATTCGCCGCGGATCCGGCCGCAAAAGGAGGCGGTCGGCAGATAGCCGACGTCCCCGGCGATGGCGCCCAAGTCGCCGGTGTGGTTGGCCAGGCGCTCCAGCTCCAGCGCGATGCCGCGGATGGCCTGGGCGCGGGCCGGTACGCGGGCGCCGGCCAGGGCCTCGACGATCATCGCGAAAGCGGTGCCGTGGCCGATGGAGGTGTCGCCGGCCACCGTCTCCATCAGCTTGAGCGTCTTGCCGGTCAGGGCGCCTTGCACCATGCGCTCCACGCCGCGATGCTGGTAGCCCAGCGAGATCTCCAGGTGCAGCACTTCTTCGCCGAAGCATTGGAAACGGAAATGGCCGGGCTCGATGATGCCGGCATGCACCGGTCCCACCGCCACTTCGTGAATTTCCTCCCCTTCCACGCGATAAAAGTCGATGATGCCCGCCTTTTCCGGCACGCGGGGCACGGCCCCCGGAGGGGAGGCGATCGGGCGCTGGAAACGGACCGCCTTCGGCCAGGGGTGCCCCTGGAAATCGAGATCGAACTGTTCGGCGATCTCGCGCTCGAAAAGATGCAGTTGCGGGGCGGACTCAACCAGCGAGGGGAAGGAGGCGGCGCCGACCGCGGTGCTCATTACGCCCAGCGCCGAGTCCATCTTGAAGGAGAGCAGGCAGTATAGCCGCAGGAACTCCCCTTCGGGCGCCCCGAAGTAGGAGACCACCCGCCACCCCTGCGCGATCCCTGCCAACAGCTCCGCCTGGAACCGCTCTGCCGAGAGCGCGGGGACCTCCCGCAGCGAGACGGCGGAGCCGTTTTGCATCTGCAGATATGCGCGCGTCATTCGCCACCCCCAAGCTGCCCGGCCGCCTCGCGCAACAGCGCCTGCAACGGCCCGGGGATCCAAACCCCCAGCATGAGGATCACCCCCATCAACACGAGCGGCGGCAGCACGGTGTGCGCCGTGTCCCGGTAATGCGTCTTCTCGATGTCGCCCGGAATCTTGCCCATGACCACGGGGAGCACGGTGGAGGCCATGCCGATGAAGATCAGGGCGAGAAACAGCAGGAACAAGCCGCCGCTCCAATAGTTACCCTGGACGAAGGCAGAGCTTACGATCAGGAATTCGCTGACGAAGGGGCCAAAGGGGGGCGAGCCGGTGATGGCGAAAAAGGCGGCCAGGAAGAGGGCGCCGGACCAGGGGGTCCTGCGCAGTGCGCCGCGCACGAAATTGGTGCTCTTGGAGTTGTAGGCGCGGTGGATGTTGCCGGAGGAGAGAAAGAGCACCCCTTTGGTGAGGGCGTTGTTGATCATGTGCAAAAGCGCTCCGTACAGGGCGCCCTTGCCCAGGCCGAGCGCCACCGCCAGGATGCCGACGTGCTCGACGCTGGAATAGGCGAGCATCCTCTTGAAGTCGCTCTGCCTGGCCATGAACACGGCGGCAAAGGCCATGGAGACCAGCCCCATGCCGAGCAGCACCTCCTGGAAGAGGGCGCCTTCGGTCGAGGCGGCGGCGATCTGGTAGACCCGCAACAGCCCGAGCAGCGCGCAGTTGACCAGTCCCCCCGCCAGCAATGCCCCCACCAGCCCCGGCGCCTCGCCGTAGGCGTCCGGCTTCCAGGTGTGCAGGGGGGCGAGCCCCATCTTGGAGCCGAAGCCGACCAAGAGGAAGATGAAGGCGGCGTGGCGCCACCCCGGATGCAGCCTGGCGGCGTCCCCGATCAGCGAGCCCAGGAGCAGGGAGACCTCCTGCTTGGCGACGATGGTCGAGTAGGCGAGAAAGAACAGCCCCAAGAGGGCGATGGCGATCCCCACCGAGCAGATCAGCAGGTACTTCCAGGTGGCCTCGATGGAGCGGGCGTTGTGGTTGAAGTAGATGAGCGGCGCCATGGTGATGGTGGTCGCCTCCAGGGCGATCCAAAGGAGCCCCAGGTGCTGGGAGACGGCCACCAGGGTCATGGCGGAGAGGCAGACCAAAAGAGCCGAGCAGAGTATCCGGTTGGGCCTGTTCCGGCGGTAGTTCAGGTAGCCGACCGCGTAGGCGGCGCAGGCCGCGAACAGGACGGAGTTGCAGATGAGCGCGAGCTTGCCCAGGGGATCGAGAAAGATCCAGCCGCCCGGCGAGGGGGGCGGGGTGTCGAGCAGCAAGGCGAGGGTCAGGGCCAGGTGCAGGAAGGCGAACAGGGGAAGCACGAAGGTGCGCCGGCGGTCGTCGGGGATGAGCCAGGCGACCAGGGCGCCCAACAGCGGCAGCAAAACGATGGCCCACATCATAGGCGTTATTCCTCTCGCAAAGCGCTCAGCCGGGAGGTGTCGAGGGACGAGAACTCGCGGCTGATGTGGTTGATGACTATCCCCATGACGAAGATGCCGACCAAAAGGTCGAGCAGCGCGCCCGCCTCGACCATCAACGGCATGGCGTCGGCCAGGAGCAGCCCGAAGATGAAGATGCCGTTTTCCATCAACAGGTATCCGATCACCTGGGAGATCGCCTTGCGCCGCCCCATGAGCACCAGAAAGCCGCACATCAGGGTGGCGATGGAGGCGGGGACGAAGAGCAGCCCCTCGTGCTCGGGCGCCAGCGGCAGCCGGGCGGCGAAGATGAAGGCGAGCGCGGTGAAGAGCGCGCCCAACAGGAGCGACGGGATGTAGCCGATGAAGGGCTGGAACTCGCGCTCGATGTCCGCCTTTCTGATGGCGCGCATGATCAGCATCGGGATCACGGCCCCTTTGGCCACCACGATGCTCACCACGATCAGCACCAGGTGCCAGGAAAAGGGGTGCACCAGGGTGGGGAGCACGCCCAGCACCACTCCCTGCAGCGCCACGGCGCGCACCGAGACGGCGAGCCGGCTGGTGCCGAGCACGGCGAAGTTCAAGAGCAGACAGAGCACGAGCAGTTGGTCGGCCAGGGAAGTCATTGCGTCACCTCACTACCAGAACGAGCGAAAAGGCGGTAAGTATCATGGCCGCGATCAAGAGCTGCGGCACGCGGATCAGCCGCAGGCGCGCCATCACCGACTCGACCACGCCGATCGCCACCGCCAGGGCCAGCATGGCCAAGGCGAAGATGCCCCAGTCGAGGTAGCTGTTGCCGGCGGAGAAGGGAACGGCGATGTTGGTGAAGAGCGCGCCCAGGAGGTAGAGCTTCAGCGCCGCGCCGTAGAGGATGCAACCGAAATAGGGGCCGGAGTGATCCAGCACCATCACCTCGTGGATCATGGTCAGTTCCAGGTGGGTGTTGGGATCGTCGAACGGTATCCGGCAGTTCTCGGCCAAAAGCACCACGAACAGCCCGCAGAGCATCAACAGCAGCGAGGCGCCGGCGCCGACCCAGAGCGAGGGGGTGACGTGCAGCAGCATCGGCGTCAGGCTCATGGCGCCGGAGAGCCGGGTCAGGGTGATCAGGGCGAAAAAGAGGGTGGGCTCGGCCAGGCAGGAAAAGGTCACCTCGCGGGCGGCCCCCATCCCCTCGAAGGCGGAGCCGGTGTCGAGCGCCGCCACCGTGGTGAAGAAGCGCCCCAGGGCGAAGAGGTAGGCGAAGAGGATCAGGTCGCCGTCGAAGGAGATCGGCGCCGCGTGCCTCCCCAGCGGCACCAAAAGCGAGGCGAACAAGGTGGCCGCCAGGGTCACCGCCGGTCCGGCCCGAAACAGCCAGGTGGTGGTTTCGCTCAGCACCACCCCCTTTCTCATCAGCCGGCTTAAGTCGTAGTAGGGCTGCAGGAAGGGGGCGCCCACCCGGCCGGCGAAGGCCGCCTTGGTCTTGCCGATCACCCCCAAAAGCAGCGGCGGCATGGCAAGCACCAGCGCCATATGGAACAGCGAATCGATCATCTCCGTCTCCCTAGAGGCTAACGTACCCAGAGCATGAGCAGCAACAACGTGGCGAAAATGTAAAGGATGTAGAACTGCACCTGCCCCTGCTGCAGGCGCCGCAAGAACGAGAAGCCGATGCCGGCCACGCTGAACGCCGGCAGGATCACCCGGTAGAGCAGGGTTTCCTCGGGTTGGTAGCTCAGGCGGCCCGCCTCGGGCGCCACCCCGGTGAGCGCGCTCTTCTTGATCCGGGTGCGGATCAGCGGCGCGGCCAGCGAGCCGAACATGGCGCCGAAGGAGCTGGCGGTGTACTGCATGCGCGGCGTCGGCCGCAGATAGCCGCAGCCCCAGGTGGGGCCGGAGACCACCGGGAGCGCCGCCGAGCGCCGCCGCAGATACCAGAAGAGCGCCGCCGCCAGCGCCAGCACCCCGCAGCCGGCCAGGGTGAACCAGGGCGGACGGAAGGGGAGCTCGGTAAAGCGCAGGCTAAGCGGCGCCAGGGTCGGGAACACCGGGGCGGCCAGCGCCAGAAACAGCCGGGGAAAGAGGCCGCCGACCAGGCACAAGCCGGCCAAAAGCGCCATGGGCGCCAGCATGGAGGGGGGGGACTCGTGCGCCGCTCCGGCCTGGCTTGAGCGCGGCGCGCCCAGAAAGGCCGAGCCCAGGAGCTTCACGAAGCTCAAAAGCGCCACCCCCCCGACCAGGGCGAGCAGCGGCGCGCCCAGCGCCACGTAGGGCTCGGCGGCGCGCGCCTCTCCGAAGAAGCCGAGGTAGAGCAGGAATTCGCTGGCGAAGCCGTTGAAGGGGGGAAGCCCGCAGATGGCGACCGCGCCAGCCAGGGAGAAGAGCGCACTCCAGGGCATGCGGGAGGCGAGCCCGCCCATGCGGTCCAGCTCGCGGCTGCCGGTGGCGTGCATGACGCTGCCGGCGCCGAAAAAGAGCAGCGGCTTGAACAGGCTGTGGTTCAGCACGTGGAAGAGCGCGCCGGCCAGACCCAGGTAGGCGAGCCGGGGATTGCCGGTGCTCTCCCCGACCAGGGCCACGCCGATTCCGGCCGCGATGATCCCCAGGTTTTCGATGCTGCTGTAGGCCAAAAGGCGTTTGATGTCCTTTTGCGCCGAGGCGATGCCGATCCCCATCAGCGCGGAGGCCAGGCCCGCCGCGGCCAACAGCGCCCCCCACCAGAGCGGGCGCTCGGGGAAGAAGGAGAGCACGCGCAACAGGCCGTAGATCCCCATCTTCAGCATCACCCCGGAAAGCAGGGCCGAGACGTGGCTGGGGGCGTTGGCGTGCGCCGAGGGGAGCCAGATGTGCAGCGGCATGAGGCCCGCCTTGGAGCCGAAACCGGTCAGCGCCGCCAGGAAGATCAGCGTGGAGGAGGCGGCCGCCAGGTGCAGCGAGCCGGTCGCCGGGAACAGGAAGCCGCCGGAGACGATGCGCAGTTGGGAGAAGAGCAGGATCAGGGCGGCCGCCCCGACGTGGCTGGCGATCAGGTAGACGGTGCCGGCGCTGCGCACCTCGTCGTGCTCGTGCTCGGTCACCAGCAGGAAGTAGCCGGCCAGCGCCATCACCTCCCAGGCGACCAGGAAGAGCGCGCCGTTGCGCGCCACCACCACCAGCCCCATGGCGGCGCACAAAAGGCCGTAGAAGAAGGTGACGGACGGCTCGCTGGCGCGGTGGCGAGCGGCCGGCCAATAGCCGCAGGCATAGACGGCGCCGGCGGGGAAGACCAGGAAGATGGGGAGCAGGAAGAAGAGCGAGAGCGGGTCGAGGGCGATTTCGCAGACGCCGAAGGGGAGGCTCCAGTCGATCAGGTAGCGGGCCCGCTCCCCCGCCAAAAGCATCCGGGTGAGAGCGGGAAGCGCCAAGAGCGAGGCGGCAACGGCCAGGCAGGCGGCCAGGCGCTGCCCCAGGGGAGCGCGTCTCAACAGCAGGCCGGGAACGCCGGAGAGCGCGGCGACCACCAAGGCGGCGATCACCAGCGCGGCTGGATCTCGCAGGATTTCAAATAACATGGCAAAACCTTTCTTGCGGCTGGGAGGAGCGCCGGGAAACGGCGGCCGGGGCGCCCCCACTTGTAGCACCTTTCGAGGCGCTTTAAAACCGGGAAGATGCCTGGACAGCGTTTTTTTTTCGCCCGCCGGCCGTCCTTTGCGCGCAACGCCGCCGGCCGGCGGCACTTTTTTCCGCTACAACCTACTACCTCGGAAAAGATTTGTCAAAAAAATATTCTAATTGTAAAAGCAATCTAAAATCAAACAAGTTATTTTGAGATAAGTGAGTAATTACAAAGATAAACAATGCACCAGAAAAAACTTGCGATAAGGTTCGAACATCGTTATATTGGCCCGGCGAATGGCAGATGTAGTCCCGCGCCCTGTCAATTTCGGACCGGCCTAGTCCTCAATGCTGCGGCGGCCCCCTGTTAATAGATAATTCGATAGCTGCAAGAAGAAACACTGTACCCACCGCGATAAAGCGGGGGAAAAGGAGGAGGGACTTGTGAAGAGTCATGTTTGGCGACCGTTGTACATCGTGCTGCTCGTCATCGCCGGGGTCCTGGTGGTGAGGAAGATCATTGTGCCGGCCGATTTCGGCATCGGGGCACGAGGCTACATGTACGGCTGGCATCGCCCCAGCAACGAGCAGGATTGGAAGATGGTGAAGGTGAAGTACAAGACCAGGGAGTACTGCAAGGAGTGCCACCAGGACAAGTACGACGAGATCAGGCAGTCCCCGCACGCGAACATCAACTGCGAGAACTGCCACGGCCCCGCGTTGGGCCATCCGGACGACCCCAAGACGCTCACCATCGATCGCAACCGGGAACTGTGCGCGAGGTGCCACTTCCGCCTGGAATACCCGACCAGCGGCAGGGGGAAGATCAGGGGGATCGACCCCAAGACCCACAACCCCCAGCTTGAGTGCGTCACCTGTCACTGGCCGCACGACCCGAGAAAGGAGGGGCACAGCAAATGATATCGCGAAGATCTTTCTGCAAAAAATCGCTGTTGATAGCCGGCGGGCTGGCGGTGCCGCTGGCGGCCCTGGAGCTCTTCGATCCGAAGCGGCTTCTGGCCGAGAAGGAAGACGGCAACAAGGTGCGCTGGGTGTTCCTGGTGGACACCCACAAGTGCGTGGGGTGCGGCTTCTGCGTCAAGGGGTGCAAGACCGAGAACGAGGTGCCCTACGACGCCAACGTCACCCGGACCTGGGTTGAGCGCTACGCGGTCACCAAGGACGGCAAGACCCACATCGACTCGCCCAAGGGGGCGCGCGACGGTTTCGAAACCACCAAGTTCGACATCGGCGAGGGAAAGTTCGAGGACGTCAAGAACGAGGACATCGACAAGGCCTTCTTCGTGCCCAAGCTGTGCAACCAGTGCGACAACCCCCCCTGCGTGCAGGTCTGCCCGGTGGGCGCCACCTACCAGACGGCCGACGGCGTGGTGCTGGTGGACCGCACCTGGTGCATCGGCTGCGGCTACTGCATCATGGGCTGCCCCTACGGCGTGCGTTTCTTCCACCCGGTCTACCACGTGGCCGAGAAGTGCAACTTTTGCTACCACCGCATCTCCAAGGGGATGAAGACGGAGTGCGTCGACGCCTGCGCCTTCGGCGCCCGGCGCATCGGCAACATCAAGGACCCCAACGACCCGGTCACCAAGATCATCATGACCGAGCGGGTCAACGTGCTTAAGGAAGAGTACGGCACCAAGCCGCAAGTCTTCTACCTGGGGCTCACCAAGGAGGTAAGATAGCCATGGTTCATGGAGAAGCCTGGACTCTCAAAGAGTTCTTCACCTACCCCAACGAGTACATCTACTGGACCATCCAGATCGTCATGTACCCGTTCATGACGGGCCTCGTGGCCGGCGCCTTCGTGCTCTCCTCGCTGTACCACGTGTTCGGCGTCAAGGAGTTGAAGGGGATCGCCCGCTTCTCGCTGGTGTTTTCCTTCGCGCTGCTGCCGGTGGCCATGCTGCCGCTGATGCTGCACCTGCAGCAGCCGCAGCGCGGCATCGAAGTCATGATGACGCCGCACTTCACCTCGGCGATCGCGGCCTTCGGCATCGTCTTCTCGACCTACGCCATGATCGTCGCCTCGGAGCTCTGGTTCGTCTACCGCAAGCACTTCGTGGAGTCGGCGCTGGCGCTCAGGTCGATCCCGCAGCGCAGCCTCGGCCAGAACCTGGGCCACCTGCTGTTCTCCGCCCTGACCCTGGGGGCCATGGACATCAGCGAGCACGCCATCGAGGCGGACGAGCGGGCCGTGAAGAAGCTGGCCGGCGCGGGTATCCCGGTCGCCTGCTTCCTGCACGGCTACGCCGGTTTCATCTTCGGCTCCGTCAAGGCGAACGCGCTCTGGATGACGCCGCTCATGCCGGTCATCTTCATCTGCTCGGCCGTCGTTTCCGGCATCGCCCTTTGCATCCTGGTCTACACCGTCACCATGGAGATCAGGAAGTTCCTGGCCGCCAGGAAGAAGGCGAACTACCCGGAACTCCCCTCGCCGGAGGAGCTGAAGAGCGCCGAGGTGCACGTGGTGACCATGACCGCCAAGTACCTGCTGATGTTCATGGTGGCGGCCATCACCCTGGAGCTGCTCGACCTGATCTTCCGCGGCTACACGGCGGTGAAGTCCTGGGACATCCTGAGGGCGGTCATCTACGAGCGGGACTTCGTCAACATCTTCGTGGTGCAGTACGGCCTGGGGAACCTGCTCCCCTTCATCATGTTCCTGATCCCCGGCGTCACCATCAGGCGCGCCGTGGTCGGCTCCTGCCTGGTGCTTATGGGCGTGTTCATGATGCGCTGGAACGTCGTCATCGGCGGCCAGGCGTTCTCCTCGTCGCTGGCCGGCTTCATGCACTACAAGATGCCGATCATCCCGGACAGCGTGGAAACCTTCAAGGAGGGGCTCTTCGGGGCGCTCACCGTGGCCGTGGTGCCGTTTTGCATCTTCTACGTGCTGAACAAGGTCATGCCGGTCTTCAAGGAAACCCACTGACGCGGCAGGCCGCATCCGGCATCGAAGCGTCAAAGCATACAGCATAAAGCATCAAAGCATGAAACGAGCGCCGGGGGGAGGTTTCCTCCCGGCGCTTCCGTACAGGGGCGCTGCCGCGCCGAGGGGGAGTCATGACCATCGAGAAATCGGGCCTGGAAGGACGGGTCGATCAATTGAGCGCCGAACTGCAGGGGCTGATGGCGCGGGTGGCCCAGCTCGAGTCGCTGGCCGCGGCACCCGCGCCGCGGCAGCCTCTCACCGCCGCGACGCCGGCCGCAGTGCCGACCCCGGCGGCGCCGGCACTGCACGAGGAAGACGATTTCGATGCCGAGGGGGTCTCCGAAGACCTGCTCGACTGGGCCGGCAAGGCCCACCTGCTGACCCGGCTTTCCACCCTCTGTTTTCTGCTGGTCATAGCGCTGGTGCTGCGCACCGTCACCGACAACAACCTGATCAACACCCTGGTCGGCTCGGCGCTGGGCATGGGATACGCCGCCGCGCTCATGCTCTGGGGGGGATACCTGTACCACCGCAAGAGCCCGCTCGCCCCGGTGTTCGCCTGCTGCGGCACGGTCCTCATGAGCGTGATCGTCATGGAGACCCACACCCACTTCGCCTCCCTGCCGCTGGTGCCGGCCTACCTCACCCTGATCGTCGCCGGCTGCGGCATGGCCTACGTCAGCTACCGCTACCGCGCTTTTCTCCCCATCTCGCTCGGCACGCTGGGCATGGTTGTCTCCGGGGCGGCCATCGATTACCCGCACCCCTACTTCCCGTATCTGGCCATGGTGCTGTTCGCCGCCAACGTGCTGGGATATTTCGCGGCCCAGCTGAAAAGCTGCGCCTGGCTGCGCTGGATCGCGCTGCTGGTCACCATGACCATGGTGCAGATCTGGGGGGTGAGGCTGGGCATGATCCTTTTGCGCCACGAGCAGCCGACGCCGGACCTGGCCGCGCCCTGGTTCCTGCCGATCCTGATCAGCTTCGTCGTCCTCTACCTGGTCATCGGCTGCGCCGGCATCATCCGCTCCAGCGCCGGAAAGATCTCGCGCTTCGATTTCGCCCTCCCCACCATGAACGCGCTCTGGGGATTCTCGGCCGCCTACTACGCGGTCAACGCCTCGGGGGGGAGCAAGGTGCTGTTGGGGCTGATCGGGGCGGTGCTGGCCGCCGGCCACCTGGGGGTGACCTTCTGGCTGTCGGGCCGCAAGGTCCAGGGCGCTCCCGGCACCAACTCCTTCGCCTTCGCCGGCGCGGCGCTGGCCGCCGTTTCCCTGCCGCTTTTGACCGGGAACTTCCTGCTGTCGCTGCCGGTGCTCTGCGTGATGGCCTTTTTCATGGCGATCCTCTCCCGGCAGTGGGGCAACGGCGGCATCCGCGTCACCGCCTATCTCGTGCAGATCTACGCCTCGCTCGCCCTGGCGCTCGGCCTGCAGCTCAACCCGGCGGCGGCCTCGGACGCCTTGGCCGCGCTCCCGGCGCTGCTTTTGGGGGTGATCACCCTGTATCATTACCAGTGGTGCCGGGAGTATCCGCCCCCGGCAGCCTCGATTTTCGCCAGCATCGACGCCTCCGACCGCAGCGCCGTGCTGCTGCTGCTGGCGGCGCTGTCCAGCGGCTTCTTCGCCATCAGGGTGGTGCTGATGCAGGCGCTTGCCTTGATCGGCGGCGGACGGGCGATGGCCGACGTGCAGCACTGCGGCGACTCCATCGTCATCAACGCCGCCGCCACCGGCATCATGTTCTTCGCCTTCTACCGGGGGAACAAGGAGCTGAGAAACGTCGCCATCCTGGTCATCATCGTCGGGGCGGTCAAGGTCTTTCTCTACGACCTGCTGGGAACCCACGGCTTCCCCCTGGTGGCCAGCATCTTCACCTTCGGCCTGGCCGCCGCGCTGCAATCGGTGGCGCTCGGACGCTGGCATAAACGTCACCAGGGCGAAGCGGACGAGGCGAAGTAGGGAGGAAGACTGCCGTTGTTTTGGAAGTGAGGAAAGGCCCGGGGTGTCTCGGGCCTTTTTTTATGGGAAGTATGGGAGTTATGTGAATTATGGGAAGGCGGCCCGCGGTATCGCCTTTAGCGGGTGGTTGCTACTAGTAAGACTACCAGGGTCAGGAAGGTGTAGAAGATGTAGATGTTGAGCTTGCCGTGCTGCAGCTTGCGGACCGGCGCCGACTTTACATGGAGGTACTCCAACAGGGGGAGGTAGATCCGCTCCAGCACGGTCTCGGGGAGATGGCTCTCAAACTTCCCCGGCTCGGGAAAGAGCCCCGCTACTTCCTTGCGATGCTCCTCGGGGCAAAGTACGCCGCTGAACCAGCCGACTAACATGGCGCCAAAGGACGAGGCGCTGTACTGCATGCGCGCCGTGGGCCGCAGATAGCCGCAACCCCAGGTGCCGGAAACGGCGGCCGGCTGGCCGGCGGCTCGCCGCCTCAGGTAGCCGGCCGCGAGCACCGCTGAAACCAACAACCCCACCGCCAGTAACGATACCCACCCAAAGGGAACCAGGGCGCTCAGCCGCTGGCCCTCAAGCGAGCTTTGATATCCCAGAACTGCGCTGGTCAACGGGAAGGCAACGACGCCCGGCGCCAAGCCGATCAGCGCGCACACCAAGGAGAGCAGCGCCATCGGCCAAAGCATGGCGGCCGGCGCTTCCTTCCCCGCCGCACGCTGCTCCGAACGCGGCGTCCCCAGAAAAACGACGCCGTAAACCTTGACGAAGCAGGCGACGGCCAAGGCCCCGACCAGCGCCAGGATGGGCGCCGCCAGGGCGGGGAGCGCCCAGGCTATCCCTTCGCCGGCAGGTATCGCCGAAAAGAATCCCAGATAGACCAGCAACTCGCTGACAAAGCCGTTCAAAGGCGGCAGACCGCAAATGGCAACGGCGCCCACCAGAAAGAAGAGGGACGTGAAGGGAAGCCGCCGCCCTACCCCTCCCATCAGGTCGATCTGCCTGGTTCCGGTCGAATGGATGACTGAGCCGGCCGCCAAAAAGAGCAGCGCCTTGAAGACGGCGTGGTTCACCACATGCAAAAGGGCTCCGCCCATCCCCAACACGACCAGCACCGCGCTCCCCCGACTCTCGCCGATCAAGGCCGTGCCCAACCCCATCATGATGATGCCGATGTTCTCGATGCTGTGGTAGGCAAGGAGCCGCTTCAGGTCGTGCTGGCCGATGGCGAAGGCCACCCCCAGCACGCCGGAGATCATCCCCAAAACCAGCACGCTCACCCCCCACCAGATAGGCAGGTCGGCGAAACCGGAAAAAACCCGCACCATGCCGTAGATCCCGGTCTTCAAGACCACGCCGGAGAGGACGGCCGAGATGTGGCTGGGCGCATTGGCGTGCGCCGAGGGGAGCCAGACGTGCAGCGGCATCACCCCGGCCTTGAAGCCGAAGCCTATCAGGGCGGTCACGAAGATGGCGGCCGCCACCCCGGTCTGGCCGGAGAGCGCGCCTTGGGCCGGGAACAGATAGGCACCCGTGGCCCCCTTCAACAGGGAAAACATGGCGAAGAGCGCCAGGGTGCCGACATGGGCGCAGATCAGATAGAGGATGCCGGCTTCGCGCACCTGGAGCTTGTCGTCCTCGGCGGTCAGCGCGAAATAGGCGGCAAAGGCCAGGATTTCCCAGGCGATCAGGAAAAGCACCGTGTTCCTGGCCAAAAACAGGGTGGTGAGCGCGGCGGCCAAAAGGCCGAGGAAGAAGGTGAGCTTGCCGACGTTGGCCGGGTGCTTGCGCGCCGGCCAGTAGCCGACGCCGTAAACGGCGCTGCAACCGGTGACGATGAACATCGGCAGCAAAAAGAGGGCGGAAAGGGGATCGACCCCAACCTCGGCGACGCCGAAGGGAAGTCCGAAGGCGATCTCGATGACGGCGGCGGTCGGCGCCAGCAACGCGCCGAGCGCGCCGGCCGACCCGAGCAGCGAGCCGGCCAGCATCAGCCCGGCCGCCGCCCGCTGCGAGCCGTCGCTGCGCCTTAGCACCAGCAGGGGGAGACCGGAGGCCGCCTGAAAAAAGACGGCGAGCGAGAGCAGGATGATGCAGATCGTCGACTCGCCGCTGGCAGGCATGGCTATTTCCTCATGTCGCGCTCGAAGCGTCTGGCAGCCTCGATTATGCCCGCCGGATCGCAGGCCAGGGTTAATGCGGCGCGGAACTCCCGGTCGTGCAGGGCGTAGGCGAGCCGGGACAAGAGGTGCAGATGCACCTTCACCGTGGGGCTGGTCAACAGGAACAGGATCCGCACCGGCTGGCCGTCCAAGGCGCCGAAATCGATGGGGTTTTCCAGAAAGCAGACGGAAATGGCCGGAGAGGGCTTGTTCTGCAACAGTATCGGGTTGCGCACGTGAGGGATGGCGATGCCGCCGCCGACGGCGGTGGTCCCCAGCGCCTCGCGGGCCAGCAGCACCTGCAACAGGAATTCAGGGTCCATCTGGGGGGGGAGCTTCAGCAAGTTGACCACGTTCCTGAGCACGGACATGGTGTCGTCCCCCTGGACGCCGCAATGCACCCCGCCCGCCTCGATGGCTTCGCTCAGAGCGGGGAGGTGAACATCGGACTGAGCGGACGCGTAGAGCTCGGGCGGCACCTTTATGCCGTGCTCGGTGGCCCATTCCAGCAGATCGACCCGGTTGATCTGATAGCTTCCTTTCACCAGGGTAGCCGGCAGCTTCTCCTTCTTGATCCACCTGAGCACCGTGCTCTCCTGCTCGTTGAGTTGCGCGGCTACATCCGAGGCCTTCATCAACATCGTTTCACTCCCCATGGCTGAACTTAGAGTTGTATAACATTCTTGCGGCTAAGAAACAAGGTTTTGCTAATGCAGGAGCGGGATGTGCCATAGAAAAAGCCCCCGGGTGCTGATCCCGGGGGCTTCGTTGCTGCCTGCAAAGGTCTAGGGCCTACTTCTTCTCGTGATGCTCGCCGCCGGGGACGTCCTGGCCGCCCGCCGCGTGGCACTCGGAGCAATTGGTCT
This sequence comes from uncultured Geobacter sp., assembly GCA_903925075.1. Lineage (GTDB taxonomy): Bacteria > Desulfobacterota > Desulfuromonadia > Geobacterales > Geobacteraceae > Geomonas. The sequence goes on from CAIYDQ010000268.1 coordinate 14,580, forward strand.
TCATCAGCTCGTCGCCGATGTCCACCGGGTGCACGAACCCTGTGGGCTTGGTCCCCTTGGGGATGTTCTCCTGGGTCTGACTCAGCAACGTGTGGCACATATTGCAATCCTTGGAGATGATCTTGCCTTCACCGGACTTGTGCTTGCCGTCATGGCAGCGGAAGCAGCCAGGGGTGTAGAAGTGTCCGATGTAGTTCGGGTAGGTGTTCCAGGAGACCTTCATCGCCGGGAAGAAGTTGCGCTCGTAGATGTCCTGGACCTCGGCCACCGCCTTCTTGATCTGGGTCGCCTTGGCCGCGGCAATCGCCGGGTACTTGGCCGCGTAGTAGGCCGGGAGGTCCTTGGCGATGGTGGCCTTGCCTTCTTCTTTGGTCTTGTAGGGCCTGGTCAGGATCTCGACCGCCACCTTCTTCATGTACGGCAGGCCGGAATCGATGCGGTTGGAGACGAAGCTTTCGTCCAGTTCCACCCCGGGCGCGCGGTAGATGTGGGTCGGGCGGTTATGGCAGTCGGTGCAGTCCATGGCGCGGTGCGGCAGGGTGTCGATCTGGGCCTTGGTGAGAGGCTTTTCAATGTCGATGAATTCCTGTACCTTGCCGTCCTTGCCAACCACCTTGATATAGGGGATGTTGAGCCGCTTCTTGTCGGTGGCGATGTAGGAGACGTCGGTGCCGATGTGCCAGTGTATCCCTTTGGAATTCGCGGTCTTGGGGGTGCCGCCGATGTTGATCAGCAGGCTGATCTCGCGCGGCGAGTTGGCCTCGTTGGGCGCGTAATGGTAGAACAACTTCTGCCGGCCGGCGTAGAACTTCTCGGGCCAGTGGCAGTGCTCGCAGGTGTCGCGGGCCGGGCGCAGGTTGTCGATCGGGGTCTCGATGGTCTCCGGATAGGTGTGGAACAGCACGGCGTAGAGCTGCCTCATGCCGGAGATCTTGGCCTTCACGTACCAGGCGGCGCCGGGGCCGACGTGGCACTCGACGCACTTCACCTTGGCGTGGGGGGAATTGCTCCAGGCGACGTGCTCCGGCTCCATGACTACGTGGCAGAGCTCGCCGCAGAAAGTGGTCGATTCGGTGAACTCGAACCCTTTGAGCGAGGCGACCGAGACGATCAGCACGAAGCAGATGGTGGAGAGCACGAAGAAGATCAGCAGATGGCGCTTGCGGGGGTCGTTGAAGTCGACCCGCGGAAACGGCGGTATCACCTCGCCGGCGGGGGCGCGCCTCCGTTTTTGCCGGACGAAGAAGGCGCCCACCGGCACCAGCAGCAGGCCGAAGACCAGCATGCCCGGGAACAGGAAGTAGGTCATCAGGCCCAGGTACGGCTTCTCCACTCCGGTGATCCCTTCGTAGGAAAGGAAGCCGACGATCAGGCCGGCGGCCGTAATGGCCAGAACCATGCCGGTGAGGCTGATCAGGTTCCAGGCATAGCCGGCGTATTTTCTAAGTGCCATCTCTAGTTTCTCCTTCGAAAACGCGTATTTGGGCGATTAAAATCGGGCCACCTTACTATACTGTATACACATTGTCAAAACAAAAAGTGCCTGAATGTGAAAAATGACAAACAAACGTTGTTGCAGAGAAGCAGGAGAGGAGCTTTGGCTGCGGTAAGCGAAGGGGAGGGACCGCCGTTCAAGATGGGCGGCGATTCGACGGCAAGAACCCTCCCCCCCCTGTGGCAGCGGGCGGAGGGAAGGAGGGTAAAAGTTTAATTTTAGCGTGTTAAGCGTTAATGGTAGCCGAATTCCTTCAACATGCGGCTGTTGTCGCTCCACTCGCCGCTCACGCGGACGAAGAGCTCCAGAAAGACCTTAGTGTCCAAAAGTCGTTCTATTTCATGGCGCGCCTGGGTGCCGATCCGCTTCAGCATCTCCCCTTTCTTGCCGATGACGATCCCTTTCTGGGAGTCCCGCTCCACGTTGATGGTGGCCGAGATCGACACCAGGCCGTCCTCGCGCTCCTTGAAGCTGTCCACCACCACGGCCACGGAATAAGGGACCTCGTCGTGGGTGAGCCGGAAGATCTTTTCCCTGACGATCTCGGCGGCGATGAAGCGCTCCGGCAGGTCGGTCAGGATGTCATCGGGGAAGTAGCAGGGGCCTTCGGGGAGCAGGCCGTGCACCAGTTGCACCAGTTGTTCGACGCCGTCGCCGCTGAAGGCGGACACGGGGACGATCTCCTGGAACGGGTAGGTTTCGCCATAGCAGAGCATCCGCTCCAGCAACTCACCCTTGGGCACCAGGTCGATCTTGTTCATGACGAGAATGACGGGAGAGCCGACCCCGGAGAGCACCTCCCTGATCATGCCGGCCTCCTTGGCGGGGTCGGCGGCGCCGTCCACCAGGAACAGGATGAGGTACACGCCCTGCACCGCGGAGAGCGCCTCTTCCACCATGAACTTGTTCAGCCGGGACTTGGCCCGGTGAATGCCGGGCGTGTCGATGAACACGATTTGGCCGCCGGGGACGTTGTGAATCCCCTTGATGCGGTTTCTGGTGGTTTGCGGTTTGTCCGAGGTGATGACGATTTTTTCGCCCAGGATCTTGTTCAACAGCGTGGACTTGCCGACGTTCGGACGTCCGACGATGGAGACGAAACCGGAACGGAATTTTTGCTCAGACATTGATGCGCCTCCCGGCTGGGCTGCGGCCAATCGCGCTCGCTGCTCGCGCTAGCTGCCGCCCGGACCTCGGTGTTTTTGGAAACCTCTACAACATACGGGAAAAGTTTGCACATGGGAAGGGTTCTTTGGACTGATCATCGCTGACGCATGATAGCGCTAGCCAAGGTCCGCACGCTCCAGCCTATGGGTTGTTGCGCTCTAGGTTGATGACAGTTTCGCCAACACCCGAGACTTA
>CAIYDQ010000269.1 GCA_903925075.1 uncultured Geobacter sp.
GGAACTGCTGCGCCCGCTCGGCCTGAAGGAACTGGTGAGCACGGGACCGGTGGTGATCGGCCGCGGCGCCAAGGGATGGAGGGGTTAACAGATGCGTAATACGCATACCCCGATTGCTGCCGAGGGGTACCCTTTCATACTCGGATTCCTCATCTCGACCTTGATAACGGCGCTTCTCGGGCATTACCTGCATCCCGGCTTCCTGGCGCCGGCCGCGCTCTGCCTGTTCCTCACCCTCTTCAGCGTATTCTTCTTCAGAAATCCCGAACGCGCCACGCCCGGCAACGAGAACGCGGTGATCGCCCCGGCCGACGGCGAGGTGATCTTTTCCGGCCCGGCGCTGGAGCCGCACACCTCCACCCAGATGGAAAAAATCAGCATCTTCATGTCGGTGTTCAGCGTGCACGTCAACCGGGCCCCGATCAGCGGCAAGGTGGTGGACAGCTACTATAAAAAAGGGAAGTTCTTCGACGTGCGCGACCAGCGCGCCAGCTTCGAGAACGAGCAGCAGGGGCTGGTTCTGGAGGCGGCTCCCGGCTCAAGGCTCGTGGTGGTGCAGGTCGCGGGGCTGATCGCCAGGCGCATCGTCTGCTACGCCAAGGTCGGCGACGCTCTCATCCGGGGGCGCAGGTACGGGCTGATTCGCTTCGGTTCCCGGCTGGACGTCTATCTGCCGCTCGGGGCCAAGATCAAGGTCGCCATGGGCCAGAAGACCGTGGCCGGCGAAACCGTGCTGGGGATACTGCCGTGAGCGACGAGAAACCGAGGCCCGAAAGGGAAGGGATGCGCAAGGGGATCTACATCCTCCCCAACCTCTTCACCGCCGGCAGTCTTTTCGCCGGCTTCTACTGCATGGTCTCCACGCTGAACGGCGACTACAAGACCGCCGCTCTCTGGATACTCGCCTCGTCCATCTTCGACGGCCTGGACGGCAAGGTGGCCCGCATGACCGGGACCTCCAGCAAGTTCGGGGTGGAGTTCGATTCCCTGGCCGACGTGGTCTCTTTCGGCGCAGCACCCGGTCTGTTGATGTACTGCTGGGCTCTCAAGCCCTTCGGCAGGCTCGGCTGGCTGGCCGGATTCCTGTTCCTGAGCTGCGCGGCTCTCAGACTGGCCCGCTTCAACGTGCAGGTCGACACGGTGGAGAGCAAGCGCTTCGTCGGCCTGCCGACCCCCGCAGCCGCCAGCATGGTCTCGGCCACGGTGCTGCTTTTTTACCATTTCGGCTGGCCCAGTTCCTACATCAAGCTGGCGATCCTGATCCTGATTTATTTCCTGGCGCTCCTTATGGTCTCCAACGTGCGCTACTACTCCTTCAAGGATCCCGGCATCTTCAAGCGCCAGCCTTTCGCCTTCCTGGTACTGGCGGTGCTGATTTTGATCGTGGTCGCCGCCGAGCCGGTGCTGATGCTGTTCACCCTGTTCATCGGCTACATCCTCTCCGGACCGGTCGGCTTCATCATGACCTGGCCGCGCCGGCGCAGGCTGGAGAAGGCGCTCAGGAAAGGGCACGAGGAAATGGCCGGCGGCGTCAAGAAGCACCCGTAGCCCTTTAGACTTTCGCCTGTAGCCTTTAGCCCTTAGCCCTTAGCCAAATTTTGCGTCCAAGAGAAAACCCTTGACAGCCGTCGCCGGTTTTTTCTATTATCAGCCGAACGAATAAAGGCAGTGATGAGGAGTAGTAGCCTTTCCTTCCCCTACAGAGAGCCGGTGGTTGGTGCAAACCGGTGAGGAAGCAGGTGAACTCGCCTTGGAGCCGCCGTGGTGAGGCAGCGCGTTGGATCTTTACCTGTGCCGGGGTGGCCCGCAAGGTGGAGACAACCGTTGTTAGCCGCGGCCGTCCGCCCGCGTAAAGGGTTTTTGAGGTCCGCCGCGAGGCGGATGAATGAGGGTGGTACCGCGTGAGCTTTCCGAAGCCTTCGCCCCTTGCTGGGGCGGAGGCTTTTTCTATTTTCGACCTTTTGCGAAGGTCAACGACGGCAACTATGGCATTTATCACGGATTTACCACAGCTTTAGCAGGGCAACCATCGACAGGGGGAGCGCAAGTGAAAAACACGGAAACAAGAACCATCAAGATCTTCGACACGACACTCAGAGACGGGGAGCAATCCCCCGGCGCCAGCATGAACATCGAGGAGAAACTGCGCCTCGCCAAGCAGCTGCAAAAACTGAACGTGGACGTCATCGAGGCGGGTTTCCCGATCGCTTCCGAGGGTGATTTCGAGGCGGTGAAGAAGATCGCCCAAACCATCAAGGGGCCGGAAATCGCCGGATTGTGCCGCTCGGGTTTCAACGACATCGATCGCGCCTGGGAGGCGCTGAAGTACGCCGAGGAGCGCGGGCGCATCCATACCTTCATCGCCACCTCCGAGATCCACATGAAGTACAAGCTGCAGATGACCGCCTCGGAGGTGCTGGACGCCGCGGTGAAAGGGGTGAAGAGGGCGCGCTCCTACACCAGCAACGTGGAGTTTTCCTGCGAGGACGCGGTCCGGACCGACCGCAAGTTCCTGGCGGAGGTGGTCGGCGCCGTGATCGACGCGGGCGCCGCGGTGGTTAACATACCGGACACGGTCGGCTACACCATCCCCTTCGAGTACTTCGACATCATCAAGTACCTGATGGACAACGTGAAAAACGTGAAAGACGCGATCATCTCCGTGCATTGCCACAACGACCTGGGTCTTGCGGTCGCCAACTCGATCTCCGCGGTGATGGCGGGGGCGGGGCAGGTGGAGTGCACCATCAACGGCATCGGCGAGCGGGCGGGCAACTGCTCGCTGGAAGAGTTCGTCATGGCGGTCAGGACCCGCGGCGACATCCTCCCCTTCAAGACCAACGTGGCGACCGAGCAGTTGACTCCGGCCAGCCGCCTGTTGACCGGCGTCACCGGCATCGTGGTGCAGCAGAACAAGGCGATCGTGGGGGCCAACGCCTTCGCGCACGAGGCGGGCATCCACCAGCACGGCATGCTGATGGAGAAGACCACCTACGAGATCATGACCCCGGAATCGGTGGGGCTCAAGGCGAGCGCCCTGGTGCTCGGCAAGCACTCCGGGCGGCACGCCTTCAAGAAGAGACTGGAGGAGCTCGGCTACGAGTTGGACGACGACAACCTGAACAAGGCGTTCAAGCGCTTCAAGGCGTTGGCGGACCTGAAAAAGGAGGTCTTCGACGAGGATCTGGACGCCATCGTGGCGGACGAGGTGATGCGGGCCAACGAGAAATTCAAGCTTTCCCACATCACCGTCACCTGCGGCTCCTTCGCCGTCGCCACGGCGACCGTGCAGATGGAGATCGACGGCGAGCAGTCGCGCACCGCGGAGCTTGGCGACGGTCCGGTCGACGCCACCCTGAAGGCCATCAAGAAGCTCACCAAGACCGACGCCCGGTTGGTGCAGTACAACGTCGGCTCCATCACCGGCGGCACCGACGCGCTGGGCGAGGTGACGGTGCGCATCGCGGGCGGGGACCGGGTGGTGATCGGGCGCGGCTCTTCGACCGACATCATCGAGGCCTCGGCCAAGGCCTACATCGACGCCTTGAACCGGCTGCACTTCGCCACCGCGCGGGAGACAGCATCGCTGTAGCGGCAGCAAATCGGGGGGTGGGGAGAGGGTGAAAAGCTCGCGAAAGCTCTCCCTCCCCCCAACCCCCTCCCATAAAGGGCTCGTCCGCCGAGGCCTTGGCGGAGGAGGAAGGGGGAGAAATACGAGGCCCGAGCTTAGCTTGACGACGGTGGGACAGGGGGCTGACGCCCCCCTTTTTTTTTGCATTGCAATCCCTCATTAGCTGTGCCATTCTGGTCTCAAATTAAAGGAGGGTCCAGCTCGTGAGACTCTTTTTCCTGCTCGGCATGCTCTGCGGCGCTCCCGGGTTGGCCTTGGCCGGCGCCGCTTCCGGCTGGCAAACCTTGGGCTTTGACGGCAACCTCTTTCAGAAAGGGGCCGCAGCCGGTGCCATCCAGGTCAGGGACGGCTACCTTCCGGTGCCGGCGAGCGCCGGCGCGCCGCGCGAGGACCAGTTGCCGAAGGGGACCGGCGCGCTGGCGGTGCTCTGTTTCGTGCAGGGCGCGGGAGGAAAACTCAAGCCGCAACCGGGCGTGCTGCCGATGGCGGGCGTCGCCGTCACCTTGAGCGGACACGCTCTCACCGTCGTCGGCCGCACCGATGCCGACGGTTATCTGATACTGGCGCTGCCTCCCGGCAGCTACGAAGCGCGTCTCCTGGGCTTCAGCAAAAAGCTGACCGTCGAGATGGGCAAGACCGCTCTGGTGGCTATCAGGGGCGGCAAAAGGATGGGGGATTAAGTGAGAAGTGTTGCCCTGACGAGAAGCCGTAGATTGCTGAAAAGCTCTTTGTTGTCCGTGGTCTTGCTGCTGTCGCTGTTGCCCGCCGCGGTCTTCGCGGCCGCCCTTGACGACCACTATCTGGCATCCTTTGGCGCTCTGCCGGGAAGCCCCCTGGAAAAATCGGTGCTGTCGGTCGCCGGACCGGCCGAGGCGGTCCGCAGCGGCACGCCGCTTCGGCACGGCCTGAAAAAGGACTGGAAAAACCTCGAATCGACCACTCAGGCGACCCTGGCCAAGTTCCTGGCTGCGCCGGTGCTCTCCGGCACCGAGCAGGTGCTGACCTCCGCGGGAGGCCATTTCAGGATTCATTACACCACCAGCGGCGCCGATGCGCCCAACATAACGGCGATCAACCAGTTTACCCCCGGCCTGGGTTTGACCAGCGTCGCCGACTGGATCTCGCAGGTCGCCGGCCGCTTCGAGGACGCCTACGCGTTTTACCTCGGGTTGGGATACAACCCTCCTCCCGGCAACCCCGTGAACGTTTACGTGCTCAGCCTGGTCTCGCAGGGGGCCTACGGCTTCACCCAAAGCGATCAGCCTGCCGGCTCGGCAAGCTTCCCCCAGGCGTTCGGCAGCTACATAGAGATCGACAAGGATTTCACCAACAACATTTACCATCCCGGCACCTTCACGCCGCTGCAAAGCCTGCAGGTTACCTCGGTACACGAGTTCCATCACGCCATCCAGTACGGCTATAGTTTCTACTTCGACATCTGGTACGCCGAGGCCACCTCCACCTGGTTCGAGAACGAACTCTACCCGCTGGTCAAGCAGCTCTACACCTACCTCCCCGGGTGGTTCGACAACAGCACGCGCCAGATAGACCTGCAGCAGACCGATCCCTTATTCAACAGCCAGGCGTACGGCCGTTGGATATTGAACCGCTACCTGGCCGAGACCCACGGCACGGCGGTGGTGCGCTCGGTCTGGGAAAAACTGGCCACCATCAACCCGAGCAGCGTCACGCTGACCACAAGCGGCGACATCCCCATGCTTCCGGTGCTGGACTCGGTGCTCACCTCCTCCTTCAACAGCAGCCTGGCAGCCGACTTTTTAGGTCTGACCAAACGGATTTACAAGAAGGATTGGACGACTCATACCGAAGACCTCGGCAGGCCCGAGCTCGCCTACTCGCCTCTGCAGTCGTTTTCCAGCTATCCGATCAGCGCCGGCAGCGCCACCTCGACTACGCTGCCGCACTATGCCTTCGCCTTCTTCAGATTCATCCCTTCGGCGACGGCCGGCGATCTGACCTTGTTCCTGGCCAAAAACAGCGGCATCCAGACGGCGGTCTTCAAAAAAACGGGGACAACCATCGTCGAGATTCCCGCCAATGCAGGGGGCGATTCATACAGCGTGAACGGCTTCGGCGGCTTGAACCTGGCCAGCGACGAAGTGGTGCTGCTGGCGGCGAACACCAGCAATGCGGACAGTCAGAACGTGATGTTCAGCACGACGCAGCCGCATTTAACGATCAGCAGCGGGACGGTGACCTCGGTAAACAGTCTGCTGCTTAACGATCCGCTACTGTCTCCGGCGACCAAGCCGGCCGATTTCGGCCCGACCAGCGCGATAAACTTCACGGCAACGGTGAACTCGGGAGCCACCGCCACCGTACAGATAACCAATTTGCTCTTGCCGGCCAACCCGGTTTTCTACAAGGTGGTAGGCACGCAATGGACCCAATTGAAACCGTCGGATTTTACCCTTGTGGGCAACACGCTCAGCTTTACGGTCACCGATAACGGCGCCTTCGACAGCGATGCCAGGCTTGGTTTCATCCAGGACCCGCTGGTGGTCGGCACCTCGGCCACGGCGGCGGTTGCCAGCGGCGGCGGGAAGGGTGGCGGGGGGTGCTTCATCGCCACGGCCGCTTTCGGCAGCTATCTGCATCCCAAGGTGGCGGAGCTGCGCCGGTTCCGGGACAGCCAGCTGCTCACTAACGCGCCCGGCCGGCTTTTCGTGGCGCTCTACTACCGGCTGAGCCCGCCGGTTGCCCGGGTGATCGCCGAGCACGCCTGGATGCGCGCGGCGGTCAGGGGAGCGTTGGTCCCGGTGATCTTGTCGGTTGAACATCCGCGGCTGGCGCTGCTGCTGTTGGCCCTGGCGGTTTGGGGATTGGTCTGGCGGGCGGCGCGGCGCCGCGGCTGGCTGGCCAGGCCGGCGCAGTCGGCTTGAGGAGACGAAGATAACTTAAATACGAAAAAGCCCCGCTCGGAGCATCTCCGGCGGGGCTTTTCATGTGCGGCAACTTGCGAAACGTTACGGCATCGACTAGATCTTCTTGACGTTCGCCGCCTGCAGCCCTTTCGGACCGTTGGTCACGTCGAAGGAGACGGACTCCCCTTCAGCCAAGGACTTGAAGCCTTCCCCGGTGATTGCGGAGAAGTGCACGAACACGTCCTCGCCGTTGTCCTGCTCGATGAAGCCGAAACCTTTCGCGTCGTTGAACCATTTAACCTTGCCCTGTGCCATTGTCCTGCCTCCTTTTGTTGCCTCCGGTACTCTGCCGGATCTACGTTTGATGCTGTAATTTCCGGAGAGTTCTTCGGCTGGAAACGGCACAAAGCTGCAAAAACTTTGGCTTTTCTACGCACTAGACTTCCGAAATCAGCTGCCTGGCGTAAAAATTAACATCGTATAATAACCTTGTCAAGAAAATATTTAACAAATCAATTTTTTTTGTGCAGCCGCTCTGCGTCGGGCTTCGGCCGCTTTTAGAAGGTATTCAGTCGCCTGATGAAGGCCATCAGCAACCCGTAGTGCTGATGGTGGAAGCGGAAGGCGATCCTGGGGAGTTCGAGCAGATCGGGCTCGTCGGCCTCCTCCGGCCGGGCCGCGATCGGCTCGATATGGCTGCCGGGGAGGCGCAGTTCGGCGAACTCGTCCTCCAACATTTCGATCTGCTCGGCCGTCAAGGCCTTATTGAGCCTGATGATCAAGTCGCCGTTCACGAAGCGCAGGGAATGGTAGTTGATGTAGAAGTCCTCGATCACCTGCACCGCTTCCTCGCAACTGCGCGTGATGGTGAAGATGGAGAAGTCCTCGGCGGAGATGAAGCCCATCACCAGCAGCCGCTCCTTGACGAACCTGAACCAGTGCTCCCAGTAGCCGGCGTCGTCGTCCACCAGCACCAGCGGCTTTGGGGAGGTCTTGCCGGTCTGGATCAGGGTGAACACCTCCATCGCCTCGTCCAGCGTCCCGAAGCCGCCGGGAAAAACGGCAATGGCGTCCGCCTCCTTGACGAAGGCGACCTTTCTGTTGAAGAAGTACTTGTAGGTGATGAGGCGCGGGTTCTTCAGCATCACCGTGTTGGCGGACTGCTCGAAGGGGAGCCTGATGTTGGCGGCAAAGGACGACTCGCTGCCGGCGCCTTCGTTGCCGGCCTGCATGATGCCGCCCCCGCCGCCGGTGATGATCATGTACCCCTTGTCCGCCAGCATCCGGCTGAAGCGCACGCACTTTTTGTACATCGGCTCCTCCTCGCCGGTGCGGGCGGAGCCGAAGATGGTGACCTTCATCTTTTGCCGGTAGGGAGCGAACACCTTGGTGGTGTAGCGCATCTCCTTCATGGTGTTGCTCAAAAGCTTCAGGTCGGCGAGGTAATCCGTATCCTGGCCCGCCTTCAGCGCCGCGATGATCATCTCGCGCGCGATTGACGGGTGGTGCACCCCTCCTGCCTTATCGAGCAGTTCATCGATCAATGTGTCTATCTCGCCGTTTGTCTTGGTAAAACGAAGCTGCATGGTGGGGCTACCTCCAGAAATAAGTCCGCCGATTATAGCATGACCGGAGCCTAAGGCAAATGTTTAATATAATTGAACAAATATTAGTTTGCTTTGTGGCCGGGAATTTATTATTGTTGCCGCAAGAGATTTAACACTCCACTTCTCAAAGGAAGCACTACTTATGGGTATGACAACCGCTCAGAAAATATTCGCGGCCCATCTCGTGGATGAGCCGTTTGCAGGCACCAAGGTGCTGAACATCGACGTGGTCATGTGCCACGAGATCACCACGCCGATAGCCATCGCCGACCTGATGGCGCGCGGCAAGGACCGGGTCTTCGACGCCGGCAAGATCAAGGCGGTCATCGATCACGTCACCCCGAGCAAGGACTCGAAGACGGCCACCCAGGCGAAGATGCTGCGCGACTGGGCCAGGCGCCACCAGATCAAGGACTTCTTCGACGTCGGCGCCAACGGCGTCTGCCACGCCCTGTTCCCGGAGAAGGGGTTCATCAGGCCTGGCAACACGGTGATCATGGGAGATTCGCACACCTGCACGCACGGGGCTTTCGGCGCCTTCGCCGCCGGCGTCGGCACCACCGACCTGGAGGTCGGCATCCTGAAAGGGGTCTGCGCCTTCCGCGAGCCCAAGACCATCAGGGTCAACCTGAACGGCACCCTCCCCAAGGGGGTCTACGCCAAGGACGCCATCCTGCGCGTGATCGGGCACCTGGGCGTGAACGGCGCCACCGACCGCGTCATCGAATTCGCCGGACCGGTGGTCGCCGCCATGTCCATGGAATCGAGGATGACCCTTTGCAACATGGCGATCGAAGCGGGGGGCACCTCGGGGATCTGCATGCCCGATATGGTGACGGTCGAGTACCTCTGGCCGTTCATCGCCGAAGCCTTCGCCGGGAAGGAAGAGGCGCTCGCCGCCTACGGCGCCTGGTGCTCCGACGCGGACGCGCAATACGAGCAGGTGATCGATCTGGATCTCTCCGAGTTGGCGCCGCTTTGCACCTTCGGCTACAAGCCGGACCAGGTGAAGAACGTCACCGAGATGGCCGGCACCGTCGTCGACCAGGTGTATCTCGGCTCCTGCACCAACGGCAGGCTCGAGGACCTGAGGGTCGCCGCGGCGATCCTCAAGGGGAAAAAGATCGCGCCGGGCGTGCGCGCCATCCTGTCGCCGGCCACCCCGCAGGTCTACAAGGACGCGGCCGCCGAAGGGCTGATCGAGATCTTCATGGACGCCGGTTTTTGCGTCACCAATCCGACCTGCGGCGCCTGCCTGGGGATGAGCAACGGCGTGTTGGCCGAAGGCGAGGTCTGCGCCTCCACCACCAACCGCAACTTCATGGGCCGGATGGGGAAGGGGGGCATGGTGCACCTGCTGTCGCCGGCCACCGCCGCCGCCTCCGCCATCGAGGGGAAACTCGCCGATCCGCGCAAATACCTGTAGGCGCGCGCCGCGCCCACGCGGAAATTTCGCAACCAAGCCTGAACGTTGAACGTCGAACATCGAACAAGCCTGAACGTCGAACGTCGAACGTTGAACGTCGAACCTTTTAAGGAGACACCATATGAAGAGTTTTGGCGGCCCGGCCCTTTTCCTGGACCGTAGCGACATTAACACCGACGAAATCATCCCGGCCAAGTATTTGACGGAGATCACCAAGGAAGACTTGAAACCGTACCTGCTCGAGGACCTGAAGTTGCAGGGGTTCGATCCCAAGTCGGAAGCGACCAAAAACGCCGGGGTGGTGGTTTCCCGCGCCAACTTCGGTTGCGGCTCCTCCCGCGAGCATGCCCCCTGGGTCTTCGAGGTGAACGGCATGTACGCCGTCATCGCCCAGTCCTTCGCCCGCATCTTCCGGCAAAACATGTTCAATTGCGGCATGGCAGCCATCGAGCTCTCGGCCGAGCAGATCGACCAATTGTTCAGCTTCGCGGGTGCTGCGGACGCAGCCATCCGGATCGACGTGGAAAAGGGGAGCCTTACCGTGACGGGAGGCGGACGCGAGGAATCGATGTCCTTCGAAATCTCCCCCTTCGACCAGGCGTTGGTGTTGGCGGGCGGCTGGGTGGATTACGCGGACCTGAAATACTAGGGTCGGCCGAGGGAGGCGCTTTAGACCGGCGTCGATCCTTAAATTAGCAAAGAGGCGGAGAACTGCGGTTTCCCGCCTCTTTGCGTGGTACTTCCCTCGGTAAATGCGCCTTTCGTTCGCCGCCGAACGATATTTTGATTGACTATGCCTAATGGCTACAGTTACTATCCGAACTTCTGTCCGTAACGAAAGGCTTTGTCCCAGGGGTTCATGTCAATCATCAGAGTCTTCATAGCCGTCCTGCTTGCTTTGCTGGCCTTCGCCCCTCCAAGCCGGGCCGCGCAAGCACAAGCCGAAACCGGCACCATCTTCACGCTCTGGCCCTTCCTCGATTACCGGGAAAGCCCGGCGGAGGGGTTCAGCAACCTTTCCATCCTGGGGCCGCTGATCAAGTTCCAGAAGAAGGGGGCCGACCGCGACACCGCCTTCCGTCCGTTTTTCTATCAAAGCAATCAGGATCACGACCGGCGTTCCGCCACCTATTTCCTGTATCCGGCCGCTTTCACGGAGAACACCCCCGAGACCGACACCTTCGAGGTGGTGCGTCTCTTCCAGAAATCGGACTTCCGCAAGGATCAGGGGACGGAGCGCGACGCCTCCGCCATGCTTTTCCCCTTCTACATCGCGGGACGTTCGGAAAAACGCGGCGACTACCGGTCGTTCTTCCCCTTTTACGGCGACATCTACGATCGTTTCTGGCGCGACGAATACCACTTCCTCATGTTCCCGCTCTACGGCAGCACGGTGAACCGCGGCACGACGGTCAAGCACTACCTGTATCCGTTCTTCTCCACCACCAGCGGGGAAAAGGAGAGCGGCTTCGAGCTCTTCCCGCTCTACGGCCAGTCCGCGAAGGAAGGGGTGTACAGCAAGCGCTACGTTCTGTGGCCTTTCTACACCACCGGCAAAAGCGCGCTCAACACCGACAACCCGACCGAGAAGAGCTTCCTGTTCCCGCTCTACGCCTCGACGGACTCGCCTAAAAAAACCTCGCGCAGCTTTTTTTGGCCCTTCTTCGGCTACACCGAGGATCGCGCGCAGCAATCCAAGGAGATCGACTACTTCTGGCCCTTGCTGTACACGGTGCGCGGCCCGAAACGAAACGCCGACAACTACCTGCCGCTTTACTCACGCGACACCTTTGCCGACGGCGAAAAGCGCTGGTATTTGTGGCCCTTCTTCCGGCACGAGGAGATCCGTTCCGAAGCGTTCAACCGCGACTACGACCGGGTGCTTTTCTTCCTCTACCGAAGCAGCCACGAAAGCTGGCCCAAGGACGGCAGGCAAAGAAGCAGAACGGCCCTCTGGCCGCTGTTCTTGTACCAGACCAAGGAGCGCGGTGTTTCCTCGATCTCCCTGCCGGCGCCGGTCGAGTCCGTCCTGGACAAGGATGGGATAGAGAAGAACTGGGCGCCGCTTTGGCGGCTCTACCAGCGGCGCTGGGACGAGGACGGCAACTCCGCCTCCTCGCTTCTTTGGAATCTTTACTGGCACGAGAGGCGCGGCGAGCAACTTGCCTACGAACTGTTCCCGCTGGTCTTCTACCGCGGCGGCAAGACCGAGAGCGAAGTCAAGCTTTTCAAGGGGTTGGTCAGTTGGAAGAGCGGCGACCAGGGGACGGACCTGAGCCTCTTCTGGCTCCCTTTCGGCCTGAAATGGGGGGAGAAGTGATGCCGATCCTGGAGCCGTTGGGCAAAAGGGTGCTCCACTTTCACCAGGTGCTGGGCGAAATGGTCATCCTGATGGGCAAGATCGTCTACTACTTCCGCGAGGCGCCGCGCAACGTCCCCAGCATCCTGACCCAAATGGCGATCATCGGCGCCGACACGCTGCCGGTCGCCGCGGTGATGGCCTTTTTCGTGGGGATGGTGCTCGCGCTGCAGACCGGCGTCGAGCTGCAGAAATACGGCGGCCAGAACATCATCGGCGCCATCGTCGGCCACTCGATGGTGCGCGAACTGGGCCCGGTGATGACCAGCTTCCTGGTGGCCGGCCGGGTCGGCTCCGCCATGGCAGCGGAGCTCGGCGTCATGACCGTCTACGAGGAGATCGACGCCCTGCGCACCCTCGACATCGACCCGGTCCGCTACCTGGCCATGCCGCGCTTCATCGCCTGCGTCATCTGCGTTCCCGCCCTGGTCATCTATTCCGACGTGATCGGCATCTTCGGCGGCGCGCTGATCAGCAACCTGCACCCGCAGATCTTCGTTTCCTACGCCACCTACTACGACAGCCTCACCGCCGCCTTGAAGGTGAAGGAGATCGGCACCGGGCTCACCAAGGCGGTGGTCTTCGGCGCCATCATCGCGCTGGTCTCCTGTTACGTCGGTTTCGGGACTTCGGGCGGCGCCCGGGGGATCGGCGAATCCACCACCCGTTCCGTGGTGCTGTCGTTCATGTTGATCCTGGTGGCGGATTACATCCTCACCAGGGTCTTGCTGTAGCTTTTAAGGAGGATAACCACACATGGCTCTATCCGTAGAGAAAAAGGTCGGCATGTTCTTCGTGCTCGGCCTGGCCATACTCGGCGCGCTCCTGGAGATTGGAGAGAAGTGGGACCCGTTCCAGAACAACACCCCGTACAAAACCTATCTGACCAGCATCACCGGCCTTAAAGTGGGCGATCCGGTGCGGCTGGCCGGGGTCGACGTCGGCAAGATCACCCGCATCGTCATTCTCAACGACAAGATAGAAATCGATTTCGAGGTGAAACCGGGAACCAGGATCAAGAGCGACACCGTGGCGGGGCTGCGCCTCACCAACCTTTTGGGCGGCCAATTCCTGGGTCTCTCCTTCGGCTCGCCCAACGCTCCCGTGTTGCCGCCGGGAAGCGCCATCGCCGGCAAGGACGTCGCCAACATCGACATCATCGTCGACAACCTGAGCGACGTGATCAAGGACGCCAAATCCCTGGTCACCAATCTGAACAAGAACCAGGAAGAGGTGATGCACAAGGTGGCCGGGATCCTGGACGAGAACCGCGGCAATATCAGGGATGCCATCACCAACATCGACAGCATCACCCGGAAGTTCGATCGCGGCGACGGCTCGCTGGCGCTGCTTTTGAACGACAAGAAGCTCTACAACGACACCAGCGGCGCCATGGCGAGCTTGCGAGGGGTCGCGGGCAAGATCGAACGGGGAGAGGGGACGCTCGGCAAATTGGTCAACGACGACCTGTTGTATCGGGACGCCACGGCGATGTTGGCCGACCTGCGGGTCGGGGTGAAGGACCTGAATGCCGGCTTGCACGACGCCAGGGAGATAACCGCCCAGATCAACTCCGGCCAGGGGACCCTGGGCAAGCTGCTCAAGGACGAGGCGCTTTACACCGAGATGCGCGACGCCTCCAAGAACGTGAAGGAGATCGCGCAGAAGATAAACTCCGGCCAGGGGACCATCGGCAGGCTGGTCAACGAGGATCAACTGTACCGGGACACGACCGCGACGCTCAAGAAGGCCGAGCGGGCGATGGAAGGGCTGGGCGACACCGGCCCGATCTCCGTGCTCGGTTCCATCATAGGGACGTTGTTCTAACAAATAATCGAATGAGGGGTGAACGATGATACGAGTATCTGTGTTGTATCCGCGGACGGAAGGGAAGAATTTCAATGTGGACTACTATCGGAACAGCCACATGCCGCTGGTGAAGCAGCGGCTGGCTCCCGTCAAGGTCGAAATAGATCTGGGGGTTCCCGATCATCTTGGCAATCCTTCGCCTTACCTGGCGGTCGGGTATATGACCTTCGAAACGTTGGAGGAGCTGGCTATGAAGTTCATGGTCTCCATGCACGAACTCATGGCTGACATCCCCAACTACACGGACATCGAACCGGTAGTGCAGTTGAGCGAGGTTTACGAAGTATAGTCGCCCTGACAGTCGAGGATTTTTGTCAATGACGGATTTTTTCCACTTGGCGATGGGTACCGTCGTCATGCGCCCGTACGTCTTCGCTTTTTTCGCGAGCTACCTGGTGGCCGCGGTGCTGCATCTTGGCTGGAGAAAGGTTTTCTGGTTCACCGCGCTGGGCTACCTGATCGCCTTCGCCTCGGAGTACTCCTCCATCAACAACGGCTTTCCCTACGGCTGGTACTACTACGTCGAGGCGACCCGCGGCCAGGAGCTGTGGGTGGCCGGGGTGCCGTTCTTCGACTCGCTTTCCTACGTCTTTCTTAGCTACTGCAGTTACGCGACGGCGCTGCTGGTGCTCTCCCCGGTGAAGGGTGGGAGGCGCGAACTGGTGCTGCTGGAGACGGGACGGCTGCGCCGCTCCTTCTCCGCGCTGCTGCTGGGGTCGTTGTTCCAGGTTTTCCTCGACATCCTCACCGACCCGGTGGCGCTGCAGGGGCACCGCTGGTTTCTGGGCAGGATCTACGGTTACCGGGAAGCGGGAGTCCATTTCGGGGTGCCGTTTTCCAATTATCTCGGCTGGTGGCTGGTGAGCGCGCTGCTTATCGCCGCTTTGCAGTTGATCGACCGCCTGGTCGGCGCCGGCGGCAAGGAAAAGCCGGCCGGCGTGGCGGCGGCTCCCTTTCGCTGTCTGTACGCTCCCTTTCTCTACCTGTGCGTGGTCGCCTTCAACCTGTCGGTCACCCTTTACATCGGCGAAAAGCTGATGGCGTTGACCGGCCTCTTTATTTTTACGCTGCCGGTGGTCATGGGGGTGGTGCTTTTGTGCAACAAGGTGAACCGCTACCACAAGGAAGAACTTGCCGCGCATTTGGTTGAGTTTCCTTGGTCGCCGGCTGTGGCGCAAAGGGAAAAGGGCTCGGGGCTAAAGGCTAAAGGCTAAGGGCTAAGGGCTAAGGGCATGGACGGCATGGACTAGAACTTAGGCTTGGGACGTGATGCGATGGGATTTTTCTGTGGTAGGCTTTGCGCCGTGCCATTTCTGTCCTAAGCGCGATGTTATTTACCCTATCGGTCGGAGGACCACGACATGAAGAAGATGATTATCGTTTTTGCCCTTGCGGCTCTGACCGGCGTTGCCGCGGCGGCGTCGGCCGCCGAAAAGGTCGCCTTGCCTAAAGGGTTCGAGAAGTGGGAAAAGAGTAAGCAGAAGATGATCACCGACAAGAAGTCCCTGTTTTACGGCGCGCATTACATCTACGTCGACCAAAAGGCGCTGAAAACCTATAAGTCGGGCGGCGTGTACCCCGAGGGGAGCCGGTTCGTGGTGGTTAACTACACGATCAAGGAAGAGGGCGGCAAGCCGGTGGAAGGGAAGAAAAGCATGGTCGTGCTGATGAAGAAGGACAGGAGGCAGCAGGCTACCGGCGGCTGGCAGTTTGCCGGCTTTAGCCCCGATGGCAAGCTCTCCGGACTCGACCCGGCTAAAGACTGCTTCGGCTGCCACGAAAAAGACGCCAAGGCGACGGACTACGTCATTTCCAAATACTCGGACTTCAAGTGACTTCCTCCCGGGCGGGGCAAAACCCCGCCCGGACGTCGCTCGCCCCTCCTTATTTCCCTTTTTAGCTCCGGATGCTGCTCGACTCCGTCGCCCGGCATCCAAGATGCCAATTCTCCTTGCCCCTCGCTGCCCGCCGGGCGTAAAATCACCTCTGTAGGGCCAGTGCCGAACAGTACCAGCAGGAACTTGAAAGGAGCGCTCATGTTAAAAACCGAAATAATGCCAGAAGTGCGCCTGACCGCCGTTTCCAACGGCGTTCGGGTGGTCACCCAGAAAATCCCCAATATGCAGAGCGCGGCCATCTCCGTGCGTATCGATAGCAGCACCAGGAACGAAGAGGCTGATTGCGGCGGGGCCTCGCACTTCATCGAGCATCTGCTCTTCAAGGGGACGCCCACCCGCTCGGCGGATCAGGTCATGGACGATTTCGACAGACTCGGCTCCCGGGCAAACGCCTACACCAGTCAGGAAGAGGTCTTCTATTACGCGATCTCGCTTGCCTCGGCGATTCCCCCGACCCTGGATATCCTCGCCGACATGTTCCTGCACTCGTCCTTCCCGGCGCAGGAGGTTGAAAAGGAACGGGGGGTCGTGCTGCAGGAGATCTCGATGAATCAGGACACCCCGAGCCGCTATATCTACAACCAGTTTCACCAGGGGTTTTGGAGGGGGCATCCGATCGGCTCCCCGATCCTCGGCACGGCGGAAGTCATCAGCTCCATTTCCCGGGAGCGCCTGATGGAGCATAAACACGCCAACTATCTTGCCGACGCCACCATCGTCTCGGCGGCGGGTAATGTTGAGCACGACCGGATCGTGGACCAGGTGGATCGGCTCTTCAGGGAACTCCCCTCCGGCAGCGTCAAGGTGAAAAAGCCGGAGCCGGGTTGGAAGCTGGCGGTCGCGGAACACGCCCACTACCCGCGCCCCATGGAGCAGACTTTGTTCTATATGGGTTATCCGTTGCCGCCGGCCGGAAACGAGCATCGCCACGAACTGGCCGTGTTCAACCAGATACTTGGCTGCGGCATGAATTCCCGGTTGTTCCGCGAGGTCAGGGAGCGCAGAAGCCTGGCCTACACCGTTTATTCGATGATGTCCTCCTACAGCGACTCCGCCGGGCTGATGATCTATGCGGGCACCAGCGCCGAGCGAGCGCAGGAGGCCGTCGACGTCTGCCATGCCGAGGTGCTGAGGTTTTGCGAGGAGACGGTGAGCGACGAGCTGCTTTTTGCCGCCAAGGAGCAGATCCGTTGCAGTCGCCTGATGGCTCTGGACGATTGCGAAACGCAGGTGCGCCGCATATCCAACACCACCTCGCTGCTTGGCGCTCCCGAGCCGATCGCGCTTTCCCTGGAATCGATCGCGGCGGTGAGCGCCGCGGATATCCGCGTCATGGCGCAAGCGCTGTTCTCGGGCATGGCGCCGCATATAGCCTCCGTGGGGCCTGGAGACGGCCCGGGGCTGCCGAAATAGCCTTTTTCGCAACGCAACTCTTGAAAAGACGCAGGTTGTCGATCGTGAAGTTTTCCAAGTTTTCCAAGTTTTCCAAAAGATGAGGCCCGTCGGAGTTATTTCGACGGGCCTTTCGTTATTCAGGGCGCTATGGCAGGGCGCTATGGCAACTTTTCGGGCGGAATTGCCGAGGATGCGCGTTCAATCTCGGCCGATCCCCTGCGGCGTCAGGCATTTCTTTTGAATTTCTCTTCAAAATAGTGTAATGCATAGGTGAACTGAAGGGAGGCTGATAGAACAGCCGCCCTTTTTGTTCCATGAATAACTAGTCTCAGCCACGATTCGTGACAAACGTATTGCCAACGGCTTCGAGAGACATCTTGGGGGGCATATTGATCATGCCTGAATTAGTTGCACTTGCCAGCCGTTCGCTGAAACGCTTCATCTTCACGGCCACCTTCGCCGCCTCCGCGCTCACCTTCGTGATAGCCATCGGTTGCGTCTCCTACATGTTCCTGCGCCAGGCCGAGGAGGCTTCCTCGGGACTGTCGCACGCCATGGCGCGCCACGTCTTCGTTTCCATGTCCAGAGCGATGGCTGAAGGGCGCACGCGCGAGGACATGACCCGGCTGGTGGAACTCTCCCGAGATTCTTTTCCCGAACGCTTCTCGATCAACCTGTACGTCGACAAGCCCGTTGAACAGCCGGCGGACCAGGCGCAGCAGTGGAATGCCGAAGTGCGCAAGGCCTTTGCCGGCGGCGAGGTGGCCCACGTCAAAACTTTCAGCGGGATAAGCCATTTCTACCCGTTCAAAGCCGAAACGAGATGCCTCTCCTGCCACACCGGAAAGCAGGTCGGAGAAGTGCTGGGCGTACTCTCCGTCAGCGAGGACATCAGCGCTGCGCGAAACGCCTTCCTGGGCAACTTTTTTCTGATCTTCGCGCTGCTCTCCCCGATCCCCTTTCTGATCTCCTTCCTGGCCTCCAGGTTCGCCAATCGCCGCATCGGCGCGGCGATCGACCTGATCGGCAGCAAGGTGCGCGCGGTCAGCAACGTGGCGGACCTGACCACGCTGCAACTGCACAACGAGTCGCTGGGCTTTCGGGAACTGGATGAGATCTTCGGGGAATTCGGCACGCTGGTTACGCGCATCAAGAGTGTGGCTATCGGCAAGGAGATGCTGGAGTTTGAAATCAAGGTGCTGGAGCGCTTCATCATCACCTCCGAATCGATTCGCGACTGGAAGGAGCGGGTCGCTTTCATGCTGGGGGAGATCAACAAGGTCATGCCGGCCTACACCATCTTCTGCATTTTCCAGATCGAAGAGGTGGTCTACGACATCGACATCTTTTGGCAGAACCCTCCCACCGACACGACCTCGAATCTGATCGAGGAGATCATCAGTCAGCGGGTCCGCCAGGAGAAGCACTCCATGATCTCGACGGCGGACATAAAGGTGATCCACAACGTGGTCAATCCGCACGGCGCATTGCTGGAACTCGACCGGCAGCAGATCGAGCTGCAGACCAAGTCGCTGTTCATCGATACCCCGCAGATCGGCGGCGTGGTCGGCATCGGCGTGCAATCGACGGTCGCGGTGGACCCGATCCGGTCCCTGGTGATCAACGGCATCCTCACCACGCTTTTGAACGTGGTCGGTTCCATCAAGGCCATTTACAAGTACAACATGGACCTGGAATACTACGCCTCCCGCGACCCGCTCACCAACCTCTTAAACCAGAGGATGTTTTGGGAACTGCTGGGCTACGAGGTGGGGCGCGCCCGGCGCCACAATTACACCTTCGGCGTGCTCATGCTCGACCTGGACAATTTCAAGCACGTCAACGACACCTACGGCCATACCGTCGGCGACAAGTACCTGACCAATGCGGCCAACACCATACAGGACGCCCTCCGACTGGGCGACATGCTGGCGCGCTACGGAGGCGACGAATTCGTGATCGTCTTGCCGGAGGCCGATCAGGAGCAGATTTACATGGTCGCCTGTCGCGTCAAGGAAGCGCTGGAAGAGATGGTGGTGACCACGGCCGACGGCACCAAGATCCGCGGCACCGCATCGGTCGGCATGGCGGTCTATCCGATCCACGCCCAAACCCCGAAAGACCTGTTCCTTTTTGCCGACAACATGACCTACAAGGCCAAGAGCATGTGGAGAAATTGCGTCATCGTTCCCACCAACGACGACGTGGTCCAGGTATTTCAAAAAAGCTCCGAGATGTCGCGGGCGCTGCTGCATGCGATAGAGGAAAAACTGATCATCCCCTATTTCCAGCCCATCATGGCCACGGACAGCAAAAAGATCTTCTGCCATGAGGTGCTGTGCCGCGTGCAACTGGGGGATAAAATAATTCCCGCCGTGGAATTCATCGAAATCGCCGAGAAACTCGGCATCGTCACGCGTCTCGACTCCATTTTGATGGAAAAGGTCTTCGAAAAGGTCCAACAGGTCGGGTACGAGGGGTATCTTTTCATCAACCTCTCGCCCAAATCCCTGATCGTCAAGGAATTCGTGCCGACCATCATCAAATTGGCCGCCACTTATCGGATAAAGCACGAGAGAGTGGTCTTCGAAATCACGGAGCGGGAAACCATCAAGAACATGACCCTGCTGGAAAACTTCGTCATCGACCTGCGCTTCAAGGGTTTCAAGTTCGCCATCGACGACTTCGGCTCCGGCTTTTCCTCGTTCCAGTACATCCGCCAGCTCCCCATCGACTTCGTCAAGATCGAGGGGATGTTCGTCTGCAACATGCTGAACGATCCGAAGGACATGGCCTTCGTCAAGACGCTGGCGGTCTTGGCCAAGGAATTCGGCATCCAGACCATCGCCGAATACGTGGAGAGCGAGGAGCTGCTGACCGCGGCCTGCGCGCTCGGTATAGACTTCGCGCAGGGATATCACACCGGCAAGCCGATGCCGGACCTGGTCGTTTAAGGTAACGGCAATCGGGTTGGGGGAGGGGAGGGGCCTATCGGTTTTCAGGCGGGCTTATTGTTCAACCTTGCTTCCTTCATGGCTCGCAGGGTGATCATTTCCTTCTCATAGCAATCAGGGCACAGGCCGTGGCTGAATAGGGCTTCGGAGTGGTCGGAGATGTACTGCTCCAGTTGCTGCCAGCTTTCCTTGTCGTCTCGGATCTTCTTGCAGACCCCGCAAATCGGAATGACCCCTTCGAGTCTTTTCACCGTGGCCAGCGCGTTCTCCAATTGGCAGACCTTTTCCTCCAATTGGCGGGTGCGCTCCGCGACCTGCAATTCCAGGGTTGCCGCGTAATGCTCGACGCGGTCCTTTTCCGTTTTCACTTCGCTCAAAAGGCTGTGGGTGTAGGCATCGAAGATCAGCGTGACGTCGAAATACAACTGTTTATCGAGCGCCTGGCAGGTCGCAGCCAACAAACCGGCATCCGAAATGCGCCGCGCCAGTGCTTTGAGCAGGATGTCTTTGAGGGTCTTTACGGCGGACAGGTACAATCGGGGATCAACGCCGATACGTTTATGAACCAGACCGATCTGAAAGCGATTGTTCACGTACTGCATGTCAGTGCAGCCGCTGAATAGATCGAGCACATATCGCCGCTGCGATGCGTGCAACCGTCGTAGCGTGTCATCATCGCCGATCAGGCGAGCTATTTCCTCGTCGGCTGTCTGCAACCGATAGAATTCTGCAACGATGCTTTCTATTTCTTGTTCAATCAACTCCCGGCAATCCAACAACAATGCTGCATCCTCGTTGCTGAGACGTAGTAGTTCTTTGCGTCGGGCAATCTCCTCGTCCGTGATCTGCATTTGTGCTAACAAAGTGCGCTCCGCTTTCCGGTAAATGAATCCCTGTTAGATAGATCCAACGAAGATCAATGTGATGAGTCGGATCGCACTCACGACAAAGCGACAAGCAGCCAACCCGCAACGAATATCTAGCGTCATTTTACAGCAATCGGCTCTTTAGGCTCAACACAAATTTTGTCGTAGTCGTTGCGGTCTTTTTGCAGTGGTATTGGAAGAATCAGGAGCTGAGGTGGCGGGTCATGACCAGTCCCTCCCTTCGAAGGGGAAGGACTGGTGTTATGGTTGCTGGCCGTTCGTTTCCAGAGTCGGCATTAGCTCATCTCGTCCTCATCGCCGACCAGGTGAGGAAAATGCTCGTGATGCACCTCCCGGTTGATTGCCGGGATCTTTCCGCAGGCGGCGCACAGGTATTTGTCGCTGTCGGAGGTGTAGTCGCTGCGCCTGCATGACTCGTCCCAAACCCTGATGTCGCATTCCGGCTGGACCTTCTCCTTAGGCTGAGCCGTTTCCTCAAAATATTTGCCTTTGTATTCCGCCATGGCTTGTCCTCCCGTCCGTTCTCCAACTGTGCGGATAGCTACGGCTCTAGTATTTGCTTATGCAAATTTAATGTCAATACTGGCGGCAATCTACGGCGGTGAGAAACACGAGGCGCGAGCTTGCCTGCCGGTCGCAATCCGAGTGATATGCCGGCTCACTTACGGATGCAGCATTTCCGCCAGTTCGAAAGCCAGCTCCACGCTCTGCTCGGCGTTGAGGCGGGGATCGCAGTTGGTCTGGTAATTCAGATGCAGGTGCTTGTCGAGCAACTGCCTGCTGCCGCCGGTGCATTCGGTGACGTGATCGCCGGTAAGCTCCAGATGAACCCCGCCGGCAACGGTCCCCTCGGCCTTGTGAATCTGGTAGAAGGTGCGGATTTCCTTGAGGATGTCCTCGAACCTGCGCGATTTCTGCCCGTAGTCGTTCTGGTAGGTGTTGCCGTGCATCGGGTCGCAGCTCCAGACGACCTTGCACCCCTCGCGTTTGATCTCTCGAAGCAGTTGCGGCAGGAAGTCGGAGATCTTCTCCGCCCCGAAGCGGGTGATCAGGGTGAGCCGGCCCGGCTCGTTGTCGGGGTTCAGCCGGTCGATGATCGCCTTGATCTCGTCGATCCGGTAATTCGGGCCGATCTTCATGCCCAGGGGATTCTTCACGCCGCGCAGGAACTCGACGTGCGCGCCGTCCAATTGGCGGGTGCGGTCGCCGATCCAGAGCATGTGCGCGCTGCAGTCGTACCAGCCGCCGCTGGTCGAATCCATCCTGGTCAGCGTCTCTTCGTAGTCGAGCAGCAGGGCTTCGTGCGAGGTGTAGAGCATCACCTGGTTCAACTGCGGGGTGTGTTGCGGGTCGAGTCCTATGGCGCTCATGAAGTTGATGGTCTTCCAGATCTGTCTGACCAGCTCCTCGTATTTCTGCCCGGCGGGGAGCGCGTCGAGCGACGCCCGGTGCCAGGCCTGCACCCGGTCCAGGGCCGCGTAGCCGCCCAGGGTGAAGGAGCGGACCAGGTTCAAGGTGGCCGCCGCCCGGTAATACCCCTCCAGCATGCGTCGCGGGTCGGGAGTGCGCGCCTCCAGGGTGGCTTCGGCGCTGTTCACCATGTCTCCGCGGTAGCTCGGCATCTCCACGCCGTCCACCGTTTCCGTGTCCGAGGAGCGGGGCTTGGCGTACTGCCCGGCGATCCTGCCGATCTTGATCACGCGCTTCTCACCCGCGAAGGCGAGCACCACCGCCATCTGCAGGATCACCTTCAGCAGTTCCCGGATGTCCGGCCCGGTGCAGCGCGAGAAGTCCTCGGCGCAGTCGCCGCATTGCAGCACGAAGGCTTTTCCTTCCACCGCCTGGGCGAGTTGCTCTTTCAACGTCTGGCACTCGCCGGCGAAGACCAGCGGCGGGAGTTGGGAGAGCGTCCGCAGCGAGTCGTCCAGCGCGGAGCCTGCCGGCCAGACCGGCTGTTGCAGAGCGGGGAAGGCGCGCCAGCTGTTTTTTTTCCATTTGCTAGGCATAATCTGTCCTCTCGCAGGCTTCAAGGCCATCGGCGCCTGCGGCTGTTGAATAAAAGGCTTCCCGTAACTATTCACCACCTCAGCTGGCAACTTCGCACACCCGTAGGTCGTGTTGAACGGCTTCATCGTGAAACGCGACATTGCCACCGTGGCGACATGGTGACGTCGCGTTTCGTACCTCAACGCGACCTACGGGAATAGGTGCTGAATAGTTAGAAGGCTTCCAGCCTCCCTCTCGGCGATCGGATGCATGTTAGCAGGATTGTCCGGATTCAAAAAGCGAAAAAGAACGACAAATCTCATGAAATCTGCTCTTCAAATGCGAATCGCCGTGGTATGATCCTCTCCATCATGGACATGAACGAGCACCAGCCAATGACGGCCACCGAAGAAATTCCAGCAACAGCCCCACAGGCGTCTCCCGAGAATGCGGCAGCCGGCGACGGCGGCGCGGGGGGAAGCACAGAGATGGGCGCGACCCCGCTCGATCCCTCTTGCGGCAACTGCGCCGGGCGTCTTCCCCGACAGCTACTGCGTAACCTCTGGAGCGGCGCGCGCATCGCGCTGCTGCTGCCGGTGGCTCCCGATCGCCTCTGCGCCACTGCGGGGAACCTGGCGCTGCTGGCCGGCGTCGATTTCACCCTCAACCTGGCGGTCTCCTTGCTGATGGTCGGGCGGGGCGGCTCCTTCGCCTATTCCGCGGTCTCCTCGTTCTTTTTCCATCTGCCGCTCATGCTGTTCTTCGGCTTCGCGGCGGCAAGGGTGCTGTCGCGTCCCTCGCTGGTCGTGGCGATCCCGGTGGCGCTGGTGGCAGCCTCCCTGCCGATCGAGCTTTGCCACAGCGTACTGGAGCGGGTGCTGCAGACTTGGCAGCTGGGCTGGCTGCAAGATTACCTGTACGCCAGCCATTATTACCGCTTCTTCTCGTGGTGGATCGCCGCGGCGCTGGTCTTCCTGCTGCGGCTGAAGCCCGCCGCTGCGGCGCGCACCGCCGCGCTCTGGCTCCTGTTCGCGGTGCTGGTGGCGCTCCCTTTGTGGCTTTTCCCGCGCGGCGATCTGTGGGTGGGCGCGAGCGAAAACGCGGAAAGCGGGCAACTGCATCTGACCGACGAGGTGCTCGCGGCCCAGCAGCGGCTCCTGGACGCGGAACTGAATTCCCTGCTGCCGGGGAGGAGGGGGATTGCCGACCTCTACTTTGTGGGCTTTGCCGGGGACGGGACCCAGGACGTCTTCTTGAAGGAACTGAACGCGGCGAAGCGGCTCTTCGAGCAGCGCTTCGGCGCCTTGGGGCGCACGCTCCTGTTGGCCAACAATCCGCAGACCGCCGTCACCCTTCCCTTCGCCACCGCCGGCAATCTGGAGCGCGCGCTTTCGGGGGTGGGCCGGGTGATGAACCGCGACCATGACGTGCTCTTCTTGTACCTGACCTCCCACGGCTCCCGGGAACACGAGCTTGCCGTCAACAACCCGCCGCTGGAACTCGACGAACTCACCCCGGAGATGCTCAGGCGCATGCTGCAAAAATCCGGGATCCACTGGAAGGTGCTGGTGGTCTCGGCCTGCTACGCGGGGGGCTTCATCGAGCCGTTGAAGGACGATCACACCCTGATCATAACGGCGGCGGACCCGAGCCACGAATCCTTCGGGTGCGGTTTCGGCGAGAAATTCACCTGGTTCGGCGAGGCCTTCCTCGACGACGCCTTGCGTCGCACCTTCTCCTTCACCGAGGCTTTTAAAGAGGCGCGCGGCACCATCGAGCAGTGGGAGCTGGAGCAGGGAGAGACCCCTTCCAACCCGCAGATCTGGGTGGGAGAGGCGATCCGGCCAAAGCTCGCCGAGCTGGAAAGACGGCTGGCCAAAGAGAGCCGCCAATAACCGTCACTTCTCCTTGCCGCCCCCTACCGTGATCCCCGAAATAAGCAGGGTCGGCTGGGCGTCCGCCACCGGCACGCCCTGGCCGTCCTTGCCGCAGGTGCCGATCCCGAAACCCAGATCGTTTCCCACCATGGTGATCCTCTTCAGCACCCCGGGACCGTTGCCGGTCAAGGTAGCCCCCCGCACCGGCTCTCCGACCACGCCGTTTTCGATCAGATACCCCTCCGACACCTCGAAGACGAAATTGCCGTTCACCGTGTTCACTTGGCCGCCGCCCATGCGCCGCACGAACAGGCCGCTCACGACGCTCTTGACGATCTCGGCCGGATCGCTCGTCCCCGGCGCGATCAAGGTGTTGCTCATCCTGACGATGGGGCGCGCCCGGTAGGACTCGCGCCTGCCGTTGCCGGTGGAGGCGCAGCCGTCCTTCAGGGCGGAAAGCCGGTCGTACATGTAACCCTTGAGCACCCCTCCCTCCACCAGCACGGTCCGCTGCCCCGGCGTCCCTTCGCCGTCGAAGCCGTACGTGCCCCGAGCGTGGGGGATGGTGGCGTCGTCGATCACGCTCACCAGCTCGGAGGCTACCTGCTCGCCGATCCTTCCCTTGTAGACCGAGGTGCCCGCCTGAACCAGATCCGCCTCCAGTCCGTGGCCGATGGCCTCGTGCACCATGGTCCCCCCCGCCTCGCTGGAGAGCACCACCGGCAATTGACCTGACGGCGGCTTCCTGGCCCCCAGCATGGTCACGCTGCGCCTGGCGGCCTTCAGCGCCAACTCCTCGGGAGAGGCCTGGTCGAAGAGTTCGAAGCCCCGCTCGGCTCCCAAAGGCTCGTAGCCGGTCTGGGCGACGGCGCCCTCCCGGGCGACCGCCTGCACCATGAAGAGGGTGGCGGTGACCTGGTCCTCGCGGAATTCGCCCAGCGAGTTCACCGTCTGGGTTTTCGCTTGAGAATCGCGGTAGACGGCCATCACCTGCCGGATCCTCGGATCGAAGCCGCGCGCGGCGCGGTCGGCGCGGGTGACCATGGCGACCTTCTCCGCCAGCGGCACCTGGTCGGGCGCGATGGCGATGGGGTAGCCCGCCCCGGTTTCGCGCCCGCGCAGGTCGAAATCCCCCCGGTAGGCGCCGCCGCGCACCCCGCGGCTCACCGTCTCGGCCAAAAGCAGCAGCGACTCTTCGCTTAACTGGTTGCTGTAGGCGTAGGCGGTGCAAAGCTCGGAGATCACCCGGATGCCGATGCCGCGCTCCGAGGCGGCCAGCACCCGCTCCACCTTGCCGTCCTCGCAGACCACCGAGCTGAAGGCGACGTCCTCGTAGTAGATGTCGGCGAAGTCGCCGCCCGCCGAGAGCGCCCGACGCAGTATCGCTTCGACGTCTATGGTTTCCAGCACGGCTCGCCCCCTTCGGTCACCTCCGCGACCGCGATCTCCAGAGAAAGCGCCGCCATCAGCGCCGCCATGTCGTCCGCGAAGGGGAGAGGGTAATTGACCCGGACGATTCCCCTCTTGCCGTCGACGGTGCTCATGGTGGAGAGTCCCTCGTACGCCTCCAGTATGAATTTCATATAGACCAGATCGCGGCTGGCAAGCTGGTAATAACGGTTGCCGGTTTCCATGGTTCCTCCTGAGGCAAGCTTGACAACTCCTTCGGCCCCCTCGCGCGAGCCAGCAAGTTAGATACCATTTGGCCGCCCAAAAGACAAATTTTCTTTGCATCCTTGCCTAGCCCCGAACATCTGCTATGTTCTCATCCATGTTATTAATAAGAATTAATTCTATTAATTTGACCCCTAGAAGCCCGCGCATCCTGCTTGCGCAGGTTTGCCTCATTTTGCTCGCAGCGCTCCTCATTGGGGAAAAGGGCGCCGAAGCCGGCTACCAGCCGGACCTGATGGGGCGGGGCGAGTCGACGGCAGGGGGGAGCTATCTGGGGGAGGGGGTGTTCGAGTCGAGCGCCTCCAGCCAGTCCCTTACCCAGCCCTCCTTTTCCGGCGCGACCGTGCCCTATCGGCTGCTGTTGAAAAACGCCGGCGACGCCCCAGACAGCTTCCTGCTCAAGGGTACCGCCAGCGGCAACGGCTTCACGGTGCGCTACCTGGACGCCACCGGGGCGGAGCTTCCCGCCGCGCTCTCGGGAGCGGGCTACCTTACCGAGGTGCTGGCGCCCGGCGGGTCGCTGAGTTTGCAGTTGCTGGTCACCCCGACGGCTCTCGCCGCCGGGGCCAGCTACCGCGTGCTGGTCTCCGCCGCCTCCCAGTCCGATCCCGCCGCCTTGGACCAGCTGAAAACCGAAACCGTGGTCTGCGGCCTGACCGCGGCGGTGACCGTTTCCACCCCCGGCGACGGCTCAGGCGCCCCCGGCAGCATCGTCAACTACCCCTACACCGTGACCAACGTGGGGAACAGCGCCAACAGCTTCGCCCTCTCCATCTCCGGCAGCAGCTGGCCGAGCGCCATCTACGCCGACGACGGCGCGGGGGGCGGCATCGCGGCAGACGGCATCCGCCAGGCGGGGGAGAATCGGCAAAGCGCCTCCACCGGCCCGCTCGACCCCGGCGTCGCGTACCGTTTTTTCGTGGCGGTGACCGTCCCGGCCAACGTCTCGGACCGGGATCGCGCCGACACCGCTCTCGCGGTTAGCGGCGAGGGGGCTGGCGGAGCCGATCGGGTGACCACCAGCGCCGTCGCGGCCGTGATCACCGTGGCCGAGAGCGTGCGCAACCTGACCCGAGGCGGTCACTTCGCCTTCGCCGGCAGCGCGCTCCCCGGGGAAACCCTGGAATACCGGATGGCCGTCACCAACAGCGGGTCGCTTCCTGCCACCTCGGTCGGTATCGACACCCCCCTCCCCGCGAGCACCACCCCCGTTGCGGGAACCTTCTGGATCGGCGCCTCGGCCGGCGGAGACGGGAGCCCGTGCGAACCGGCGCAGTGCGGCCAGGTGCGCGAGTCCGCCGGCAGCGTCGTCGCCCGCCTGGGGCAAGGAGCCACGGACGCCGCCGGCGGGATTCTTTTGCCGGGAAAGACGCTCTACGTGTTTTTTCGCGTGCAGGTACAGTGACGCGCCGAGCGGGGAATACCTTCGATGCATCCTTTATTGAAGAAGACGCGAGGGAGGGGATTGGCGCTATGCCTGGCGCTGTTAGTCGCGCTACCGGCTAAGGCCGCCCCGCTCACCCCCGCGGGGACCGTCATCGGCCACGGATTCACGGCACATTTTCAGTCCGCTTCGCTCTCCATGTCGGTCAGCTCCAATCAAACCCAGGTCACCGTCCAAGATGTCTCCGATCCGCTCATCGTCCCTGCACGCAGCGCCGCGACTCCCGTTGGACAGCCGATCGATTTTGTGCACACCGTCAGCAACCGGGGTAATTCCGCGGACAGCTTTCAACTGAGGGCGTCCCTGCTGCAGGGCGTTCCGGCTGAGAGCGCCGTTCAGCCTAAGCTGCAGTTCTTCGCCGCCGACTGCAAGACCCTTTTGCCAAACGACGCAACCGGCACCCAAGTGGTTGGCCCCATCGCGCCTGGCGGGTCGCTGGACGTGGTTCTGAGGGTCACCCCTGTGTCGGGGAGCGAGGGGACGGTGGCGACCATTGCCGTTAAGGCGGCCTCCGTGCTGATTCCCGGGAGAAACGCGAGTTTGAACGATCAGTTGTCGGTGCCGGCCTCGGCGAAATTGGCTGCGCCGGTCAAGTCGGTCGCTCCGGTCGGCGCGGTCCTTCCCGGCACCGTGCTGACCTATAGCGTATTGTTGGCCAATGCCGGTCCCGCCGCCGTCCCCGGAGTCCGGGTCGTCGATCGGTTGGACGCCCTGCTCGATTACCAGCAGGGAAGCGCCCTGCTCCCTGCGGGGCTCGCGGGGAGCGCAGGGTACGACGCCGCATCCCGCACGCTCAGCTTCTCGATCCCCAGCATGCCGGCCGGTTTTAGCGGCAGCGTCACCTTTCAGGCGCGGGTGCGCCCGGAAGCCGCGGCCAACAGCTCGATCATCAACACGGCCAACCTGTCCAGCGATGCCGACGCCACGCCGGTTCCCTCCAACAGCACGCTCACCACCGTGGCAGGGGGAGCCCTCAGGCTCTCCAAGTCGGCGGGAAATTCGGTTGCCGAGGTGGGCGACGTGGTGGCCTTCAGCGTGCGGGTGGAGAATGTCGGGGCGGCGCCGCTGGCCCATCTCACCCTCTCCGACAGGCTGCCGCGCGGCTTTCGCTACTTGAGGGGTAGCAGCCAGTTGGCCGGCCTGAAACTTTCCGATCCGGTCGGCGCGGGAGCGGAGCTCAGTTGGGACCTCGGCACCCTGGAAGCCGGAGGCGTCATGGTGTTGGGCTATCGTTGCGCCGTCAACGGCGACGTTGCGGTCGGCACCAGCGTCAACTGGGCGCAGGCGGCCGGCGTCACGCCGACCGGGTCCGCCAGCGCCTCGCCGCCGGCCAGCGCCGCAGTCAAGGTGCGCCCCTCCATCCTCGGCGACAAGGCGATCATCCTGGGGAGGCTTTTCGAGGACCTGAACGGCAACGGCGTTCCGGACCCCGGCGAGCCGGGGGTGTCCGGGGTGCGCGTCTACCTTGAGGACGGCTCCTTCGTCTTTAGCGATCGGGAGGGGCAGTACTCCTTCACCGGGGTTTCGGCTGGCAACCATGTGGTGAAGATCGACCGCAGCACCCTGTCGCCGCGCTATCAGGCGGTCCCCTTCAACACCGCTTTTGCCGGGGTGGGATGGTCGCAGTTCATCACGGTCCCTTTTGGCGGCCCCGCGCGCGGCGACTTCGCCCTGGTGGCGAACGGGCCTGGCGAGGGTCCGACAGCTCAGACGGCTCAGACAACTCCGACAGGTCCGACAGGTCCGACTGGTCCGACAGGTCCGACAGGTCCGACTGGTCCGACTGGTCCGACTGGTCCGACTGGTCCGACAACCCAGCTCAGGGTCACCCCGGAGCGGGTGGAGATGCCGGCGGACGGCAAGAGCGTGCTGCCGTTCACGGTGGAGCTGCTGAACGCCCGGGGCAAGAGGGTCGCCGGCTCGCAGACGGTCACCGTGACGCTCGACAGAGGCATCCTGGTCGAGCCGGACGCGGATCCGCTCCTTCCCGGGCACCAACTGCGCATCGTCGACGGCGTCGGAGTCTTTCGGGTACGCTCCACCCTCACTGCCGGCCAGGACCGGATCCTGGTGACCGGCGACAACCAAACCAGCGGCAAGGTCGATCTCTACTTCAACCAGCAACTGCGCGACTGGATCGTGATCGGCCTGGGCAACCTGAACGTCGGCGGCAAGGGGGTGAGCGGCCACCTGGAGAAGATCGACAAGGAGGAGCGCTTCGACCAGGGGATTTACCACGAAGAAAGGCTCGCCTTTTTCACCAGGGGGCAGATCCTCGGCAAATACCTGCTGACCGCCGCCTACGACTCGGGAAAAGAGCGGCGCGACGGCGTGTTCCAGAGCATCGACCCGGAGAAGTATTATCCGGTCTACGGCGACGCCTCCGACATCGGCTACGAGGCGCAGTCCCAGGGAAAGATCTATCTGAAGCTGGAGGCGGGCCGCTCCTACCTCCTGGCCGGCGACTACCGCACCGACCTCTCCGAGAACGAGTTCTCCCGCTACGACCGAAGCCTCAACGGGGCCAAGCTGGAATACAACGGCGAGCGGCTGAGCGTGAAGGGATTCGAAAGCCGCACCCGGGAGACGGTGATCAAGGACGAAATCCCCGGCAACGGCAGCTCCGGCTACTATCAGCTCTCCAGAAAGCCGGTCTTCGAGAACAGCGAGCGGGTGCGGATCGAGGTGCGGGACCGTTACCACTCCGAGCGGCTGCTCGCCGTCACCGAGAAGCTCCGCTACGCCGACTACTCCATCGATTACAACGCCGGCGCCATCCTCTTCAAGGAACCGGTCCCGTCGCTGGACCAGAACCTGAACCCGATCACCATCGTGGTCAACTATCAAAGCGACGGCGGCGGCGAGGAGCGCTACGTCTACGGAGGCCGCGCGCTTTGGCAGTCGGCCGGCGGCTCCTACCTCGGCGGCACCGCCGTAGTGGAACAGGGCGCGCTGAAGGACACCGCCCTGTACGGCGTGGACGGCGGCCTCAAATTCGGCGACAGGTTGACCATCAAGGGGGAGGGAGCGGTCAGCGACTCCCCGGAAAAGGGGAGCGGGACCGCCTGGAAGACGGAACTGAACGCCCGCCCCGTCGACTCCCTGGCGCTTAAAGCCTACTACCGCAAGGTCGACGCGGATTTCTTCAACAGCTCCATGACCGGCAACGAGACCGGCACCGAGAAGTACGGCGGCCGTCTCGATTACCGCGGCCTCGCCGACACCCTCCTTTTCGCCGAGAGTTTCGTGCAAAAAGACCAACTGCAGGCCGACAGGCAGTTCGGCAACCAGGCCGGCTTCGTGCGAAAATTCTCCCTGCTGGAAGGGGAGGGGGGCTTCAAGCGCGTGGAGGAGGAAAAGGCCGGCGCAAGCGGGCATTCCGACCTGCTTTACGCAAGTCTCAAGGGGGCGCTTACCCCGAGGCTGGACGCGACGCTCAGGCGCGATCAACTGCTCGCCCCCTCAAGCGTCGGCGATTACCAGTCGAGGACCTTCCTGAAGCTCGACTACCGCGTCTCCGACCGGACCACGGTCTTTCTCACCGAGGAATACCAGGAGGGCTCCCCCATCCTGCGGCAGGCGACCAGGGTGGGGGTGGAGAGCAAGCTCTCGGAACGGATGCGGCTCACCACCGGTTATCAACTGTCGAACGGCCAGGGAGGTTCAACGGAGCAGAGCAACGTCGATCTCAACACCAAGCTGATCGAGCAGGAGGGCTTCAGCCTCAACTCGCGCAGCGGCTACCAATTGGAAAACGCACTCAGCCAACAAAGGGGGGAGGCGATCCTGGGACTGAACAGCCGCTTCCGGGCGGCGGAGGGGCTCTATCTCAACTCGACCCTGGAGCGGGTGCAGACGGTGCAGGGAAGCTCCGGCACCCGTACCGCCTTCACCCTGGCCGGCGAATACCTGCGTCAGCAGGATCTGAAACTCACCGGCCGCTACGAGATCCGCTCCGGGCCGGGCGAGACCGCCTCGCTTTACGGGGCGGGAGCGGCCTACAAGCTGAGCGCAGCGCTCACCCTGCTGGGCAAGGCGACCTTTTGGGACAAGGGGGCGCAGGCCGGCCGCGACCGCCTCTTCGACGGCTATCTCGGCAGCTCCTTTCGACCGCTGGCTGGCAACCCGCTGCAACTGCTCACCTTGCTGCGCTACAAGCTGGACGACAAGGGGAGCGTGCCGACCCAGGGAGCCAGCCGCAGTCTGATCGTCTCCGCCGAGCCGACCTATCGGCTGGTGAAAAACTTGAGCGTACAAGGGAAGTATGCCGGCAAGCTCAACTGGCTGGATCTCGCCGGGCTCAACTCCCGGAGCTACACGGACCTGGTGCTGGCCGGGCTCTCCTACGACCTGGCGGAGCGCTGGGAACTATCGACCTACCTGAAGCTCATGAATCAGTACGACACCGGCCAGCGCAGCGTCGGCGGCGTGGCGAGCGTCGGCTATCGGGTCTACCGCAACGTGGTGCTGAGCGCCGGCTACAACTACGCCCGTCTGGACGATCGGGATCTGACCGGCGAGAGCTTTCAGGGGCAGGGGCCTTTCTTCGGGGTGAAGGTGAAGTTCGACGAGGAGATGTTCGACCTGTCGCGCAAAAAGACGGTGACGCTGCCGGCGCCCCCCTCCCCGCCGCCGGTGATGGCGGAAGAGCCGCAGACGGCGCCCTACCGCCCGCCTGAGCGGCTCCCGGCGCTGTTGGTTTCCTCGACCCGGCTCGACCAACCGCTGCAACTCTCGGGGAGCGCCGAGCTGTTGACCCTCTTGATCAACGGCGAGCCGGCCCCGCTCCCCTCGACGGCCGTCACCGTCGGCCAAGGGCGGCTGGACGGCTCCCTCGACCTGAGGGACGGCAAGTTCACCACACCTCTCGATTTCCTGATCGGCGTGGAGAGGACGGAGCTGGTCCGCTCCTGGTCGTTAAGGATCATGAACGGAGCGGGAGCGGTGCTGCGCAGCTTCCAGGGGAGCGGCGCGCCCGTGCGGCGCATCAGCTGGGACGGCTCCATCCCGGGCGCGGCACTCGAACCAGGGGCGATTTACCAGTACCAGCTCCAGGTCGTCTACCTGGACGGCTCGGTGTTCCGTACCGGGGTCGAACTCTTCGGGGTGAACCGCCGGGAGGCGGTGCTCTTGACCCTTGGAGGGGGCGCCTTCATCTTCGATTCGGCTCGGTTGACGGCGGAGGCGAAACGCCTGTTGAAGGGGGCGGCGCGCGTACTGCGGGCGCACCCGCGGGAGCAGGTGCTGATCGAGGGTCATACCGACGGCATAGGGACGGTGAGGTACAACATGGAACTCTCCAAGAAAAGATGCGACGCGGCCGCCGATTTCCTGATGCGCGAGGAACTGATCGCCCCCTCCAGGATGATCAGGCGCTGGTACGGCAAGGGGCGGCCGATGGCCGACAACGACAGCATCGAGGGGAGAAGGCTCAACAGGCGGGTGGAGTTGAAGGGGAACTTCCAGCAGACCCTGCCGGTCTCGCCCAACGACAGGTACCGGGGCGCCCCCTTCGTGGTGATCAACGATCGTCCGGTGCCTGTTGACCCGCTGGGTCGCTTCGACACGGCGGTGGCGGCGGACGGTCCGGAGTTGAAGGTGGAGATGGGGGACTCGCTGGGGAGGTTCCTCGCCGCCTCGATGCCGGTGCCGGCCTTGCGCTTCGCCCAGCCCGCAGGCGAGCGGCTGATTCATTACGCCAGCGCCGGCTGGGGGATCAGGTTGGACGACCGGGGAGTCGCCTACTGCACCGTCTCGGGAGAGGCCGATCCGGGAAGCACCCTGGAAATCGAGGGGAGAGCGGTGCCGCTGGACAAAAACGGCTGGTTCGCCCTGGAATTGCAGCTCAATCGGGGCGAGCGGATATTCGGCATGGTGCTGCGCAACGGCGCCTGCTCAAGGCTCATCAACCTGAAGCTCCTGACCACGCGGCAGGGGCCGGTCCGGCCGCAGCCATGAGCGCGCGCAGCCGGATCAGGAGGTTGGCGATGTTCGCCGCGGAGGCCTGCGGTTCGCTGCTGCTGGTGTTGGCGGTATTCGGGCTGTTCATACTCTTTCTCTATGCGCTCTTCCCCTCGGGGACGCCGCTGCGAGAGCTGGTCGACAGCCAGATCGAACCCGGCGAGGGGAAAAACAAGCTGCTGGCGGTGGCCGAGGCGACGCTCAGCTCGTTGCAGCGGGACGTCCGTTGCCGGCGCGGCAACTCCATCGCCTGGGGCGGGGCCCGCCAAGGGATGCAGCTCTACAGCCAGGACGCCGTGCAGACCTTCGACAGGTCCGGCGCCAGCATCACTTTCGGCGGCAGCGACCGGCTGGATCTGGGGAGCAATTCGCTGGTGGTGGTGACCCGCCTGAACGCCCGCGAGGAGGCCGGACCCAGGAGCTACCGGGTGCAGGTGGACGGAGAGTTGCGCGGCAGCCTGGCCGCGGGGAGAAAGCTGCAGATGGAATTCGCCGCAGCCGGTCACCTGGCGCGCATCGTTCCCGGCGCCGCCCGCTTCAGGTTCACCAAAAACGGCGACCGGGGCGAGAGCCTCGCCGTTTATGCGGGTGAGGTCCGGGTCGAGGGCGAAGGCCGGGAGGTCCGGGTGCCGGCTCATTTCGGCGTGACCCTGCAAAAGGGGGTGGCCGTGGGCGCAGCGGTGCCGCTCCCCGGAGCGCCGCTTTTGAGGGAGCCGGACCCGGAACCCTACCGGTACCGCCTGCTGCCGCCCCGGGTCCGCTTCCGCTGGAGCGGGCCGGTCGGCGATTACCATCTCCAGCTCTCCAGGGAGGAGCAGTTCCGCAGTTGCCTGATCGATCAGAGGGTCCGCGTCCCGGAGTTCGTCACCGGCAAGTTGGCCGACGGCAGCTATTTCTGGAGGGTGAGCCGGCTGGAAGAGGGGATGGAGGGGGATTTCAGCAGGGTCGGGCGCTGTCGGCTCCAGCAGGTGCTGACCCCGCCCAAGCTCCAGGTCGGTTTTCCCGCCGAGAGTCCCGCGGCCGGCCCTTACACGCTCGCCGGCCAAAGCGAAGCGGGGACCCGGGTGTTCGTGAACGGCGCCGAGGTGGACTGCGAGCGGACCGGCAGCTTTCAGCACCGTTTGCTGCTCAAACCGGGGGTGAACCTGATCCGGGTGGAGGCGCTGGACCCGGCAGGTAACGCCAGCTACGCCTCCCGCGTGGTCTACGGCAAAGCGGAGCAGCGAGATTCCGAGGCGGCCCCTTGACCGCCGTCGCGGGCTCCACGAGGAAGGAGCGCGACTTAGGCGTTGTCGGCTGCTCGCTAAGGAGCCGGAACCCGTTTCCAGGAGAAAGGAGGATGTCGCATGCATAGAAACGTGAAGTTCCCGCTCCGCTTCAAGATCCTGCTCTCCCAGTTGCTGGTGGTGTCGGTGGTGTTGAGCCTGATCACCTTCACCATGGCCAAGCTCTTCCAGGTCGACAAGACCGCCTATATCCACGACCTCACCTCCACCATGGTGCTGCACGCCTCGGAGGAGGCCAACGCGCTCCTGGTCGGCTATCGGGAGAGGCTGAAGCTTTTCTCCCGGATCATCTCCGAAGACGGCATGGACCGGCGGCAACAGGTGCTAAAGCGTTTGTTCGAGGAGTTCGGCGAGTTCGTGATGGTGACGCGCAGCACCGAGAGCGGCGAGGAGACGGTGTTCGATGCGGCGGCGCTGGCGGCGGGCGGGGTGACCAAGGAGCAACTGCTGCAGTTCAAAGAGTCCCACCCGGTCCCGGCGGGCAGGGCGGGAGGGGAGCCGTACGTGGCCAACTCGACGGTATCGCCCCGCTTTCCCACCCTCACCCTCACCCTGTGGGAGCCGGCCAGCGGCGAGGAAGAGGCGGTCACCACCTCCGGGGTGATCCGGCTCGACAAGATCTTGAAGCTGGCGCAGCGCACCCGGGTGTTCGAGATCTTTCTTTTGGACGCCGAGGGGAGGTTCCTGGCGCACTCGGATCGCTCCAGGACGGCGACCGCCGCCGACAAGCCGTGGTGGGGACGGGTAAACCGGGTGGCCAGTCCCGGCGCCACCATGGAATACCAGGACCAGGGGAGGGGGATGGTGGGGGGATTCGCCAAGGTTGCCTGCGGGGGGCTGACGGCCGGGGTGCAGATCCCGAAAAGCGCCGCCTACCTCACCTCGCGAAAGCTTCTGGGCGACCTGTTGGCGCTCTCCCTGCTTCTGTTGGGGGCGGCCGCCCTCTTGAGCCTCTTCTGGTCGCACCAGATCACCCGCCCGATCGAGCAACTCTCGGAGGCGACCCGCATGGTGGGACAGGGGCGCTTCGAGATCGAAGTGAAGAACGTCTCCGGCGACGAAATCGGCGCGCTGGGAGGCTCCTTCAACCGGATGGCGGGCGAGCTGAAGAGCCGCGAGCGGGCGCTCAAGGATCTCTACGGTCAACTGGTCCAGTCGGAAAAGATGGCGGCCTTCGGCTCGCTGGGAGCGGGGCTGGCCCACGAGGTGAAGAACCCCCTGGCCGGCATCCTGGGGATCGCCCAACTCTCCTTGCGCAGCGTGGAGAGCGGGCACCAACTGGAGAAGAACCTGAAGATCATCGAGAAGGAGACCAAGCGCTGCAAGACCATCATCGAAAACCTGCTGAAGTTCGCCCGCCAGGAGCAGGTCGAGTTCAGCGAGGTGGACATCCCACAGGTGCTGGCGGACGCCTTCGCCATCGTGGATCACCAATTGGGGATCAACAGCGTCAGGCTGGAGCAGGAAATCGAGCCGGGGATTCCCGCCTGTCAGGGAAACGCCAATCAACTGCAGCAGGTGTTGATGAACCTGATGATCAACGCGCAGCAGGCGATGGCGGGCGCCGCCGGCACGGTGAAGCTTTCCGCCAAAAAGGGGGAGCGCGGCATGATCGAGCTGCGGGTGAGCGACACGGGGCCCGGAATACCGCAGCAAATCCAGAGAAGGATCTTCGATCCCTTCTTCACCACCAAACCGGCCGGGCAGGGGACCGGCCTCGGGTTATCGGTTACCTACGGCATCGTGAAAAACCATGGGGGCGACATCCGGCTGGAGAGCGTCGAGGGCGAGGGAGCCACCTTCATCATCACACTTCCCGCCAGCCAACCGGCGGCCGCGGCAACGGCATGACCAAGAGGAGGAACCATGAATCTATTGGTAGTTGACGACGAAGAAACCTTGAGAAGCGTAGTGTCGCAGGTGCTGAGCGCGGACGGGTTCGAGGTGGCGGAGGCCGCCAGCGGCGAAGAGGCGTTGGAGGCGTTCAGGGCCCAATCGCACCAACTGGTCATCACCGATATCAGGATGAGGGGGATGAGCGGCATCGAGCTACTGACCCAGATCAAGCAGCACAGCCCGGACACGCAGGTGGTGATCATGACCAGTCACGCCTCGCTGGACAGCGCGCTCACCGCCTTGCGGGCGGGCGCCTATGACTATCTGGTCAAGCCGTTCGAGAGTCTGGACCTGATCTCGGCAGTGGCGGGGAGGGCCGCCGAGAAGGCGCGCCTGGTGGCGCAGAACCGGGAACTTGTGGAGCAGTTGAAGCAGGCCAACGAGGAATTGCAGGCGGCCAACGGCGTGCTGCAGGAGATGGCGGTCAAGGACGGCTTGACCTCGTTGTACAACCATCGCTACTTTCAGGAGGCCCTGGCGCGGGAGCTGGTCAGGTCGAGGCGCACCCAGAAGCCGTGCTCGGTGATCTTCATGGACGTGGACAACTTCAAGGTCTATAACGACACCCACGGCCATCCCGAGGGGGACCGGCTGCTGAAGACCCTGTCCCGCCTGCTGATGGCGAACCTGAGGGGGAGCGACGTGGCGGCGCGCTACGGCGGAGAGGAGTTCGTGCTGCTGCTGCCGGAGACCCCCAAGGACGCGGCGCTGAAGATGGCGGAGGGCTTGCGTCGCGTCGTGGAGGAGCACGCCTTCCCGGGAGGCGAAAAGCAGCCCTTGGGCAAGGTGAGCATCAGCGTGGGGGTGGGGAGTTTTCCGCTAAACGGCGGGGAGCCGGCCGAGTTGATGGCCTATGCGGACAGCAAGCTGTATCAGGCGAAGCACGGCGGCAAGAACGTGGTGTTCGGTTGACGCGAGAGGGGGAGGGGGAGGGGGAGGGGGAGGGGAGAGCCGTGGCGAGCTTTTCACCCCTGGATGGCGACCAGTCCTGCCCTGCCGGGGAGTTCCCCCATGGAGAGCGGGGCGTCCGGGGCCCGATCCTTGACGGCGGCGGCCGCCTCGCCCAAGGTGAGGAAACGGGCGCCGGCCCCCTGCAATCTGGCCAGCAGCTCGCTGAAAGAAGACGACATGACGCCTCCTTCCATTTCGGCGTGCACCGTGTGGACATTCAGGCCGTCCCTGAGCCGGCCCAGGTAGAGATCGTTCACGTTGTGAGCGGTAACCCCGCCTTCTCCGAGCACCTCGTCCAGCGTGGGCCAGGTGCTCGGTATTTGCAGCGTCCGGTAGCGCTTGCCGCCGAAAACCGGGTAGAAAGGCGCATACCCCCTGCCGTCGCTGCAATACTCCAGTCCCAGCGAATCCTGAAAAGCGAGGGAAGCCGCCGACACCGTCCAGCCGGGGGCGGCCGTGGTAACCGGCTTCTTCCCCATGATCTCCGTGAACAGCTCCACCCCGCGGCCCAGTTGGCTTTTGACCCGAGCGGCGTCGAATCTTCCCAGGTAGTCGTGCCACAGGACGTGGTCCCAGCAGTGCACCCCGGTTTCGTGGCCGGCCGCGGCCGTCTCCCTGAGGATCCCCGGGAAGGACGCGGCGATCTGCGGGGCGGGGAGCAGCGTGCCGTAGAGCATGGTGCGCAGGCCGTAGGCGCTGGGGGCGCCGGTCCTGATCATCTTCTTGAGGAAACCCTTCCTGGTGAAGACCCGGCGGATCGCCTTGCCCGAGTTGTCCGGCCCCATGGAAAAGTAAAAGGTGCCCCGGACGCCGGCGCGCTCCATGATCTCGATCAGGCGCGGCACCCCGTCGCGGGTGCCTGCGTAGGTGTCCACGTCCACTTTGATGGCGACTTCAAACATGTTGTTCCCGGTTTGCCCAGCCACGCCGTAGCCTCAGCCCTTAGCCCCTAGCCCCTGGCCCTTAGCCTTTAGCCCGCTTCCTACAACAAATGCTCGATCTTCTCGCGCTGTTCGATCAGGTAGAAATCCAGCGTCTTCCTGAGCGCCTCGTCGATGCCGGTCTTGGGCTCCCAGTCGAGCTTCAGCTTGGCGTTTTTCACCGAAGGGACCCGGTTCAGCATGTCCTGGTACCCCTTGCCGTAGAAGCTGTCCGAGGTGGTCTCGGCGATCACGCAATTTTCGGCCTTTTCGGCGTAGCCCGGATACTGCTTCACCATGTCGCGCAGCTTCTCGGCCAACTCCTTGACGGAGAGGTCGTTCACCGGATTGCCGATATTGAAGATGCCGCTGTCGGCGCAGCCGTCCCGGTTCTCGATGATTTTCATCAGGCAATCGATGCCGTCGTCGATGAAGGTGAAGGAGCGGCGCTGGTTGCCGCCGTCCACCAGCGAGATCTGCTCGCCGGCCAGGATGTTGTACAGGAACTGGGTCAGCACCCGGGAACTCCCCTCCTTGGCGGTGGAGATGGAGTCGAGTTTGGGCCCGATCCAGTTGAAGGGGCGAAACAGCGTGTAGCGCAGGTTCTCGTGCTCGCCGTAGGCGTAGATGACCCGGTCCAGCATCTGCTTGGCGCAGGAGTAGATCCAGCGCTCCTTGTTGATCGGGCCGAGCATGAGCGGCGAGTTCTCCTCGTCGAATTCGGCGTCCGGGCTCATGCCGTACACCTCGGAGGTGGAGGGGAAGATCACCCGCTTCTTGTACTTCGCGCACTGGCGGATGATCTTCAGGTTTTCCTCGAAGTCGAGCTCGAAGACGCGCAGCGGATCCTTGACGTAGGTGACCGGCGTGGCGATGGCGACCAGCGGCAGGACCACGTCGCACTTCTTGATGTTGTACTCGATCCATTCCTTGTTGATGGTGATGTCACCCTCCAGAAAATTGAAACGGGGGTGTCCCATCGAATGTTCGAGCTTGTCCGAACTCATGTCCAAGCCGTAAACTTCCCAGGATGTGGTGTCGAGGATCCTTTTGGTGAGGGCGTTGCCGATGAAGCCGTTGACGCCTAGGATGAGCACTTTCATGTCGTCTCCAATGTTGATTTTCATTAACAGGGCGGTGCCACCGGTCAGCGCCGGTTGGCAACCACCCCAAAATTACATCGCGGCCGAGGC
This sequence comes from uncultured Geobacter sp., assembly GCA_903925075.1. GTDB lineage: Bacteria > Desulfobacterota > Desulfuromonadia > Geobacterales > Geobacteraceae > Geomonas. The sequence goes on from CAIYDQ010000269.1 coordinate 40,100, forward strand.
AGCGACTCCGTCGCAGCCGATTTCGGCAAGTCCACCGAATCCGCCTTGCGGAACGCTCAGTCGGAAAAGGAACTGCCGACCAGCTCCGTCTTAGCCGCCGCATAGACCGTCCCTTGCTGTTCGGGGTCGTCCTCTTCCTGCAGCATGCGGATCTCCAGGAGCCCGGCCCCCGTGCCCACCAGCAGCGGGGCGGCGCTGACGACCATCCCCGGCTCGCCCTCGCCCGCGACCGGCAAGGCGCTCCAGATGACGACCTTCTTCCCCTGTAGCCGGCTGAAGGCTCCGGGATAGGGGTGGGTCACGCCGCGGATCAGGTTGTAGATCTCAACGGCGCTTCGCTGCCACTGGATGCGGCCGTCCGCGGGGCGTCTGCCGCCGAAGTAGCTCCCTTTCGCCACATCCATCGGCACGCGCGGGGCCTTTCCCGCCAAGAGCAGCGGCAGGGAGCGGGCGAGCACGGTGACGGCGGCTCGGGTCACCTTGTTGAAGACGTCCAGGGCGGTGTCGGTGAAGGTTATCGGGATCTTTTCCTGATCGACTATGTCCCCCGCGTCCGGCTTTTGCACCATGTAGTGCAGGGTGGCGCCGGTTTCGGTCTCGCCGTTGATGATCGCCCAATTGACCGGCACCCTTCCCCGGTATTTGGGGAGGTAGGAGCCGTGGATGTTCAGCGCGCCCAGCCGGGGTATCTCCAGCACTTCTTCCCGGATCATGCTGCGATAGTAAAAGGAGAGCAGCAGGTCCGGGGCGAGCTCCCGCATCAACTCCACGTTTTCCCTGAGGTTTATGTCCGAGGTCATCACCGGTATGCCGTGCTTTTGCGCCAGCTCCCGCACCGAGGCGAACCAGATCTCCTCGCTGGGCGAATCGTCGTGGGTGAAGACCAGCGCGACGTCGGCGTCCTGGCGGATCAACTCCTCCAGGCAGCGGTAGCCCACGTTGTGGTAGGCGCAGACTACGATGCTCTGTTTCCTGTTCAAGAGGCCACCTCGTTTTCGGCCATGCCGTGCACCCTTCGCACCACGTAGCGCGGCCGCTTGCGCACTTCCTGATAGATCCTGCCGACGTACTCGCCCACCAGGCCAATGCCGAAGATGACGATGCCGATGAAGAAGAAGAGGATGGCGAACAGGGTGAACACCCCCTCCACCTCGGCGCCGATCACGAAACGCCGCACCATCAGGAAGACGCCGAAGCCGGCGGAGACCAGCGAGGTGAAGACGCCCATCAGGGCGAAGAGCTGCAGCGGCACCACGGAGAAGCCGGTCATCAGGTCGAAGTTGAGCCTGATCAGCCGGTAGAGGGAATACTTGCTGTCGCCGGCGCTGCGCTCGGCGTGGCTCACCTCGATCTCGGTGGGGTTGGCCGCGAAGGTCTGGGCCAGCGCCGGTATGAAAGTGGTGGTCTCCTGGCAGTGGTTGATGTTGTCGATCACGGTGCGGTGGTAGGCGCGCAGCATGCAGCCGTAGTCGCTCATCTTCATGCCGGTCATCTTGTTGGTGGTGACGTTCACCACCTTGGAGGCCGCCTTGCGGAACACCGAGTCCTGCCGCTTCAGCCGGATGGTGCCGACCACGTCGTGCCCCTTCTCGACCTCGGCCACCAGCCGCGGGATCTCCTCGGGCGGGTTCTGCAGATCGGCGTCGAGTGTGACCACGATCTCGCCCCGGCTCCGCTCGAAAGCCGCCAGGATCGCCATGTGCTGCCCGAAGTTGCCGTTGAACTCGATCACCCTCAGCTCGGGGATCTTCAGGGTCATCTCCTTCAGCATCGACAGAGTGCGGTCGCGGGAGCCGTCGTCGGTGAAGATGATCTCGAACGGCTTGCCCATGCCGCGCATCACCGGCAAGAGCCTCTCCATGAGCTGGTTGAGGTTCCCCTCCTCGTTGTAGGCGGGAACGACGATGGTTACCTGCGGCTTTTCCATAGCGTCTTCCATTTTAAAGTTAGCGCATTGCAAAGTCTGCGCGTTGCAAAATTCAGCGCCGGTTGCGGGCGATGACCGTTTTCACGGCCGCCACCACGTCCCGGGCGTCGTCCGGCGTCATCAGCGGAAACAGCGGCAGCGACAGGATCCGATCCGAGGCGTAGTCCGCGTTGGGGAGCTCGCCCGGGGCGATGCCGAGAGCGTCCCGGTAGTAGGGGTGATGATGGATCGCCTTGAAGTGCAGGCCGGAGCCGATGTTCTCCAGTTTCAACTGCGCCATGAAGGCGTCCCGGTCGATGCTCAAGGCCTCGGTCCGGATCAGCGGGGTATAGAGATGCCAGGCGTGGCGGTGCGCGTAGGGAACCGGCTGCGGCGTAGCCACCTCGGCGACGTCCGCGAACGCCTGGTTGTAGAACTCGGCCAGCTCGCTGCGCTTGGCGATGAAGCCGTCCAATTTAGCGAGCTGATGCAGCCCGAGCGCCGCCTGCAGGTCCATCATGTTGTATTTGAAGCCCGGCATGACGATGTCGTAGTTGGGGGTGCCGCTCGACTCGTAGCGCTTCCACGCCTCCTTGTTCATGCCGTGGAACTTCATAAGCGAGATTTCCTCGGCGAGCAGTTCGTCGCCGGTGGCGACCATCCCCCCTTCGCCGGTGGTGATGTTCTTGATGGGGTGGAAGGAGAAGACCGAGACGCTATCGAGCGAGCCGATGCGCGCGCCCCGGTACTCGGTCCCCACCGCGTGCGCCGCGTCCTCGATTACCCGCAAGCCGAACTCGCGGGCCAGGGCGAAGATCTCGTTCATGGCGCAGGGTTGGCCGGCGAAGTGCACCGGCACGATGGCGCGGGTGCGCGGCGTGATTTTGGCGCGGATCGCCTGCAGGTCTATGTTCAGCGTCCCCGGCTCGATGTCGGCCAAAACCGGCGTCCCCCCCCCTTGCACGATCATGCTGACCGTGGCCGCGAAGGTCATGGGGGTGGTGATCACCTCGTCGCCCGGCTGCAGCTTCAAGGCGAGCATGACCAGATGCAGTCCGGCGGTCGCCGAGGAGAGCGGCACCGCGTAGGGGGCGCCCGTGTAGCTTTTGAACGCCTCTTCGAAGCGCTTCACCTTGGGACCGGTGGTGATCCAGCCGCTTTTCAGGGAATCCACCACCTCGTTGATCTCTTCCTCGCCGATGGTCGGGATGGAAAAGGGGAGAAAAGTTGCTCGCATCTGTCGCCTCCTGCTCGGTTAACACCAACCTGGCAATATTGCATGAACGCTCCTTGCGGTCAAACAATTTCCTGATCGGCGCCTACTCTGCTTTGTCAACTTAACGGGTGGGCTTAACTTCGGGGGGCCGGTTTGTGACCAGCACCCGGTCGCCCGCGGCCGCCAGCACCTGCACCGGAACGGCGGAGAGTTTCTGCACAAGCGGCAGGTCGCGCCGCTTCAGGACCGCGAACAGCGTGCCGGGAGCTTCCAACAGGCCGATGAAGGCGCCCTTGTCCATGAACCAGGCCGCGTTGTTCCCCTGCTGACTGCCGAATTCCAACTCGTCCGGGTCGCCCGCCAGCAGCACCCTTCGGTGGGTGTAGAAGGCGATCCCCTGCTCGTAGTTGCCGTAGCAGACGATGCGCGCGTCTTTGCCCGCCTGCTCGTTGATGACTCGGGCCAGTTCCTTGGCCGACTTGTCCTGGGCCACCCGGTCGTAGATGAGGGGCGGGGCCAGCGCGGCGAACAGGCAGGCCGCCCCGGCCAGCCAGACGAGGAGCCGGGCCGGTTCTCCGGTGCGGCCGGCCGCGATGGCGGCCGCTCCCTGGCAAATCAGCAGCCCGCCGACCACGGCGCCGTCGAGCGCGCCGATCTCGGCCTTGCCGGAGAAGTGCGGGAAGAGCAGCGCCGCCGAGCCGAGCAGGGCCAAAACGGCGCCGGTGGCGAACGCCGGTCGGCTCACCGACCTGCCGCTGCCGGTCTCGGCGAACCATTTGCCCATCAACAGGGCGAGCGGGGGAAACACCGGCAGGATGTAGGGGATCAGCTTGGAGTTCGATTTGGAGAAGAAGGCGAAGATCACGCCGGCCCAAAGCAGCAGGAACAGCGTCTCCGCGTGCCCCTTGCGCTCCTGCCAGGCCTTTTTAAGGGCGGACGGGATGAAAAAGGACCAGGGGAGCATGGTGCCGGCCAGCACGGGGATGAAGAACCAGAACGGCTGGAAGCGGTGGTGCACCTTGGTGAGGAAGCGCTGGAAATGCTCGTGGATGAAGAAGAAGTGGGGGAATTCCGGGTTCCTCAGCGAGACCAGCAGGAACCAGGGTGCGCTCACCAGCAGGAAGAGCGCGCCGCCGCTGATCAGCCGCATCTCCCCCAAAAGCCGCCAACGGCGGGTGAAGACGATGTAGAGAAAGATCACCGCGCCCGGCAGCACGATGCCGATCAGCCCCTTGGCGAGCACGGCCAGCGCCATGGAGACATAGAACAGGTAGTAGTCTCTGGCCTTGTCGGTGGCCCCGTCGCGCGCCGCCAGTATGAAAAAGGCGAAGGCGGCGGTCAGGAAAAAGGTGAGGGTCATGTCGGTGAAATTGATCCTGGCTTGCACCAGGAAGCCGCCGGCGCTGCCGAGAATGGTGGCCGCGAACAGCCCCGGCCGCCGGCCGAACAGCCTGCGTCCCAGGTAGTAGGTGGCCAGTACCGTCAACAGACCGCAGAGGGTGCCGGCAAAGCGGGCGGCGAACTCGTTCTCGCCGAAAACGGTGAGCGAGAGCGCGTTCAACCAGTAGTGCAGCGGCGGCTTCTCGAAGTACTTCACGTAGTTCAAGGTCGGCGTGATGAAATCGCCGCGCTCCAGCATCTCGCGCGGGATCTCGATGTATCGCCCCTCGTCCGGGTCGATCAGCGGCAGCCGACCCAGGAATTGGAAAAAGAGCAGGCCGAAACCGGCGAACAGCACGCCGAGATCTTTCCAGAGACTCCCCTGATCGTCGTCGAAAAATTTCATGACGCCACCTGCGCCGCTTTCTCGCGCCTGACCAGATCGAAACGTCCGGCGCCGCCGAGCCCGGCCACTATCACCTTCTGGTTCGGGTGCGCCTCCTGCAACGGCAGACCCTCCTCGTTGCGCATCGCGGTGAGGGTGAATGTGGAGAAACTGCAACCCTGTCCGATCAGCTCCAGGGTATCGCCCAAGAGCAGGCGGTTGCGCACCGCCAAAAGCGTGCCGCCTCCGGGGGCGTCTCCCTCGACGATGGCCACGAATTCATAGCTCCTGACGTACCTCGACAGGTACTCGTGGTCGAGGTCGCGGGGTTTGCCCAGCAAAAAGCCGGTTGTGTAGCCGCGGTGGCTCACCTTGCTCAACTCCTCCAGCCACTCGGGCCTGACGCGGTAGCCCACCGGGTCCTGCCAATAGCTGTCGAGCGCAGCCCGGTAGACCCGGATCACGCTGGCCGCATAATAGATCCCTTTCATGCGCCCCTCGATCTTCAGCGAGGCGACGCCGCTTTGCACCAGTTCGGGGAGATGCTCGATCAGGCAGAGGTCCTTCGAGTTGAAGATGAAGCTGCCGCTGTCGTCCTCCATGATCGGAAAAAACTCGCCGGGGCGGCTCTCTTCCACGATGGCGTAATTCCAGCGGCAGGGCTGGGTGCACTCCCCCTTGTTGGCGTCCCTGCCGGTCAGCGCGCTGGAGATCAGGCAGCGCCCCGAGTAGGAGATGCACATGGCGCCGTGCACGAAGGCCTCAAGCTCCACCTCGCATCTGCCGGAGGTTTCCCGGATGTCGTCCAGCGACATCTCGCGGGCCAGATTCACTCGGGTCACGCCCTGGGACTGCCAGAATTTGGCGCTGCGCCAGTTGGTGGTGTTGGCCTGGGTGGAGAGGTGGATATCGCGCTGCGGGTACAATTCGCGCAGCAGGGCGACCACCCCCGGGTCGGCCGCGATGTAGGCGTCGCAGGGGATCTCGGCGATCTCGCCCAGATAGCGCTCCAGGGCGTCGATCTCGGCGTTGTCGGGGAAGGCGTTCACGGTCAGGTAGACCTTGACGCCGTGCCGGTGGGCGTACTCCACAGCCTCCGCCAGTTCCGGCACGTCGAAGTTGTCGGCCAGATTTCTGAGGCCGAAGGACTTCCCCCCCAGGTAGACGGCGTCCGCGCCGTAGCGGATGGCGACCTTCAGCTTCTCCATGTTGCCGGCCGGAGCCAGCAGTTCGGGTTTCCTTGCCGCGCCGCAGGTTGTTGCCGGTGCTGTTGCCGATGCTGTTGCTAAAATTGATGCCGATGTTGATACTGATGTTGATGCTGATTCCAAGTCACGCTCCCTAAAATCACTCTGGACGCCGCCGCGGCGCTATCTAAATGGCTGCAATTAAGAGGTTACTGAACACGCTCCACTCTTGGCAAGCTCCCCCTCCCCCTTGATGGGGGAGGGCTCGGGAGAGAGTGAAAAGCTCGCCCTGGCTCTCCCTCCCCCCGGCCCCTTCCCATAAAGGGAGCGTGAACCCGGCCCGACAAGGTAGCACATAACGACGGGGTAATGAACCCCCAAAAGGTTGATTCCCCTTGACATTGATGTCCAAAAAGCTTTAATTGTGATAAATTTTTTCCGGACAGGGGGGCGGCTGCGGGGTTTTGGGAGATTTCTCAGACCCCGTTTTACGGCGCATCGACCCCCGCCGGCCGCAGTTCCGCTTCCCGTGGTCTGCCGAGATGTTAATTAAAGTATCGAATGGCTGCCGGTTCGGCATCCGCATGCGCAGGCTACGACCAGCGCCGGGTACGGGCAGACCGGCCCCGGCGAAGGAGAGGCGGGGCCCGCAAGCCCGTGAGGGAATTTATGAAAAATCCTCTTTTTTTGGCACTGTTCCTCTGCTGTTTGGCAGGCTCGGCCGGTCCGGTTGCCGCCGCCGATAGCCAGCCGACCGTTTACACCATCGTCCCGGGCGACACCCTTTGGGCGCTTTCCAAGCGCTTTCTGAACGATCCCTATTATTGGCCAAACCTGTGGGCGGCCAACCCGGACATCGGCAACCCGCATTTCATCTATCCCGGGCAGAAGCTCAGGGTCTACAGCGACAGGATCGAAATAGAGCAAGCGAGCCCCGCAACCGCCCCTGCGAGCGCCCCGGCGACGGCCATGGAAGAAGCCGCCCAGCCAGCCAGCGCGGCGCCGGCGGCCGAAGAATCCCCGGCACCCGGCTTCACCGTCACCGGCAGCGAGGGATTTCTGATGGAGAAGGAGATCCACGCCGCGGGGACCATCATCACCACCCATCAAAACCGGGAGATGGTCGGCACGGACGACATCGTCTACACCGACCTCGGCCGGGCGAGCGGCGCCAACGTCGGCGACCGGTTCTCCATCTACAAAAAGGTGGGCGCCGTCAGCCACCCGATCACCAACGTGATTCTCGGCAACCGGGTGATGCCGCTTGGGGAACTGCAGCTCTCCGAGGTGGAGGAGACGGTGTCCAAGGCCATCATCACCAAGTCCTTTCGCGAGATCGGCGCGGGGGCCTTCCTGCTCCCCTACCAGGACAAGAAGGTCACCATCGCGCTCAAAGCGGCGGACCGGGACCTGGTCGGCTACATAGTGGAGAGCCAAACCGGCAATGCGGCGCTGGCGGTGCGCGACATCGCCTACCTCGACCTGGGGAGCGCCCAAGGGGTGCAGCCGGGCAACATGCTGTACGTGGTGCGCGACGTGGCGCTTGACCGGCGCTACGCCGCCTCCAGGATCAAGAAGCTCCCGGTCGAGGTGATCGGGGCACTGGTCGTGGTTCAGACCGGCGTCAACAGCTCCACCGCTTTGGTGGTGAAGAGCGTCGATACCATCTACCGCGGCGACCGCGTGGAACTGAAAAAGAGCAGGTAGCTTTGGGGGGTGACCCCATGGAGTACTACTACTGGTTCGGCCTGAAGTCGGTGCCGCTGGTGGGAAACGTTTCCTACCTGCGCCTGCTCGCCCATTTCGGCACGCCGGAGCGGGCGCTCAAGGCGACGGCGCAGGAATTGAGCGCGGTAAAAGGGCTGAGCCGGGCCGCTGCCGCCTCCCTTTTGAGCCACGACTACCGCCCTTTTGCCGAGTCCGAGTGCCAAAAGCTGGCCGCTTCCTCGGCCCGGGTGGTGGATCTGCTCTCGGATCGCTATCCGCGCCTGCTGATGGAGATCCCGGACCCGCCTCCGTATCTGTACGTGCTGGGCGAGTTGCACGGCAGCGAGACCGCCGTCGCCATTGTCGGCTCCCGGCGCGCCTCGCAGTACGGACTGTGCACGGCAACCCGGCTGGCGCGCGACCTGGCGGCCCGGGGGGTGACGGTGGTTTCCGGGATGGCGCGCGGCATCGACACCGCCGCTCACTGGGGAGCGCTCAAGGGGGGCGGGCGGAGCGTCGCCGTCCTTGGCTGCGGCATCGACGTCGTCTATCCGCCGGAAAACGACAAGCTGCGCGACGCTCTCGCCCAGGGCGGGGCGCTGATCAGCGAGTTCCCGATGGCTACCGGGCCGCTGGCCGAGAATTTTCCCCGACGAAACCGCATCATCAGCGCCCTCTCCAGGGGAGTGGTGGTGGTCGAAGCGGGCGAACATTCGGGATCGTTGATCACCGCGCGCTTCGCCCTGGAGCAGGGGCGCGAGGTGTTCGCCGTGCCGGGGAACGTCACCTTAAGCGGCAGCCGCGGCGTGAACGGCCTGATCAAGGAAGGGGCCAAGCTGGTCGAAGGGGTGGAGGACATCCTGGAGGAACTCGGCATCGAACCGCTCACGCCAAGCGGCCTGCGAGAGCCGCCCGGCTTCTCGCTCACCCCGCAGGAGGCGGAGCTCTACGTCCTGCTCTGCCAAGGGCCGCTGCATATCGACGACCTCATCGTGCAGAGCGCGTTGACAGTAAGCGAGGTTTCCGCTACGCTACTCCGCTTGGAGCTAAAGGGAGCGATCGTGCGGCTGCCGGGCGATCATTTCTCCGTCGGCTGAAAAGCGCCCGGCTTGGTAATTTATTCAATACCTACTTCCGTAGGTCGCGTTGAGGTACGAAACGCGACGTCGCAACGGCGCCGCGGCGGCAATGTCGCGTTTCACGATGAAGCCGTTCAACACGACCTACTACAGCTGCACAGGTCGAAATTCCGATACTAGGTGGACACATGTCTCAGCATCTCGTCATAGTAGAGTCTCCCGCCAAGGCGAAGACCATAGAAAAGTTTCTCGGGGCGGACTACAAGGTCCTGGCATCCTTCGGGCACGTGCGCGCGCTGCCGAGCAAGCAGGGATCGGTGGACATAGACCACGATTTCGAGCCCAAATACGCGGTGCTGCCGGAAAGCAAGAAGCACATCGACGCCATCAAGAAGGAGATGAAGGGGATCTCCTCGCTGCTCTTGGCGACAGACCCCGACCGCGAAGGGGAGGCGATCTCCTGGCATCTCCTGGCGGCGCTCGGACTGGATGGCAAGAAGAAGAACAGCTTCGACATCAGGAGGGTGGTCTTCCATGAGATCACCAAGGACGCCATCGTGCACGCGGTCGAGCACCCGCGCGACATAGCGCTCGACCTGGTGAACGCGCAGCAGGCGCGCTCCATCCTGGATTACCTGGTGGGCTTCACCCTCTCTCCTTTCCTGTGGAAGAAGATCCGCTACGGCCTTTCCGCCGGGAGGGTGCAGTCGGTGGCGCTGAGGCTCATCTGCGAGCGGGAGAAGGAAATCCTGGCCTTCAAGGATCAGGAATACTGGACCATCTGCGCCAAGCTGGAAACCGCCAAGAAACAGGGGCTTACTGCGGGCCTGGTGGAGGCCGAAGGCAAGAAGCTGGGGAAGTTCGACATTCCCGATCAGGAGACCGCCTTTCGCCTCTTCGCCCAATTGGGGGGGAGAGAGTTTCCGCAGCCGGCGGCCGGCGCCGCCCCCCTCGAACCGCTGATCGTCAAGGAGCCGGCGGCTCCCGTGTACCGCGTCGAGAAGGTCACCAAAAGCGAGCGCAAACGCCAGCCGTCGCCCCCCTTCACCACCTCGACCCTGCAGCAGGAGGCGGCGCGCAAGCTCGGCTTCTCGGCCAGAAAGACCATGTCCACCGCCCAAAAGCTCTACGAGGGGATCGACGTCGGCGAGGGCGCCGTGGGACTCATCACCTACATGCGTACCGACTCGGTGGTTCTCTCCACCCTGGCGCTGGACGACGCCAAGGCGACCATCACCATGCTCTACGGCAAAGAGTACGCCCTGGAGAAGCCGCGCGCCTTCAAGAACAAATCCAAAAACGCCCAGGAGGCGCATGAGGCGGTGCGTCCCACCTACATCGCCAAGACGCCGATTGAGCTGAAGAAGTTTCTTTCCTCCGACCAGTTCAAGCTCTACGACCTGATCTGGAAACGGACCGTCGCCTGCCAGATGGCCGAGGCGCTCCTGGACCAGACCTCGGTGGAGATCTCCGCCGGCGTCGGTTTCCGTTTCCGGGTGGCCGGGACCATCATCCGCTTCCCCGGCTTCATGAAACTCTACATCGAGGGTCTGGACGACGAGGTCGAGGAGAAAGAAGGCCTGCTGCCGCCGCTTGCCGAGGGAGACCTGCTGAACCTGCAGGAACTGCTCCCCGAGCGCCACTTCACCCAGCCGCCGCCGCGCTACACCGAGGCCACGCTGGTGAAGACCCTGGAGGAGTACGGCATCGGCCGCCCCTCCACCTACGCCTCGATCATGAACACGCTCACCGAAAGGAAGTACGCGCGCCTGGACAAGAAGCGCTTCTTCCCCGAGGACGTGGGCATGGTGGTGTCTGACCTGTTGACCAACCACTTTACCCAGTACGTGGATTACAACTTCACGGCCAATCTGGAGGAGGAGCTGGACATGGTCTCCCGCGGGGAGAAGCAGTGGCGCCCGCTGCTCCACGAGTTCTGGGGACCGTTCGTGAGCCTCCTGAAGCAAAAGGAAGGGGAGGTGAACAAGAGCGACCTGACCACCGAGGCCACCGACGAGATCTGCCCGGAGTGCGGCAAGCCGCTGGTGGTGAAGCTCGGAAAGTTCGGCAAGTTTTTCGCCTGCACCGGCTACCCCGAGTGCCGTTATATCCGGCCTTTGGACAAGGAGACCGGCGAGGCGGTGGAGCCGGTGCTCTCCGAGGAGTTGTGCGAGAAGTGCGGCAGCCAGATGCTGATCAAGGACGGTCGTTTTGGCAAGTACCTGGCCTGCTCCGCCTATCCCAACTGCAAGAACATCCAGCCGCTGGTGAAGCCCAAGGGGACCGGCATCACCTGCGTCGAGTGCGGCAAGGGCGAGCTGATCGAGAAGAAGTCCCGCTTCGGCAAGCTCTTTTATTCGTGCAACCGCTACCCCGAATGCAAATTCGCCCTCTGGGATCTGCCGGTTGAGCAGCCCTGTCCCAAGTGCGGGTTCGCGCTGCTGGTGAAGAAAGTTTACAAGCGCGAGGGGGAGTTCCTCAAGTGCCCCAAGGAAGGATGCGACTACAAGAGCAACAAAGAGTAGCGACGGCCGGAGTGAACTGGCGGCGCGTTTCCTGATGCAGCGGCGGGGTCTTTATCGGGACCCCGCTTTTTTTAGGCACGTAGATTACTGGAGAAAAGATGACCCAGACGTTGACGGTAATAGGGGGAGGGCTCGCCGGGTGCGAGGCTGCATGGCAGGCGGCCGAGCGCGGGGTGCGGGTGAGGCTCATGGAGATGAAGCCGACGGTATTTTCCGAGGCGCATGAGCTCCCCGGTTTGAGCGAGCTGGTCTGCTCCAATTCGCTGCGCGGAGACTCGCTGGAGAACGCGGTGGGGCTTTTGAAGGAGGAGTTGAGGAGGCTCGGCTCCCTGTTCATGGAGGCCGCCGAGGCGACCAAGGTGCCGGCCGGCGGCGCCCTGGCGGTGGACCGCGCCCTCTTTTCCGACTACGTCACCGCCCGCATAGTGAGCCATCCGCTGATCGAGGTGGTGCGGGGCGAAGTGACGTCCATCCCCTCCGAAGGGGTGGTGGTGGTCGCCTCGGGACCGCTCACCGGCGGCGCGCTGGCCGCCGAGATCGGCCGGCTGGCGGGCGAGTACCTCTACTTTTACGACGCCATCGCCCCCATCGTCGCCGCCGACTCCATCGACTGTTCCCGGGCCTTTCGCGCCTCGCGCTACGGCAAAGGGGAGGGGGACGATTACCTGAACTGCCCGCTCAACGAGGAGCAATACCGCGCCTTCGTGACTGAACTAGTGAACGGCGACAAGGTCGAGCCGAAAAGCTTCGAGAAGGTGGTGCATTTCGAGGGGTGCATGCCGATCGAGGAGATGGCGAGCCGCGGTCCGGAGACCCTGCGCTTCGGGCCGATGAAGCCGGTCGGACTGGTCGATCCCAGGGTGGGGGTGGAGCCCCATGCGGTGATCCAGTTGCGTCAGGAAAACCGGGAGGGGACCATGTACAACCTGGTCGGTTTCCAGACCAAGCTGACCTGGCCCGAGCAAAAAAGGATCTTCAGCATGATTCCCGGCCTGCAAGAAGCGCAGTTCCTGCGGCTTGGCTCCATGCATCGCAACACCTTCATCAACGCGCCGCGGCTGCTTTTGGCCACCTGCCAGTTGCGAAGCGACCCCAGGGTGCTTTTCGCCGGACAGATAACCGGCGTGGAAGGGTACGTCGAGTCCGCTTCCAGCGGTTTTGTGGCCGGCGTCAACGCCGCCCGCCTGGTCAAGGGAGAGGAGTTGACCGTGCCGCCCGCCGAGACCGCCATCGGCGCCTTGGCCCGGCACATCACCAACGCCGAGGCTGCCCATTTCCAGCCGATGAATGTCAACTACGGCCTTTTCCCGCCGCTCCCAGGGCGCATCAAGAAAAAGGAAAAGCGCGGTCTGTTGGCCCAGCGCGGCCTGGAAGAGCTGGGGAAATGGATGGAGAGCGGGCTTCGGGAAAAGGCATAGTTTACAGCGACCCTTCGGGAGGTGGCGCCATGCAGGGAAACAAGGAGAATCAGGAGATCAGCGTGGTGGGCCGGCTCATATCCCTGGAAGCTTTGGTCTTCCTGATGGGGGTAGTTTCCCTGGTGTACGGCCTGGTGGTCGGCGCGGTGTTGAACATAGCCATCGGCGCGTTGATCCTGGTTGCAGCCGTCGTCCTGGCCTGCACGTGTCGACGGATGCGGGTGAAGTAGACAGCCGAGGCCGTAAGCTGAAGCAACAGCAGAGAGCAAAAAGCAAAAGATAAGAAGCAAAAGATAAGAGGAGAAGCACATGGACAGCGGCAGCAGCATCATCGTACTCGCCTCGGCCTCGCCCAGACGCAGCGAGCTTTTGGAGTCCGCGGGCATCCCTTTCCGGGTGGCGCCCGCCGACATCTGCGAGGATCCGTTTCCCGAGGAGAACCCGGTAGACCACGTCTTGCGGTTGGCCGAGGAGAAAGCCAAAGCGGCGGCTACTCTTGTCGAAGGTAGATTCTTCCTGGGCGCCGATACCATCGTCCTTTGCGACGGCGAGATCATGGGCAAGCCCAAAGATCAGGCGGACGCCGAGCGCATGTTGAAAAAACTCTCCGGCGTGCCTCACGAGGTGGTGACCGGTTTCGCCATCTTCGACAGGGAGCGCAAAGGCGCCGTGCGCGAGGCGGTACGCACCAAGGTGTTCTTCAAGCAGCTGCGCGACGAGGAGATCATGAGCTACATCGCCACCGGCTGCCCCTTCGACAAGGCGGGAGGCTACGCCATCCAGGGAGGCGCCGCGCACATGGTGCGAAAGATCGAGGGTTCCTACACCAACGTGGTCGGCCTGCCGCTTTGCGAGGTAGTGGAAGCGCTTCGGGTGATCGGGGCGCTCTCATGATAGGCGTTGCCGCATGTCGATAGCCGAGAACCTCATAAAGATTCGGGAGCGGATGGACCGGGCCGCCCGCGACGCCGGGCGCGATCCCTCGGAAGTGCGGCTGGTGGCGGTCTCCAAGACCAAGCCCGCCGCGGCGATAGCCGAGGCCTTCGGCTGCGGGCAGTCCATCTTTGGCGAGAATTACGTTCAGGAACTGGTGGCCAAGCAGGCCGAGTTGAGCGCTGAGATCTGCTGGCACTTCATCGGCAACCTGCAAAGCAACAAAGTGCGTCAGATAGCCGGTCTGGCGGAGATGATCCATTCGGTGGACCGGCTTTCCCTGGCCAAGGAGATAGACCGTCAATGGGGCGCGCTGGGCAGGAGTTGCGACATCCTGATTCAAGTGAACATATCCAGCGAGCCGACCAAAGGTGGGACCAGCAGCCAAGAGCTGCTCGACCTGGTGGCCGAGGTCGCGGCCCTGCCGCATCTGCGCGTTCGAGGCTTGATGACCATGCCCCCCTTTTTTGACGACCCCGAAGCCGCGCGACCTTTTTTCAAGGCGTTGCGAGAGCTGTCGCGGCAAGTCGAAGCCGCGGGGATAGCAGGAGTAGAGATGCGGGAGCTTTCCATGGGGATGTCCGGCGATTTCGAGGCGGCCATCGGCGAAGGCGCGACCCTGGTCCGAGTAGGTTCCGCCCTCTTCGGCGAGCGAGACTACCGCTAGAGCCCCAACGCTAGAGTCACAACCTTTAGCGGTTTCCCATACCTCCCATACTTCCCATCATTCCCATCATTCCCATAAACAACCGACCCAAAAGGCACCCCGTCATGCACCCATCCGAAAAGCAGATTTCCCCCCTCCGGCGTCCTTTCGTAGTAGCCGGCGCCGTCCTAGGAGTCGTCCTTTCCGGCTGGTACCTGGGCGACAATTTTGGCAGGACCACGTTGGTCCCCGACCCCGTCTGGGCCAAGTTCGTCAACGTCGCCCTGTTGATGTTTTCCTCCATCTACCTCGCCAACCTGTTGCGCCGCGCGCTGGAGCTGCTGCTGCGCAGGAAATAGCCGGCGGAGAACCTTTGCAAAAATTAAGTTGTCAGCAAAGCGGCTTCATGCTAACGCTCATTGGTTACTTTCATCGCCAATGGAGACCCGCATGATTCACCTTTCCAATATCACCAAGCAGCACGGCTCGCAGGTGCTTTTCCGCGAGGCGAGCTTTCAGATACTCCCCGGCACCAGATCGGGACTGGTCGGCGCCAACGGCGCCGGCAAAACCTCGCTCTTCAGGATCATCACCGGCGAGGAGGAGGTGGACGCCGGCGAGATCACCCTCGCCAAGAAGACCACCATCGGCTATTTCTCCCAGGACATCGGGGACATGTCCGGCCGCTCGGCGCTGGACGAGGTGATGGCCGTCTCCAGCGAGACGGTGCGGCTGGCCGGCGAACTGAAGCGGATGGAAGAGCAGATGGGGGTTCCCATGTCCGACGCCGACATGGAGGCGCTGCTCGAGCGCTACGGATCGGCCGTGGAGGACTTCGAGCACCGCGGCGGCTACGACCTCGATTCCCGCGCCCAAGAGGTGCTGACCGGCCTCGGCATCGGCCCCGACCGCTTCCACAACCCGGTGGAATCCTTCAGCGGCGGCTGGCGCATGCGCGTGGCGCTGGCCGGCATCCTCACCCTGCAGCCGGACGTGCTGCTCTTGGACGAGCCGACCAACCACCTGGACGTCGAGTCGATCATCTGGCTGGAGGAGTGGATCGCCACCGCGTTCAAGGGCGCGCTGCTGATGACCAGCCATGACCGCGACTTCATGAACCGCGTGGTGACCCGCATCGTCGAGGTGGCCAACAAGACCGTCACCACCTACGGCGGCAATTACGATTTCTACGAAAAAGAGCGCGACATCCGCCGCGAACAGCTGCTGGCCAGCCATAAACGCCAGCAGGACATGCTCGCCAAGGAGGAGGAATTCATCGCCCGCTTCGCCGCCCGCGCCTCGCACGCCGCGCAGGTGCAGTCCCGGGTGAAGAAGATCGAGAAGATCGAGCGCATCGAGATTCCGCCCGAGGAGAAGGCCGTTCGTTTCACCTTCAACGAGCCGCCGCGAAGCGGCGACGACGTGGTGGCCATGGACGGGCTGGCCAAGAGTTGGGAAAACCCCGACGGCAGCATCCTCCCCATCTTCTCCGGCGTCTCGGGCGTCATCAAAAGGCTCAGCAAGATTGCCGTGGTCGGGGTGAACGGCGCGGGCAAATCGACCTTCCTGAAGGTGTTGGCGGGGGAGGCCGAGCCCACGGCGGGAAGCGTCACCCTGGGCGCCAACGTGGAGCTGGGCTACTTCAGCCAGCACGCCATGGAGATCCTCGATCCCAAGAAGACCGTTTTCGAGACGGTGCAGGACGTGATACCGCTGGCGACCATCGGCGTGATCCGCAACCTGCTCGGCTCCTTCCTGTTCCAGGGGGACGACGTCGAGAAGAAGATCGAGAACCTCTCCGGCGGCGAGAAGAGCCGGGTGGTGCTGGCGACGCTGCTGGCGCGGCCGGTCAACTTCCTGGTGCTGGACGAGCCCACCAACCATTTGGACATCAAGTCGCGCGAGATCCTGCTGAACGCCCTGTCCAGCTTCGCCGGCACGGTGATGCTGGTGAGCCACGACCGCCACTTCCTGCGCCTGCTGGTGGACCGGGTGATCGAGGTCGACCACGGCGAGATGCGGCACTATGAAGGGAACTACGACTACTACCTCTCCAAAACGCAGCACCGCTGATGGGCGGTTCCGGTCGGCTTGCGCCCCGCGCCTTTCGCAAAAGGCGGGGGCCTAAACACTTTTTTGTCGCAGCGCCATTAACCCTTGAAGGAGAACCGACATGTCCAGCAAAAAGCCCGAAATGACCTTCAAATACATCTTCACCTACGACTACAACCCCGTCTATGTGAACGGGGCGCACGGCGGCATCTCCCCGCGCGGCGAGCTGGTGATGAACTTTTACCTGGAGCGGCCGCCGCTTCCCAACGCCATCACCCACGAGATCACCCCGGTCGGCGGCATCGGCGCCGAGACCGAAGTGGAGCCGTCAGACCTCGGCCGCAGCCTGGTGCGCCACGTCACCAACGGCGTGGTGCTGAACTACAATACCGCCCGCGATCTTCATTACTGGCTGGGCGAGCAGTTGAAGGCAATGGAGGCGATGGAGCAGGCGAGCCACGAGATGGGCGGAAACATGCCGTCCCCGAAATCGCAGGTCAGTCACTAAAGCACGTTGATTTCAAGGACCGCCATGTCGCAACAATGTATCGTCGGAGCCGAAACCGTCCGCATGGTCGAGCTGGGACACCCCTGGATCATCGCCGATGCCTACACCAAGCGCTGGCCGTCGGGCGAGGCGGGCGACCTGATCGAACTGACGGACGCCTCCGGTCGCTTCCTGGCCACGGCGCTTCTCGACCCCAAAGACAGGATCATCGCCCGCGTGCTGACGCGCGAACGGATGCGTCTGGACAAGGGATGGCTCAAGAAGCGACTGGAGCGCGCCCTGGCTCTGAGGACCGAGCACGCGGACCTGGACGGCAGCAACGCCTACCGGCTGGTGAACGGCGAGGGCGACGGTCTCGCCGGGCTGACCGTGGACCGCTACGGAGATTTCCTGATGGTGCAGATCTATTGCGCCGGATGGAGGAGGCACCTGAAACTGCTGACGCAGGCGCTGGAGGAACTTCTTTCCCCGGTCGGGATCTACGAGAAGACCCGGCCGCACAACACCCGGGAACTGGAGGCGGAGAGCGACTCGAAAAGGTACGGGCAACTGCTGGCCGGCACGTCGGCCCCCGAGCCGCTGCTGGTACTGGAGAACGGCCTATCCTTTCAGGTGAGTCTGGCGTGGGGGTTGAACACCGGGCTTTTTCTGGATCAACGCAAGAACCGCCGCGACCTGGCCCGGCGCGTTCGCGGCAAACGGTTTTTGAACCTCTTCTCCTACACGGGCGCCTTTTCCGTGGCGGCTGCAGCGGCCGGAGCCAGCCTGGTAACCAGCGTGGACGCCTCGCCCGGCTACATGGAGCAGGCCCGCGCCAACTTCAGCGTCAACAGGCTCAATCCCAAGCGCCACGAGTTCCTGGTCGGCGACTGTCTGGCCGTGCTGGACGAGATGGTCGGCCGACAGAAACAGTACGACGTGGTCCTGATGGATCCCCCGTCCTTCTCGACCACCTCGAAAAGCAGGTTCACCACCCGCGGCGGCACCTCCGACCTGGTGGCTGCGGCGCTCAAACTGCTCACGCCGGCAGGGGTGCTGATCGCCTCCTCCAACCACCAGAAGGTCGACGTGGCGGACTACCTGAAGGAACTGCGTCGCGGAGCGCTGCAAGCCGGGAACTCGCTGCAGGTGGTCTCGCTCTCCGGCCAGCCCGAGGATTTTCCCTATCCGGTCGCCTTCCCGGAAGGGCGATACCTCAAGTATGCGATTTGCGTCAAGGGAGATCTGTAAGGGGAGGGTGGAACGTTACCTGTCTTCCTTGTCGGCGGCGTTTAGCCGCTCGTACAGTTCGATCTGCTCGGTGCTGGAGAGTTTTCTTGCACACCCCTTTTCCCCCCGGCAGATCCTGCAGCGGTCATCCGAGCACCACTGGCAGAATTTGCAGTCCGGGCACGGGCATTTCTTGCTCCCTTTCTCGTTGCCGTCCATTTCCATCTCCGTGCATAGCTCGCCACGCTGAAAATACCCAGCCGACTCATGGCCCGTTAGTCTCCCGGCGCGACTCCCTTTTTTCCAATGTTGCCAGGGCGGAATCTCCGAGAAGCTTTAAAAATTGGCAGGATAGCTTTGTATTTCTCAATAATGTTAAAATAATGAGAAGCTTTATGGCCACACGTATACACAATAACATAACTATTAGAGAATGAGCGGTTTTCTGGTTGCTTTTTTGCGTCCAATTAAGTATATTCAAGGTCTACATTAACGATAATGCATGCTCGCCTCTTGGATAAACGTTAACGGCGTTGTGCCGTTTGAGTCACTTGGTCGTCGTGGGGGGTGTATGTTTCGTGCGAGAAGGGTCCTGGTTTTTTTCATGGACGTCGTTTTGGTTGCCGCCGCACTAACGTTTTCATTTCTGTTGCGCTTCGACTTCCGGATTCCTGCCGACCAATTGCCGGTATTGCTGAGCGGCCTGACCGTAGTCCTTTTGGCCAAACCCGCCCTTTTTGCCGCCTCGGGCATGTACCGCAACATCTGGCGTTACGCTTCGCTTCAGGACGCCTACCAGATCTTCCGAGTGGTCACCATCTCCTCCATGTTCTCGGCATTCCTGCTGATCTTCATGGACGGGCCTCACGCGCTGCCTCGTTCCATCTACATCCTCGACTGGTTCATTCTCTTCGCCATGGTAGCGGCCAGCCGGCTTATCTGGCGGATCTATCGGGAGAC
>CAIYDQ010000270.1 GCA_903925075.1 uncultured Geobacter sp.
AGTGAACCGTTTGGTTAATAGTTTCCAGAAACTCGTGGGTTCCATCGCCGTGTAACCATCCGATTCTTCGATACCACAAGGCGGAATTGTCGCGGAAACACCGAACAATTAGTGGAATGAACTAACCGCACAGTCCACTAGCTGACGGATAGAGTCTTTTGCGTTACATGTTAATTTTATTACCATTTGCCTTGCATAACGCACATTATGATTCGCTTTGAAATGACGGGACAAGTCGTGTATAGATGAAAGACAAATTCCCGGGGAGCGTTGCTGCGGCGACAGCGATGTCTTTGGGCATAAAGGCTGTTCCAAAGGAGGCGAGATGCCCTTGATCACCCTGACCTGCCCCGTCTGTGATTTCTCCAAGGCGCTGAACACCGGCGACCTTCCGCCGCCGGGGACCAAAGTCACCTGCCCCAATTGCAAATCGGTTTTTCCCCTGTCGATCCAGGTGCCAGCCCCCGAACCGGAGGATAGCGAGCGCGCCGAGATCACTCCACCGCCCCCCCCGGAAGACGGGGAAACGCTCCCCCTCGCGCCGCCGGTTCCGCCAGTGCCGCCGGTTCGGCGCACGCTCTCCTTCTCCTTCACCGGCAACGCCAGTGAATACTTCGGCATATGGATCGTCAACACCCTGCTGCGGATCGTCACCCTCGGCTTCTATTCCCCCTGGGCCAAGGTTCGAAAACGCCGCTATTTCTTCGGCAACACCCTCTTGGACGGCGCTCCCTTCGATTACCTGGCCGATCCCTGGACCATCTTGAAGGGATGGGTGATCGCCGGCGCGTTCTTCGGCCTTTACTCCCTGGCCACGCGGATCAGCCCGCTGGCGGCCTCGGGCTTCGTGCTGCTCTTTTTGGCGCTGTTCCCCTGGGTAGTCGTCCGCGCCCGGATCTTCACCCTGAGGAATTCGACCCACCGCAACATCCGTTTCGGCTTCACCGCCGATTACTCCGGGGCCTACCGGGTTTTCCTCTGGCTGCAACTTTTGATCCCGCTGACGTTGGGGTTCCTGGCGCCGTACGTGATTTACCGCCAAAAACGGTTCCTGGTGGAGCATAGCCGCTTCGGCACGACACACTTCCGCTTTCATGCCTCAGCCGGGGATTACTACCGCATATTTCTTCCCATCCTTGCGCTGCTGGTCGTTGTGGCCGGCGCGGTCGCCGCTGCGCTCTTTTACAAGCGCCCCGGAGTGGTCGCGGCCGTCCCCAGCGCCCTCTTGGTCATCGTTTACCTGGTCGCCGCCCTGTATGTCCCCACCGCTCTCACCAACCTCACCTGGAGCTCGATCAGCTTGGGCAATCACCGCTTCAAATGCACCCTTCGCCTGCGCGATCTGCTCTGGATCTATCTCTCCAACGCCGTGGCCGTCCTTGGCACCCTGGGATTGCTGGCGCCTTGGGCCGCCGTCCGCACGCTCCGCTATCGTCTCAACCGGATAAACGCCGCCGGCGTCGGCAGTTTCGACTCGGTCATCGCTTGCGCCGACCAGCAGATCGGAGCCGCCGCGGAGGAGCTGGGCGACATGTTCGGCTTCGATCTCGGCCTATGATCGATTCCTGCACGGCAATCTGGTACGACGGCCGCAGCTCCCAAAGCCGTACGGTGACGGTGCGCCTCGAAGGTACCGATCTGCGGGTTTGCGGAGAGGACATCGATTGTCTGCATCCTTTGGCGCAGATCCGCATCGACCCGCGGCTTGGCAAGACTCGCCGGATGCTGAGATTTCCCGATGGCGCCACGGCGGACACCAAAGCCGACGCCTTTTTGGATCAACTGCTGCGCGCGCAAGGCAAAGGCCGGCTTTCCGGTCAACTTCACCGTTGGGAGATGAGCCCGGCAAAAACGATCGCCGCCCTGGTCCTCACCGTACTGTTCGTGTTTTGCTTTGTGCGCTTCGGCATCCCCCTGCTGGCGCGAGAGGTTGCCTTTGCCCTGCCCGCCGCGAGCGAGGAGGTAATCGGGCGTGAAACCCTGCGGATCCTGGACAAGATCGGCATGCAGCCGACCCGGGTCCCGCTGCTGCGCCGACAGGAGTTGCAGCGTCTTTTCGGCTCCATGATCGCCGACCGCCCCGAACGCAAGCATTGGCGATTGGAGTTCCGCTCCTCCAAGGCAATAGGCGCCAACGCTTTTGCTCTCCCCTCGGGAATCGTCATCGTGACCGACCGCATGGTGGAGATCGCCCAAAAGGACGACGAGATGGCCGGCGTCCTGGCGCACGAGATCGGCCACCTCAGCCAACGGCACGCGCTGCGTCATCTGCTGCAGAATTCGGCCACGGCCCTGGTGATAGCCACCTTGACCGGGGATATCGTCTCGGTGAGTTCCTTTGCCGCGACCATGCCCATCGTCCTGATCGACGCCAAATACTCGCGCGACTTCGAGCGGGAAGCCGATGACGCGGCCGTTTCCTACCTGAAGCAAAAGGGGTTTTCGGTGCGCGCCTATGCCGAGACCCTGGCGCGACTCGATGCGGAGCACTATAAGGAGCGCTCGGCAGCCCCCCGTTTGGGAGAGCTGCTCGACAACCATCCCCTGATGCTGGAAAGAATCACCAGGGTGGTTAACGCCGGCCGGGCGCGATAACCAACGGTGCAACTGGAGAAAACATGAGAAATTTACTGCAGAGCGTGTTTCTTATCTGCGTACTCTGGTTGCAGCTTTCAGGGGTTTCTCTTGGCAAGGAGGTCTTTCTGCGGGATGGCGGAACCATCGACTGCGAGGCGTTCTGGAAGCACAACGATCAGATCGTGGTCAAGGTGAACAGGGACGTGATTCTCGAATTCGAGCGTGGTGAAATAGATATTCCCAAGACCTTTCATTCGGCGAACAAAAAGCCGCGCCGAATCACGCGGCAGAAACGTATCAGCCATCCGGCGGCGCAGTTTGCGGTGCCAACGGCTGGCCAGGCTCCCCTCCCCTCCCCGCTAACCGCCGTAGCGCCGGCAAAAACGGCAACCGCCGCCGTGCCCGCTCCAGCTTTGACTTCAACCCCGGCAGCAAACCCTGTTGCAGCAAAAACTGCCGCGGCAGCGCCTGCAGTAGCAAAGGGTGTCTCTCCACCGGCGAGCAATCTCTCGCCAAACCAGGTAGTTGCGCAGGTTGCAACCTCTCAGCCCGAACCTGCGGCAGAGAATTCTCCAGCCTCTGCGACGGTTCTGACCAAGGAAGAGCTTCGGCGTCGGGCTAAAGAAAACGGAGAAATGGTGGCCGTGGCGATACGGAAGAAAGACCCCGAATTGCTGAAGAAAGCACTCGAAGCGCAAAGGAACCTGATACAGCAGCAAAAAAATGCGCCCCCTATGCCTGAGCCGCCGTGGTTCAAATACCTGCTCATGCTGTTTGCGAGCGGGTTGTTCATAATAATCTCCCTGTGGGTCATTTTCGAGAAGGCGGGTCAACCCGGCGTGAAGAGCCTCATTCCGTTTTACAACACCTACGTCCTGATGGAGCTGTCCGGCAAGCCCGGTTGGTGGTTTATCCTGCTCCTCATTCCGGGAGTAGGTATAGCGATCTACCTGATAGCCATGATCTCGCTGGCAGAGAAGTTCGGCAGGAGTTCCCTGTTTGCCGTAGGGCTGGTGCTTCTACCCATGTGCTTTTTCCCACTCCTGGCCTTTGGCGGATCGAAGTATCAAGACCCCGTGGAGGAAATGAATTTCACCTTTTCAGTAGAGAGCTAGCGGGGAGGGGGATAAGGTCTTGGCAATTCGGAGGTGGCTATGGGGAAGACCTTGCAACGCATCGTGACGTTGCTATTGATCGTGTTCGTGGCGCTGCTCCTAGGCTGCGGCTTATTGCAGAGGAAAATGCTGTATTATCCGAGCCATAACGAAGGGGCCAATGGGCTCGCGGAGTGGCGGATTGACGGCAAACTGGTCGGCTTTGCCAGAGAAGTCGCGTCGCCTGTGACGGTCTGGCTCCTTTTGCACGGCAACGGCGGCCAGGCGACCGACCGCATCTATGCCCTCCCTGCGTTTTCCCACCAGGACGCGGTTTACTTTCTTGAGTATCCAGGGTACGGTACCCGCCCGGGTTCTCCCTCAAAGAACTCCATCAACAAGGCGGCAACAGAGGGGTTTCGATGGCTGCGCCAGAGATACCCGGCGACCCCAGTATGCGTCGTCGGCGAGTCGCTCGGTACCGGTCCGGCCGCTTATCTGGCGACGGTCCCAAACCCGCCGAATCGCATTGTGTTGATCACTCCGTTCGATGTCCTATCTAACGTGGCTGCATACCATTTCCCGTACCTGCCGGCCAGGCTGATACTGATGGACAACTGGAACAACGTGGAGTCGCTGAAGGGATACAAAGGTACAGTTGAGATTTACGCGGCCCCGGCCGATACCGTGATCCCGGTGCGCTTCGCCAAGGCCCTGGCGGTTTCGAAGCCCGGCGCAATCTACCACGAGATCAGAGGCGGGCACAACGATTGGTCGATTGGGGGTGAGGTGAAACTGTCGAGGTAAAGAAAGAAGAGGAAAGTTGGTGCGTAAATAAATTTCATAATTGTAGGCACCCAGCTTGGTCCGACCCGGCGCAATGGTGGAGGCGGAGCACTATAAGGAGCGGTCGGCAGCCCCCCGTTTGGGAGAGCTGCTCGACAACCATCCCCTGATGCTGGAAAGAATCATAACGCCGGCCGGGCTCGATAACAAAAATTTACCCCTGAACCGGTAAGAGACTGGGGACACCATTCTCCCTTTGCCGCCTTTCGCTAGTCGTGGTATTAGTAGGTAATACCTATTGCTGAGGAGGTTGATTATGCCTACTAACGCAGCAAAGCCGATGTCGGTAAAGTTAGACCAGGATATGCGTGTCCGGATTGAAAAATTGGCGGAGTCTCGCCACCGCTCCATGCATTGGGTGATGCGGGAGGCCATTCAACAATACGTAGAGCAGGAGGAAAAACGAGAGGCATTCCGGCAGAGCGGAATCCGGGCATGGAACGAGTATCAGGAAACCGGACTTCATGTGACTTTGGAAGAGGCCGATACATGGCTTGCCAAGCTGGAAGCAGGTCAGGATGTCAATCGGCTTTGAAAATTGACCCACCCCAGGCAGTAGTTTTTAGCGTTTGAGCCTCGTTTTTATCCTCCAGCTATCGTTTCCGGTTTCGATTATTTCGCAGTGATGGGTGACCCTGTCCAGGAGCGCCGTCGTCATTTTGCCGTCCCCAAAGA
>CAIYDQ010000271.1 GCA_903925075.1 uncultured Geobacter sp.
AGCAGGTGACAAGCTGTCGGGAGCAGGTGATAAGTTGTCGGGAGCAGGTGACAAGCTGTCCGGAGCAGGTGACAAGCTGTCCGGAGCAGGTGACAAGCTGTCGGGAGCAGGTGACAAGCTGTCCGGAGCAGGTGACAAGTTGTCGGGAGCAGGTGACAAGTTGTCGGGAGCAGGTGACAAGCTGTCGGGAGCAGGTGACAAGCTGTCGGGAGCAGGTGATAAGTTGTCGGGAGCGGGTGATAAGCTGTCGGGAGCAGGTGATAAGCTGTCGGGAGCAGGTGACAAGTTGTCGTGAGCGGCTGACAAGTTGTCAGCCGGAGACCCCCCCGAAGGGCTCAGGCACCAATTAATGTCGGAGAAACCCCGAAGGGGTCCGGCACCTGCGCGTCCGCCTGGCTGCCGGCTCCTCAACCCTTGGCCGGCGCCTCAGAAGGTCTCGCACAGCGACTCGTTGATCCCTTTCAGCATCTCGTACCAGAAATCTTTGGCGGCCTCCAACTGGTCAGCCTCGAACTTCTCCAGCCACAGCTTCAGCTCCGGGCTCTCATCCCCATCCACCTCCCGCTTTCTTCTCAAAAAGGTGTGCACGTAGTCGACGTCGCGCTGCGACTCCCAAAATATCGGACAGTTGTGGCTGTTGAGCCGGCTGGCCAGCACGGAGATGGCACGCAGGAACTCGTCCCGACAGCCGTAAAGGGAATCCATCACCTCCGGCAGCAGTTCCTCGGCCCAGGCGCGGTGGAAACGGCAGATGCCGAGGTTGTCGAGTATCAACTCCGCCTTCAGGCGGCCGGCGCACTTTCGTCCGAGTTCCCGCGGCGGCAGGAAGTCGTTGCTGTACACCATGTAGTACTTCCCCATCACCGTCATCGGCGCCAGCGCGCCCGCCACCCAGTACTGGTTGGGGGCCATCCAGCCGCGCCGCCCGAAGGCGATGTAGGCCATGGAGTCGTGCAGATTTATTCCGCGCCCGGCGGAATGGATGCGGCTCCACTTCCGGATCCCTTCCCGTAAATCGAGGATGCCGCGACGCTCCAGGATGGCGTCGATCAGCTCCATCCCCAGTTCGGCGTTGTGCAGCGAATCGGCGATCAGGTCGAAGCGCTCCAGGTCCCAGCGCGGCAGCCTGGTCACCCCCAGTTCGCCGGGGGTAAGCGTCCCGACATCGAGCAGTTCCATGAGCCAGGCGAGCACCGCGCCGCCGGAGATGCCGTCGAACCCCATGGCGTCGCAGCGGTGGTTCAGCTTTTCGGCGGCGCGCTGATCGAAGATGCCGCACAAGGGACCCATGGTCTGGTAGGGCTCGTAATCCTTCTTGAATTCGCCGTTCATCTTCTTGCAGACGGCGACGCACGGCTCGCCGCAGGTCGACTGCTGCTTGCCGCCTATGGTCTCCTCGTTGAACTGCTTCAGGTAATGATCGACGATGAACCTGCCGTGCAGGTCGAGCCGCGCCTCTTCCGTGTCGAAAATAGTGCGGTAGTTGAACGCCATGATCTTGCCGCCCATCCCCGCGTAGTTCACGCCGAAGGTGCCGCCGGTGCTGAACTTCTCGTCGAAACGGTACTTGCTGGTCGCCTCCAGGTCCTTTTGGTGCAGTTTAAGGTTGTATTTGTTCTGGAACCACTGGTCGGCGACCTTGTGGTCGCGGAAATCGTCCTCCACCACGGTGCCGCCGTAGATGACGGCGACGATGCCGTGCTGCTGCAGCATGGCGCTGCCGAATCCGCCCCGCCCGGCCCAGGTGTCGACCTGCCCGATCTTGCCGCGGCTGATGGGAACCGACATGATCGCACCCATGTCGGTCTGGCCCGCAGCCGGCCCGCAGACCAGGATGCGCGGGTCGCGCTCGTAGCGCCCGCCGAACAGGCGGTGGACCTCATCGGTGAGGGCGTAGACCCCGGTGCGTCCGCTGCGCCAGATCGCCTCCACGTCGACCGGGACCACCTCGACCTCGATCTCCTCGCCGTGGTTGCGGTTGAGCACCAGGACCGACGGCGAGTGCGCCTTGCCTACCAGGCTCAGCATGTTGATGCCCAGGTTGTTGAAGACCAGTCCGGCGCCCCCCATGGAGGAGACGTAGAGCCCCTGCCAGCAGGGGGAGCGGCCGGTGAGCACCAGGCGATTGGAGCCGGGGAAGATGGAGCCGGCGAAGACGCCGACCCCGAAGTTGAGGCTGTTGGCCTTGTCGGCCAGGTGGATGCCGAGGTCTACCGGCCCGAAGTAGCGGTCGAAGCCGTATTTGCGCGTTCGATAGAAACCGGTGGCAGGATCTACGAACAGCACTTTTTGATGCATATCCATGCTTCCCTCCTCGCGAAGTGCCATTAATACAAACTCACGCGTCGCAGTTCTTCCCCTTTTTCCTTCGCCTAGGCTTCGGCGGACGAGCCTTTTATGGGAGGTGGTTGGGGGGAGCGAAGGCTATGGCGAGCTTTTCACCCTCTCCCCTACCCTCCTTCGCCAAGGCTTCGGCGGACGAGCCCTCTCACATCAAGGGAGAGGGGGCTTTTGATCTACGCTGGGCCGCCAGTGACCCTTCGCACCGCCGTGAAATAAAGTCAATTAATTTTTTTGCAATGAACTGCGCGACTGCCGGTCCCGCGCCAGTTTGAAGTTTCGGGTGACTATTACCACATCGGCTGGCGACTCTGCACGCCGGTAGGTCGTGTTGAACGGCTTCATCGTGAAACGCGACATTGCCGCCGTGGCGCCGTGGCGACGTCGCGTTTCGTGCCTCAACGCGACCTACTGAAATAGGTGCTGAATGCTGCAAGAAAATTAGTGATTTTCCCGGAAAAATAATGTTAGAAGAGTTGCTCGCGACCAAAAAGAACACCGGGAGAAGACATGAAAACCAAAAAAGTGGACCATTTTTGCATTGCGGTGAGGGACCTGGAGGCCGCCAGGAAACTGTGGCAGCCGATTCTGGGGAAGTCGGAACCGGACGACGCTTACGAGGACCAACCGGAGCAGATTCGCGTCGCCCGCTACTGGCTGGGCGAGGTGGGATTCGAGCTGATGCAATCGACCACGCCGGACGGCCCGGTGGCCAAATGGATCGAAAAAAACGGCGAGGGGATCATGCTGATCGGCTTGAACGTGGAGAACACCCGCGAGGCGGTTCAGGAACTGGAGGCCAAGGATTACCGCTTCCTCCCCAACCCGGAACCGATTGCGGGCGACGCTACCGGCAAGGCGCGCCCCTTTCGCGACTGCGAATTCGCCTTCCTGCATCCCAAGCAGATGAACGGCGTGCTCCTGGAATTGATCGACTATAAATGGCGGGAACTGGACGAGCGGCCGGAAGTGCGCGGGGACCGGGAGCAGGTCGGCGACGAGTCTCGCTAATCTGGTTTACATTTTCGCCAAATTGTGAGATTTAAATGGTTTATGCGTTTCGCAGGTGTGTTGCCGTTCAGGGCCGGCATCTCGCGAACCCCTTGTCGAGGTGATAGTGAGGCAGCGCCCCCGCCTTTACATTTCATGCCGCGCCCGATCGCCGCTTCTGCCGGCGGCGCTGATGACGCTCGGCGTCTGGACGCTGCTCCTTGCCGGCGCCTCGCTGCTGCAGGCCGCCCAGTCGCCCGCGACGGCAACCCTGATCCCCTCCGCGACCTCCTCCTACTCGGTGAACAAGACGGTCTTCTGGGTCGGGGCGGTCTTCACTTTTTACCTCACCGCCGCCTCGCTGTTCCTCTATCTGAACGTCCGGCGCCGCAAAAGCCTGGAAAAGGTGCTCCGGATGACGGAGGCCAAGTTCCGGCAGCTGTTCAACAGCGCCGGCGACGCCATCTATATACATGACCTGCAGAACCATATCCTGGAGGTGAACCAGGCGGCCTGCGACTTGATGGGGTTCAGCCGCGACCAGTTCCTGGGGCTCACCTTGAGCCAGGTGGACTCCGCCGAGCGGATACCGGGCGGCTACGAGCCGATCGAGATGCTCAAGCAGCACGGCAGCGCGCGCTACGAGACGCTGCACCGCACGGCCCGCGGCGAGTTCATCCCGGTGGAGGTGAGCGCCAGGGCGATCGACTACGACGACCGCCCCGCCATCCTCAGCCTGGTGCGGGACATCAGCGAACGGAAAAGCATCGAGCTGCGGGAAAAAACCCGCCTGCAAATTCTCGAGGAGATGGCCAGCGGCGCCCCCTTGGAGGACCTTTTGAGCTACATCGTCAGGTTCGTCGAGCAGGAAAGCCCGGGGGCGCTCTGCTCGGTGCTTTTGACCTGCGAGTCGGGGGAGAAATTGCAGTTGGGCGCCGCTCCCAGCCTGCCGGATTTCTACAACCAGGCGGTGGACGGCTTGCGGATCAAGCACGGCATGGGTTCCTGCGGCACGGCGGCTTTCCTGCGCGAGCGGGTGATCGTGGCCGACATCGACAACCACCCGTTCTGGAAGGGGTTCGAGCCGGCTCGCCGGGCGGGCCTTTTGGCCTGCTGGTCGGAGCCGGTGTTCTCGGTGAACGGCGAGCTTTTGGGCACCTTCGCCATCTACTACCGCAGTTGCCGGACCCCCACCGCCAAGGAACTCTCCCTGATCGAGTCGGCGGCCCATATGACCAGCATCGCCGTGGGACGGGTGCGCAGCGACGAGAGCCGCTTGAACCTGGAAATGCAGATGCGCCAGATGCAAAAGATCGAGGCGGTCGGGCAACTGGCGGCAGGCCTCGCCCACGACTTCAACAACCTGTTGACGCCGATCTTCGTCTACGCCGACATCGTCAAGCGCAGCCTCTCCGAGGACGACCCCAACCGCGGCAAGATCAAGGGGATCATCTCCTCCGCCGGCAAGGCCGCCGACCTGACCAAGCAACTGCTCTCCTTCGGGCGCAAACAGATCCTGAAAAAAGAGACCCTCGACTTGAACGAGGTGATCGTCTCGCTCTACGACCTGCTGCAAAGAACCATCCGCGCCAACATCGAGATCAAGACGGAATTGGCCGTCGACGGCGCCGCCGTCTTCGCCGATCGCGGACAGTTGGAGCAGATCCTCGTCAACCTGGCGGTCAACGCCCAGGACGCCATCAAGGGGAACGGCCTGATCGTGGTGGCGACCCAAAACGTGGTGATCGACCCGGAACTGGCCAAGCTGAACCCCGGCATGAAGAGCGGCCCCCACGTCCTCTTGTCCTTCATCGACGACGGTTGCGGCATGCCCGAAGAGGTGCTGGCCCACATGTTCGAGCCGTTTTATACCACCAAGCCCCTGGGGAGAGGCACCGGCCTGGGGCTTGCCACGGTCTACGGCATCGTCAAGCAGCATAACGGCTTCATCAAGGCGCTGAGCGAGGTGGGCCAGGGGAGTTCGCTTTTGGTCTACCTGCCAAGCGTCGGCGGCGAAACCGGCAGCGCCTCCGCGCCGGCGCCCGACCCGCCCGAACCTTCCCGCAGCGCCGGGGCGCAGCTGATACTGGTGGTGGACGACAACGAGTTGATCCGGGAAATGGCGGTGGAGCTGCTGGAATCCTCCGGCTACCGGGTGCTGGCGGCCGACACCCCGGCCAAGGCCAGGGAACTGGCGCAAAGCCACGGCGACACCGTCGCCCTGCTGGTAACCGACGTGGTCATGCCGGAGATGAGCGGGCCGCAACTGTACGAGATCCTGGTCGCGGCGCAGCCGGAGCTCCCCGTGCTCTATATTTCCGGCTACACCTTCGATCTGAAATTGCAGGGACGAGGCGGCGGGGACCGGGTCAACTTCCTCCCCAAGCCGTTCACCAGCGAGCAACTGTTGTCCGGCATTCAGCAGGCGCTGAAGTGAAAAAACCGCGCCAAGGCAATCAGCAGATGCGAACCACGACCAAACTGATCATAGCCAACGGCATGCTGGCTCTTGCCAGCGCCGGTGCGCTCGCCCTCCTGCTCGACTCCCGGGAGCCGTTGCGCCAGGCGGGCTCCCCGGTCGCCGTCCTGCTGGCGGCGCTGATCTGCGGCATGCTGGCGATCAACCTGCTGCTCTTGAGAAAAACCCGCGGCTTCGAGAACGCCGAGACCAACAGTCTCAGGCTGTTGCGAACGCTGATGGACACCATCCCCTGCCCCATCTACTACAAGGACGTCGACGGCCGCTACCTCGGCTTCAACAAGGCCTACGAGTCCTTCGTGGGCCTTGCCCAGGAGCGGATGATCGGCAGGACGTCCCGCGACCTGTGGCCCAAGGACCTGGCCGAAACCTACGAGCAGCAGGACAGGGCCTTGCGCGAACACCCGGGCACCCAGATCTACGAGGGGGCCTTCCTGTACGCGGACGGCAACCGGCGCGACGTCATCTTTCACAAGAGCACCTTCCTGTCGGAGCACGGCTCCGTCGCCGGCTCGGTGGGGGTGATCTTCGACATAACCGAGCGCAAGGCCGCCGAACAGGAGATCAAGAACTCCAACCAGCGCCTGCACGACATCATCGAGTTTCTCCCGGACGCCACCTTCGTGGTCGACGGCCAGGGGCGGGTGATCGCCTGGAACAACTCGATCGAGGAGATGACCGGGGTGAAGAAGGAGGAGATCGTCGGCCAGGGCGACTTCGCCTATGCGCTCCCCTTCTACGGCGCGCGCCGGCCGATCCTGATCGACCTGATCGACGAGGACCCGGACACGCTCATCGCCGATTACCCCTTCCTGAAAAGGGAGGGACGCAACCTCTTCACCCAGACGCTGATACCGGCGACCCCGGAGCGGGCGAGCCGCTACATCTGGGGGACGGCCGCCCCGCTGTTCGACAATTGCGGCAACCGGGTCGGGGCCATCGAGTCGATGCGCGACATCACCGACTACAAGCGGGTCGAAGACGAACTGCGCGTGACCAACCTGCTGCAGTCCACCCAGCTGGAATGCTCGATCGACGGCATCCTGGCGGTGGACGCGCAGGCGCGCATCGTCTCCTACAACCGGCGCTTCAAGGAGATCTTCCAGGTCTCCCAGTCGGTGCTGGACGCAGGCTCCGACGACGCCATGCTAAGGCACGCCATGGAGCAGGCGGAGCGCCCCGGGGAGTTTTTGCAGGCGGTGCAAAGGATCTACCGGCAGCGCCACGACACCAGCCGCGACGAGCTGCGGCTCAAGGGGGGAGCGGTCATCGACCGGTATTCCGCCCCGATGTTCGACGCCGACGGCCGCTATTACGGCAGGGTCTGGTACTTCCGCGACGTGAGCGAGCAAAAGCGCGCCGAGGAGGTGCGCCTGCGCCTGGAAGCCCAGCGGCACCACTCGCAGATGATGGAGTCGTTCATCACCCAGTTGGGGCACGACCTGAGGACCCCGCTCACGCCGCTCTTCGCCCTGATCCCGCTGATCAGGAAGAAGGTGGTCGATCCCGACCTGGTGATGATGATCGACATCTGCAGCCAAAGCGTGGTCACGGTGCGCGAACTCACCGAGAAGGCCCTGAAGCTGGTGAGCCTGTCGGCCTCCACCGCCGGCGGGGTGCTGCAGCAGGTGGACCTTGCCGAGGAGGTGGCCGGGTACCTGGTCGAGAACGGCGCCCATTTCGACGGCAACGGCGTATACTGCGAAAACGGCATCGAGCCGGGGATCGCGGTGCTGGTGGTGCCGGACCAGTTGAAGGAGCTTTTCAACAACCTGCTCTCCAACGCCGCCCGCCATTCCCATCAGGGGGGGGTGATCAGCATCCGGGCCGAGCGCGGCCAGGACAAGGTGACGGTGGCGGTGCAGGATCAGGGGGTGGGGGTCGATCCGACCGTGTTGGAGCAGATCTTCGACGAGTTTTTCAAGGTGGACGAATCCAGGCACGACCTCGGTTCTCCCGGATTGGGGCTGGCCATCTGCCGCAGGATCGTCGCCAACCACCAGGGGACCATTTGGGCGGAAAGCGACGGCAAAGGGCGGGGGCTGACGGTCCGCTTCACCCTGCCGATCCAATAAAATAACAGCTCGGGGGAGCCCACCCCGTTAAGGAGGCGATGAACGATGAACAGCACCAAGGTGATGATCGTTGACGACAACAAGATGATCAGGGAATCGGTCAGGATCCTTTTGCACAGCGAGGGAGTCGACATCGTGGTCGCCGACGGCGGCAGCGAGTGCCTCAGCTGCCTGCAGGCCGGCTTTCGGGGGATCATCCTGATGGACGTCATGATGCCGGGGATGGATGGCTGGGACACCATCAGAGAGATCGTCGACCAGGGGCTGTACGACGGCAACGTGATCCTGATGCTGACCGGCAAGAGCGAGCCGGACCTCAAGATGGAAGGGATCCAGGAATACGTCACCGACTACGTCACCAAGCCGTTCGACCCGCTGGAACTGATCGGCACCATTCGCTATCTGGCGGAGCTGCGCAAAGGATGAGATCACCACAATGACCGTCAACGTAGTCATGATAGGGGTATCCACCGGCGGACCGGTCGCGCTCAAGCAGCTCTTGGGCGAATTGCCGGCCGGCAACGCCGCCTTCGTGGTGGTGCTGCACGTTCCTGCGGGGATGGACGACAAGGTCGCCAAGAGCCTGGACGCCGTCTGCCCGATGCCGGTCGCCCTGGCGCGCCACGGCGAGTCGCTGCAAGCCGGCAGGATCTACCTGGCCCCCGCCGGCCTGCACCTGTCTCTGGAGGGGAACAACAGCCGCATCGCGCTCAAGGAAGGACCGCGGGTGAATTTCGTGCAACCCTCGGCGGACGTGGCCATGTTGTCGCTGTCCAAGCCCCGCGGGGAGCGGCTGATCGGCGTGATCCTGACCGGCATGGGGAGGGACGGCGCCGAAGGGATTCGGCACATCAAGTCGCTGGGCGGCGTGACCTTCGCCCAGGAGCGGGCATCCTGCGCGATCTACGGCATGCCCAAGGCCGCGGTGGAAACCGGCGCGGTCGATTTTGAACTGACCCCGCAGGCGATCAGGAAGAAGCTGGGCGAGCTGTTGGGCGGGAGGTAGCGACGACGCGGATGAATCGATTCGAAAAATCCCTGATACCGTTTTTGACCCTGCTGCTGGTCGGCTCGCTCATCGGCGCGCTCATCGCCGTACTTGGCCGCCGCGTCGCGGTGGTGCCGGTCTTGGAGATACTCGCCCTGGGAGCCCTGGTGCTCCTTTCCCTGCTGCTCCTGGCCCCGGTCCGTTATTACCGGCGCAACGCCCAAGAGGCGCTTCAGGAGGAGCGCCGCCAGTTGGCCGACATCGTCGACCTGCTGCCGGACGCCACCTGGGCGGTGGACGCGAAGGGGACGGTGATCGCCTGGAACCAGGCGATCGAGGAGCTGACCGGGGTCAAATCCCGGGATATGGTGGGACTGGACGACTTCGCCTACTCGGTCCCTTTTTACGGCTGTCGCCGGCCGATCCTGGTCGACGTCGCCATCGCCCCCGACCCCGCGCAGGAACTCAGGTACGACTCCTTCCGCCGCAGCGGCGACACGGTGGAGGCGGAGATCTTCATCCCGCACTTCGGAGCCAGCGGGCTGTTTTTGTGGGCCCGGGCCCGGCGGCTTCTGGACGCCGAAGGCCAGGTGGTGGGCGCCGTGGAAACGGTGCGCGACATCACCGAGAGAAAGCGCCTGCACGAGGTGATGATGCAGACCGAGAAAATGCTCACGGTGGGCGGCCTGGCGGCGGGAATGGCGCACGAGATCAACAACCCGCTGGCGGCGATCCTGCAGAACATCCAGAATTTGCAGCGGCGGCTGTCGCCGGGGCTGCCGGCCAACGACAAGGCGGCCCAGCAGTTTAACCTTGATTTCGCGGCCATGCAGTGCTATCTGAAGCAGCGGGGAATTTTCGAGCTCTTGGGGATGGTGGAGGCCGCGGGTGCGCGGGTGGCCGGCATCGTCGAGAAGATGATGTTCTTCAGCCACAGCGACTCGGCGCTGCTGGAGCCGGCTCGCCTCGACCAGCTGCTCGATCAGGCGGTGGATCTGGTGGCCTGCGACTACGACCTGAAGAAGAGGTGCGAATTCCGGACCAGCCAGATCGTGCGCGACTACGACCCAACGCTTCCGGCGCTGATGGTCAACCGCGCCGAGTTGGAGCAGGCGCTGATCAACCTGATCAAGAACGCGGTCCATGCCCTTACCCCGACGCCGGAGGGGAGGACGCCGCGCATAACCATCAGCACCAGGCAAAACGGCTCCTACGCCGCCATCCAGATCGAGGACAACGGCTGCGGCATGACCCCCGAGGTGAGACGGCGCATCTTCGAACCGTTTTTCACCACCAAAGACGTCTGCATCGGCACCGGCCTCGGCCTGGCGGTCACCTACGCCGTGGTGGTGAAGAACCATCGCGGCAGCATCGAGGTCGATTCCACGCCCGGCGTCGGCAGCAAAGTCACCGTCAACCTGCCGATACCGAGGGAGGAAGGCTAAAGGCTAAGGGCTGAGGGATAGGGATGAGGAACCAGCGATGAGCGAGCAGGGATGAGGGATAAGGAACCAGGAATGTGCCATGCCATTGCCGTACTGCTCGTGGACGACGACGAACTGGTCAGCACCTGCATCTCCATCTGGCTGGAGGACGAGGGCTTCACCGTCTACAGCGCCAATAGCGGCGAGGCGGCCTTGCGGCTCATGGCCGAGAACCCGGTCGACGTGGCGCTGGTGGACCTGCAACTGGGGGAGCTCAACGGCGAAGAGGTGATCGCGCAGGCCTGCGCCGCTCATCCGGCCACTCAATTCATGGTGCACACGGGCCAACACTACTATCAACTGCCCGACAGACTGCTGGAGCTGGGGCTGCAGCAGCAAAACGTCGTCTTCAAGCCGATCCTGGATCTCGATTCTTTTGTCGCCGCCATCCGCCGTTCGGTTTCAGGAGTTCCCAAACATGCCGTCAACTGACCAGATTTCAGTGCTGATCGTCGAGGATGACGCCTGCCAACGGCGCAGCATCGTCGATTACCTGGAAGACAGCGGCTTTCAAACCTACGAAGCCGCCAGCGGCGAGGAAGGGATCGCCCTTTTCAGGCAAAGGCACCCGGACCTGGTGTTCACCGACCTGAACATGGCCAACGGCCACGGCCTAAACCTGATCACCCAGGTGAAGAAGGAGAGCCCGTTGACCCCGGTGGTGGTGATCTCCGGGACCGGCATGATCAGCGACGCGGTCGATGCCATGAAACGAGGGGCCTGGGACTTCATCACCAAACCGGTGCGCCGGCTCTCCGAGTTGGAAGAGCTCTGCCGGAAACTATTGAAGCAGGCGCACGAGGAGAGAGAGCGGCAGCGCTGCAGCGAGCAAAACGAGCAGGAGTACCGTTTCCGACGGCTGCACGACGCGCTGACCGGACTTCCCAACCGGCTGCAACTGGGCGACCTGTTCCGGCCGCGCACCGGCGCCGGCTTGCGCATGTGCCTGATACTTCTGGATTTGAACAACTTCAAGATCGTCAACGCCAACTTCGGCCATCGGGTCGCCAACGAGCTCCTCTGCCAGGTCGCCTCCCGGCTCACCGCCGCCTGCGGCGGCACCGACATACTGGCTCATCTGGGGGGGGACGAATTCGCCGTCCTCACCACCTACAGCGAAACGAACACCGACGCCTTCATCGATGGCTTGCAGCGGGCCTTCGGCACACCCTTCACCGCCGGCGACCAGGAGCTGTTCGTCTCGGCAAGCCTGGGGGTCGCCAGTTGGCCCGGCGACGGCAGCGGGGTCGAAGACCTGCTCAGGTGCGCCAATATCGCCATCTGCCGGACCAAGGAGCGCGGCCGCACCACGGTGCAATACTACGATCCGGTTTTCGGAGATCACGTGCGCGGCCGCATCGAGCTGGAAACCAGCCTGCGGCGGGCCTTGGAGCGCGACGAGTTCACCCTGCACTACCAGCCGCAGATCGAACTCGCCAGCGGCACCATGTCCGGGGTCGAGGCGCTGGTTCGTTGGCAGCGCAGCGACGGCGTGCTGGTCAGTCCTTCGGATTTCGTGCCGGTGCTGGAGGAGTCGGGGCTGATCATCCCGGTAGGCGAGTTTATTTTGAGGCAGGCTTGCCGTCAGTACGTGGAGTGGCAACAACAGGGGACGCCTTCCTTCATGCTCTCGGTGAACATCTCCGCCACCCAGTTCAAGTCCGGCACCCTGCCGGCGACCGTGATCAAGACCCTCAGGGAGACCGGGATGAGTCCGGACTACCTCTGCCTGGAGCTTACCGAGAGCATCGTCATGGACGACGTCGAGGACACCGTGCGCACCCTCACCGTCCTTCGCGACCTGGGTCTTTCGCTCTCCATCGACGACTTCGGCACCGGCTACTCGTCGCTCAGCTATCTGCGCAGGATGCCGATCAGCGAGCTGAAGATCGACCGCAGTTTCATCTCCACCATTCCCGACGACCAGAACAACACCGTGATCGTCAACTCCATCATCAGCATGGCCCAGTATCTGAACATCAGGGTGGTGGCCGAAGGGGTGGAAACCCTGGAGCAATTGCAGCAACTCTCCCAGTGCCAATGCCACATGGTACAGGGCTTTTACTTCAGCAAACCGCTGGTGGCCGAGCGGATCGCCGAGTTCGCCGGCCGGACCTTCGAAGTGCCCGCCGCCGACTAGCACCCGGGCCCTTCGCCCTTCGCCTACCTCCCTTCGCTCTCGCTCTCCGACAGACGCAGCAGCATCTTGCGCCGGTAATCGATGATGTCCTTCCTGAGCGAGGCCAGTTGCGCCATCTTTTCGTCCACCTTGTTGACGTGCTGGTCGAGGATCTCGATCAGACGCGGAATCATCTTGTCCGTCTGCTTGGCGTCGCCGTAGGCCACGTAGAGATCCTGCATCTCCTTGATGGTCAACCCCAGTTCCTTCAGCTTCAAAATGAACTTTATCCTTCTGACATAGTAAGGGGTGTAGCCTCGGGTCGCGCCGTCGGAACGCTCCACCGATTCGACGATCCCCACTTCCTCCCAGTAGCGAAGCGTCCTGGTGGTCAGACCAAACGCCTTTGCCAGTTCACCTATCGAGACCGCCTCTTCGCCTTCCTTCAGTATGTTCATTCGTTTCACCTTTACGTAAAGTATTATTATTTTTAGAATACCTGTTTGTTTTTGTCAACAGTTATCCGTTTCTTTAATTAAATTGCCGGCCTGGACAGGCAGCCGGACAACTTTTTTAGCACCTCAATATAAAATTGTTTTATTTCGGCTTGACATGTACGTAAACCGCGGATATTTTAGCTGGCAGTCCCGCCCCATCTCCGGGCTAACCCGCTAATGAGCTGGGTATTCGGCGGCATGCCGCGCCGCGCAGCGGAGGAGAGAGGGCCGGCAAGCTGTCCATAACGTCAAAGTGAAGCGTTTGCAGGGCCGCCCTTAGCCCTTAGCCCTTAGCCCTTAGCCCTTAGCCCTTAGCCCTTAGCCCTTAGCCCTTAGCCCTTAGCCCTTAGCCCTTAGCCCCGAGGACTTTCCCCATGACAGAACCGACCGAAAAACCCGCCGCGGACCTCCAGGCCGGCGACGAAGGCATCAGGCTCCTTTACGACTTGAGCAAAGAGGAACTGGTGAAGATCATCACCGACGACGCCAAAAACTGGCTGGCCCACGACGGGGTCTGGTTCCAGTCGCTGGAGAAAAAGTTCGGCATGGAGGTGGCGGTCGACATCGACACCGACGCCTGGCGCATGTTCACCGTCATCGAGGCCAAGCGCATCATGGAGCGCCTGGGGATGAAGCCGGGCGGCGGCATCCCGGCCCTGATGGAATGCCTGAAACACCGATTCTACGCCCGGCTCAACCTGCAGGAATGCATCGAAGCCAGCGACACCCGGGTGATCTTTCGCATGCTCGATTGCCGCGTGCAATCGGCGCGCAAACGAAAGGGACTCCCGGACCACCCCTGCAAGTCGGTCG
The DNA here is from genome assembly GCA_903925075.1 of uncultured Geobacter sp. Taxonomy (GTDB): domain Bacteria; phylum Desulfobacterota; class Desulfuromonadia; order Geobacterales; family Geobacteraceae; genus Geomonas. The sequence goes on from CAIYDQ010000271.1 coordinate 13,786, forward strand.
GCATCGTCGAATATTCCGAGTTCGCCAAAGCGATCGACCCGCGCATCCAGACCCGCTGCCTCGCTTGTCCGCCGGACCGGCATCCCGAGGAGTTCTGGTGCGCCTGGGAATTCACCCTCTGCTCATAAACCCCGGCGAAACGCCGGCAAGACTGCCGAACAGCCCACCCAAGGAGAAGCTACCATGCACACAGCCGCTGTGGCACCCTACCAGTCGAAGCACAAGATCCGTTTCGTCACGGCCACCAGCCTCTTTGACGGCCACGACGCAGCCACCAACATCATCAGGCGCATGCTCCAGGCCTCGGGCGCCGAGGTCATCCACCTGGGGCACAACCGCTCGGTGGAGGTGATCGTCACCGCGGCCATCCAGGAGGACGCCCAGGGGATCGCGGTCAGTTGCTACCAGGGGGGACACGTCCCCTTCTTCAAATACATCCGCGACCTGCTTGAGGAGCGAGGGGCCGGGCACATCCGGGTCTTCGGCGGCGGCGGCGGCGTGATCGTGCCCGACGAGATCGCCGAGATCGAAAGCTACGGGGTGAGCAAGATCTTTTCCCCGGACGACGGCCGCCGCATGGGATTGCAGGGGATGATCAACCATATGCTGGAAACCTGCGACTTCAGCCCGGAGCGCAACCTGGAAAGGGAGATCGAGCGGCTGACGGCGCGGGACATCCGCGCGGTGAACACGCTGATCACCCTGGCCGAGCAGTCCGTGCACGACCACTCGCAGGGGTACGGCCTGGTGCGGGAGCGGATCCGCGCCATGGGGCGCGAGGTCCCGTCGCTGGGGATCACCGGCACCGGCGGCGCGGGCAAAAGCTCGATCACCGACGAGCTGGTGCGCCGCTTCATCAGGGACTTCCCGGAGAAGAGCGTGGCGATCCTGGCGGTCGACCCCTCCCGGCAACGGACCGGCGGGGCGCTCTTGGGCGACCGCATCAGGATGAATTCCATCAACACGGACCGCATCTACATGCGCTCGCTCGCCACCCGCGATTCCCGCTCGGAGCTCTCCGCCGCCATCCACGACGCCCTCGACGTGGTGCGCGCCGCGGGCTTCGACCTGATCATCGTCGAGACCTCCGGCATCGGCCAGGGTGACGCCGGCGTGGTGCAGATCTGCGACGCCTCGCTCTACGTGATGACCTGCGAGTTCGGGGCGCCCACCCAGTTGGAGAAGATCGACATGCTCGACTTCGCCGACATGGTGGCGCTGAACAAGTTCGAGCGCAAGGGGGCGGAGGACGCCCTGAGAAACGTCCGCAAGCAGTACCGCCGAAACCGCAACCTGTTCGAGATCGGCGACGAGGAGCTGCCGATCTACGGCACCATCGCCTCCCAGTTCAACGATCCGGGGACCAACGTGCTCTACCGCGCCGTGCTGGACAGCCTGAACGAGAAAAAGGGGCTGGGGTGGCTCTCCCGCCTGGAGATCGGCGAGCGCGAAAGCCTGAAGAAATACATCATCCCGCCGGACCGGATCCACTATCTGGGCGAGATCGTGAACACGGTGCGCAACTACCGAAAGACCGTGCAGGAGCAGGCGAAGATCGCCCGCACCCTCTTCCAGTTGCAAGGGAGCCGCGCGCTGGTCACCGGAAGCGCCGCCCAGGCGGAGCTGGACGGGCTGATCGGCAGCTACGACGGCAAGCTCCAGGCCGAGCCGCGCCGCATCATCGAGGGGTGGCCGGCGGTGAAGAGTTCCTATCGCCAGGACGCGCTGGTGACCCGGGTACGCGACAAGGAAATCCGCACCGAGCTCTACACGACCTCGCTCTCCGGCACCAAGATCCCCCGGGTCTGCGTCCACGAATTCGAGGACTGGGGCGAGATCGTCAAATGGACCATGAAGGAGAACGTCCCCGGCGAGTTCCCCTACACGGCGGGGGTCTTCCCTTTCAAGCGGGTCGAGGAGGATCCCAAGCGCCAGTTCGCCGGCGAGGGAACCCCGGAGCGGACCAACCGGCGCTTCCACTACCTTTGCCAGGACGACGGCGCCAAGCGTCTTTCCACGGCCTTCGACTCGGTCACCCTCTACGGCGAGGACCCCGCCTACCCGCCCGACGTCTACGGCAAGGTCGGCGAGAGCGGTGTCTCCATCTGCACCGTGGAGGACGTGCAAAAGCTCTACGCCGGCTTCGACCTCTGCGCCCCCAGCACCAGCGTCTCCATCACCATCAACGGCCCGGCGCCGATGATGCTCGCCATGTTCTTCAACGCCGCCATCGAGCAGCAGACCGACGCCTTCAGAAAGGCGCAAGGGCGCGAGCCATCCGCCGAAGAGCGCGCCCGCATCGAGCTTTGCACCGTGCAGACCGTGCGCGGCACCGTGCAGGCCGACATCCTCAAGGAGGACCAGGGGCAGAATACCTGCATCTTCTCGACCGAATTCGCCCTGAAGATGATGGGGGACATCCAGCAGTACTTCATCGACAAGCAGGTCAGGAACTATTACTCGGTCTCCATCAGCGGCTACCACATCGCCGAGGCCGGCGCCAACCCGATCTCCCAGCTCGCCTTCACCCTCTCCAACGGCTTTACCTACGTGGAATATTATCTGTCGCGCGGCATGCAGATCGACGACTTCGCCCCGAACCTCTCCTACTTCTTCTCCAACGGCCTCGACCCGGAGTACACCGTGATCGGCCGGGTGGCCAGGCGCATCTGGGCGGTGGTGATGCGGGAGAAGTACGGCGCCAACGACCGCAGCCAGAAGCTCAAGTACCACATCCAGACCTCCGGGCGCTCGCTGCACGCCCAGGAGATGGATTTCAACGACATCCGCACCACCCTGCAGGCGCTGATGGCCCTGTACGACAACTGCAACTCCCTGCACACCAACGCCTACAACGAGGCGGTCACCACCCCCACCGAGGAGTCGGTGCGCCGGGCGATGGCGGTGCAGATGATCATCACCAAGGAGTTGGGTCTGGCCAGGAACGAGAACCCGCTGCAAGGCGCCTTCATCATGGACGAGCTCACCGACCTGCTGGAGGAGGCGGTGCTGGCCGAGTTCGAGCGGATCGACCAGCGCGGCGGCGTGCTGGGGGCGATGGAGACCCAGTACCAGCGCAGCAAGATCCAGGACGAGTCCATGCTCTACGAGCACAAGAAGCACTCCGGCGAGCTCCCCATCATCGGCGTCAACACCTTCCTGAACCCCCATGCCGACGAGGAGGGGTACAACGTGCCGGGCGAGTTGGCGCGCGCCACCACCGAGGAGAAAGAGCAGCAGATCGTCAACCTCAAGGCCTTCCAGGAAAGAAACCGTGAGCGGGCGCCGCAGGCCCTGCGGCGTCTCCAGGAGACGGCGGTGGCCGGAGGGAACATCTTCGCCGAGTTGATGGACACCGTAAAATACGCCTCGCTCGGCCAGATCACCCGGGCGCTCTACGAGGTGGGCGGCGAGTACCGGCGCAACATGTAGCGCTTCATCGACGAGGCGGTAGCGGTAGCGGTAGGTCGCGTTGAGGCACGAAACGCGACGTTGCGATGCCGCCACGAGTTGCGGTGACGCCAAGGGGGGCGGTCATGGCGTCCATGTGACGTTGCGTTTCACGAAGAATCCGTTCAACGCAACCTACGAATGTACCGGCCAAACATGCAGCGGCTCATAGACGAGGAGAATCAACCGATGGACGTTTACCAGGCGATCAGCGACAGACGAAGCATCAGGAAATATAAGGATCAGCCGGTCGAGCCGGAAAAGATTACCCGCGTCCTGGACGCGGCGCGCCTGGCGCCATCCTGGAAAAACATGCAGTGCTGGCGTTTCCTGGTGCTGAACCAGGCAGCCGGCAGGGAGGCGCTCTTGGCCGCCTTCGATGACGACAACCCCGGCAAGAAGGCGCTGGCCCAGGCGCCGGTGCTGATCGTGGTCTGCGCCGACCCCGCCCAGTCCGAAGTAAGTCACGACATGGAATACTACATAGCCGACGCGGCTGCGGCCTTCCAGAATTTATGTCTGGCGGCTCATGAAATTGGGCTTGGCACCTGCTGGATGGGGATGTATGATGAGGCAGCCGTCAAAGAGCGGCTGGGCATTCCGGCGGGGATCAGAGTGATCGGGGTGACGCCGCTTGGCTATCCGGACCAGGAGCCGAGGCAGCGTCCGCGCAAGGATCTGACCGAAATCGCCTATTACAATGACTGGGGGAAGACCGATGCTGACTAAGATGGAATCGGAGCAAAGAATCATCAGGCTGCAAAAAGAGTTGCAGGAAAAGGAAATCGACGGGGCGCTGTTCATCTATCCGATCGACGTCTACTATTTCGCCGGCACGCGCCAGAACTCCGCACTCTGGATTCCGGCGCAGGGAAACCCGTTTTTGCTGGTGAAAAAAAGCTACAGCCGGGCCCGGGTCGAGAGCGTGATCAGCGACGTCCGCCCCTTCCCCTCCAGCAAGGAGTTCGCCGCGCAGTTCGCAGCGGATGTCAAAAAGGTCGGTTTCACCTTCGACGTGGCGCCGGTGCAGCAGTACAACTTCTACCTGAAGCTCTTGGCGGGGCGCGAATTCGTCGACATCTCCGCCGTCAACAGGGATATCCGCTCGGTCAAAAGCGACTGGGAACTGGCGCAGATGCGCAACTCCGGCGCCAAGGTCTGCGAGGTGTACCGACAGGTGCCGCAGTTTCTGAAGGAGGGGATGCGGGAGTTGGACATGGCCGCCGAGTTCGAGTGCCGGCTGAGAAAGGCGGGGAGCGAGGGGTACGTGCGCATGCGCGCCTACAATCAGGAGCTGTTCCTGGGGTTGTGCGTCTCCTCGGCCACGGCCGGCAATCCCGGATTCTTCGACGGCGCGGTCACCGGCCGGGGATTGTCCAACGCCGCGCCGCACGGGGCCTCGACCGAGGTCATGCCGGCCGACACAGCCCTATTGCTCGACTACGCGGGGATCTTCAACGGCTACATCGTCGACATGACCCGGGTATTCGTGATCGGCAAGCTGGCGCCGGAGCTTGAGCACGCCTTCGCCACCTCGCTCGCCATTCAGAAGTACCTGGTGGAAAACCTGAAGCCGGGAGCAATCTGCGAGGAGTTGTTCCTGAAAGCCGCGGAGATGGCGGCGGCCGCCGGTCTCGCGCAGAACTTCATGGGGGCGCCGGGAGAAAACGCCAAGTTCGTCGGCCACGGCTGCGGGTTGGAGCTGGACGAGTTTCCCGTGCTGGCCCAGGGCTTCAAGGTGCCGCTCAAAGCCGGGCAGACCCTCGCCATCGAGCCGAAATTCGTGCTGCCGGGGATCGGCGTGATCGGCATCGAGAACACCTTCGCCGTGAGCAGCGAGGGGGGGGTGAAACTCACCGACATGCCGGACGACATCGTCTACGTTTAAAACCTGAAAGCGTCAATCGCTCACCGCGAAGACGCGAAGAGCGCGGAGAAATTCAAATTCTTATAAAGGGTAAAAATCCGAACCGATCACGGTGAAGGGTTTCTTTGTAACTGTCTGGTTTTCTCTGCGTGCTTCGCGTCTTCGCGGTTCGATGCTTTTTATCTGCTGAACTTGAAGAAAAAGGTCGCGCCCTCCCCTACTTTCCCCTCGGCCCATATCGAGCCGCCATGGCGCTCGAAGATGCGCAGCACGGTGGCCAGGCCGATGCCGTTGCCGCCGTAGTCGGTTCGGTGCAGCCTCTGGAACACCCCGAAAATCTTGTCGTGATACTGCATGTCGAACCCTATGCCGTTGTCCTTCACGAAAAAGGTCCTGTGGCCCTTCACCACGGTTTCGCCGACCGTCAGCAGCAGCTTCTCCTCGCGCGACGAGTATTTCCAGGCGTTACTCAGCAGGTTCTCCAAGGCCTGTTTCAGCAGCACTTTGTCGCCTCTCGCCGTCAGCCCCTCGCTGACGGTGAACTCCACCTCCCGCTCAGGCTCCATCTCCTGCAACTCCGCGAACACCAGGCGGGCAAGCTCACTGAGATCCACCGTCTTTTTCACCAGCTCCGTCCTGCCCACCCTGGCCAGATCCAGGATGTCGTCGATCAATTTGCCCATGGTGGCGCTGGCCACGCGGCTGCGATTCAAAAAGGGAAGCGCTTCGGGGGGGAGATAGTCGGCGAAGTCTTCCATCACTATGGCCAGATAGCCGTTGATCGCTCTGAGCGGGCTGCGCAGATCATGGGAGACGGAGTAACTGAAGGTCTCCTGCTCCCGCAAGGCAGTTTCCAGTTCTACCGTCCGCTCATGCACCCGCGCCTCCAGCACGCCGTTCAGCTCCCGGATCTGGGTTTCCCATTTTTTTTGTTCGGTGACGTCGCGCGAGATGCCGAAGGTGGCGAAAACCCTGCCGTTCTCGTCGAAGAGCGGCCCCTTCGTGCTGGAAAAGATGCGCCTGTCGCCGTTGGCCGTGGTCAGCGCATCCTCGGAAACCAAGGTCGCGCCGGCAATTTCCGCCGACCAGTCGCTAGCGATTAAGCCGTCGGCGTCGCTGGGGAAAAGCTCGGCATCGTCCCGGCCGAGGACCTCGTCGGCGCTTCTTCCAGTGGCAAGCGACGCCGAGGTATTGAAAAGGAGGTAGCGTCCGCGGGTGTCTTTGACATAAATGGCGTCCCTGCTCGCTTCGATCACGGCGTTGAGCAGATTGCGGCTGCGCCGCAATTCTTCTTCTATCGCCTTTTTCCCGGTAATGTCGTGCACGATCGAGAACACCAAACTGGAATTCACCAACTCGATGGGCGTGGAGTGGACTTCTACGGTGCGCACTCCGCTGTGGCAGGTCTTGTGCCGAAAAACGAAGCGGTTCTCGTCGCTCTCGTTGGCGCGCCGGAGTTGATGCCGCAGGGCGTCGGAGGGAAGCTCGTTGATTTCGTCGATATTCATGCTCAGCAGGGCGTCCCGGGAATAGCCGTAAAACCTCTCGGCAGCCAGGTTGGCATCGACGATGGTCCCGGCGGTCGGCTCGATCAGCAGCATCACGGCGCCGTTCGCGAAAAACATCTTCTTGAAGCGCTCCTCTCTTTCCCGCAGCAGCTCCTGCGACCGTTTGAGTTCGGTTATGTCCTCCAACAGCCAAATGGCGCCTCTTGACATGTCCGTCGGGTCGATAGCCTTGCCGACATTCCTCACCAGAACATGAACGCCGTCTTTTCTCACCAATTCCTGCACCGTCTCGAAGATCTGCCCCTTGGCCAGTTGGGTATAAGCGGCATCGCCCACTTCCTGAAATTTTTCCTGCGAAGGGTACAGCGCTCTGGTCGGCTGAGACTCCATCTCTTCCTTGGCATACAGGAATATTTCTTCCATCTTCTTGTTAACCAATACCTGCGTGCGACCTATCGTCTTGGAAATGCCGATGGGAGCGTTTTCCAGGATGATCGCCCGCTCCAGCATCACGCCGGTCAAGGCTTCCTGCGCTTCCCTGCGCTCCAGGATTTCTCGCCGCAGCGCCTCGTTCAGCCGGATCAACTCCAACCCGGCGCGGTCGCGCTGCCGAGACCGCAGGCGCAGGGCGGTGGAAGCCTCCTCGATTTCGGTGATGAGGGGCTGCCGGGCAAGCCCTCCCTCCCCAGCAGCGGGGTCGGCCAGCGATTGAATGTCCAAAGCGATCCTGCGCGCGTAACCGATGGCCAAGACCACGCCGAAAAGAGAAATGGATGCCGCTCCGACCACCGCGGACCACGTCCAACGCGAGATCTTGAGCATCAGCGAAGCCTTGGGAGCGCCCACCAACACGGTCCAACCGGACATGGCGGAGCGGCTGAAGGATGCAAAGACGGACACTCCATCCAGATTCGTGCCGTCGACGGTTCCTTCCGGGGCAAGCGCCATCGCCTGCTGCAGCCCTTTGGTGCTTTTGCCTCCGACGAACCGCCGGCCGTTTGGGAACCTGGTCACCACGTTTTGTTTGCCGTCCACAACGGTTCTGTATTCGCCCGGTTGCAGCTTTTCCTTCAGAAAGACGGCCTCCAGATATTCGCTGGGGAAAGTCATGGCCAGATCGTAGGCCACCTTCCCATCCAAAACCACGGGTACGTCGACGCCGACCTTTGGGCGCCCGGTGGTGGAGCCGAAGAACAAATTGGTGATCACCGGCTTTTCGCTGCGAAATACCAGGCGAGTCGCTTCCAGGTTTTGCCTTCTCGGCAATTTGGCGGACGAGGGGCGCAAGGTATTGACCAGTTGCACTCCGGCGGCATCGGCCACGATGATGTCCGCTCCCGGATAGGACTTCAACAGTTGCAAAGCCTGGCGGTGCACGCCGTCGAAGTCACCGGTGGCGAAGTTTGGGGAGGTCGCGAAGGCGAGCAGCGCCGCCTGGATGTTGGCCAGTTCCATGTCTACCGCCCTGACCATGGAGCGCGCCGAAGCCATCTGGATCCGTTCCATGTCGGCGCACTTGTCGGCATAGGCATTAAAAAGGAAGGCCGCCACCAGCCATACCGGAAGGGTCGCGGCAACGAGCAATTTAGCCAGTTGGGTGCGAACGGGAGAAGGAGTTTTGAAAATCATGGCGCCTCTGGCAAACGATTAGCGGCCAGCGATCCGGCTTGCCGCTTGGTTCTGAGAAGTTTATTCCACTGCCTCAGGACGACGAAGAACTGGGTAAGGCCGGCTAACGCATGGGGCCAACCATGCTTAAAACCAAGCGCCGCCGTCGTGTATGTTTTTGGTCCCGCGAGTTTATATGTTAATTATTTAATAATCAACTTCTTTTATTAAAAAGAGGAGTGGAAAAAAGGGCCGGGGTACATCGAACTGCGGTGCAGGCTTTTAGGCGGGGGTGAAATGACATTAGAACAGTCCCCCTCCCCTTGCGGGAGGGGGACTGTTCTCGGCCAGAGCTTGACTTAACTGCAGCGGGGTTAGGGAGGGGGAAGCCGGCTGATCCTCAGACTACATCACGGGCAGGACTCCAGCATGTCTTCGGCGGTCGCGATGACGTACTTGGAAAGATCCCTGGGCTTGGGGTTGCGGGGGTCGCTCCAATCGTAGAACCCCAGACCGGTGCTGGTGCCGTTCTCGCCGTTCTTCACCATGCGGATCAGCGTTACCGGCGGATACATGCGGGGATCGTTGGTTGCCTGATACATCTGCAGCGCGACCCGCAGCATGGTCGGAGCGGTGATGAAATCGTGCAGCTTGAAGGTCCCTTGCGGATGCCCGACGCTGGTATTCAGGCCGAGGTCGCCGTCTTCCACCTTGATCTTCCCCTGCTCCAGCAACCGCACGGCGTCCAGCATCTGGGGCACGAGCAGACGGTTCACCCAAAATCCGGGGATGTTCGGCGCCAGGAACGGCGATTTTTTCATGTCGAGCAGCGTCTGGCGCGTGAATTCGATGGTCGCGGCGCTGGTCTTGGCTCCCGGCACCACCTCGACTCCCGGCATGAGCGGCACCGGGTTCATGCCGTGGGTGACGATGGAGCGATCCGGGCGGCCACCGGCTTCAGCCATGGGATCGATATCGAGGCTGCTGCTGTTGGACCAGAAAATCACCGATTCCGGCAGTTGCGGCAGGTACTCGGCCAGCACGGTGCATTTCAGTTTCAAGTCTTCGTAGATGACTTCCAGAAATACGTCGCATCCTTTGGCCGCATCGATAAAGGCGGTTTTTTCCGTATGGACGCGGATGTTTCCCATGGCGTTGGCCACGAAATCAGCTCCTTCGAGCTTGAACTTCTTGGCAACCGTCGCGGCAAGCTTCTCGCAACCGCCGACCACGCCGGCAAGCGTCTTCGGGCTCGCGTCGTAGCAGTGTACTTCGTGCCCGCTGATGGCGCACTGCGTGATCCAACCGCGCCCCATAATTCCTGTTCCTAAAACTGCAAATTTCATGCTCATCCTCCTCAAGTGATTTAAAAAACCCTTTTGCAACCATTGCCCTGCGGGTCACCCCCGAAGCAGGGGGTAAACTATCAAACTGGTACCAATTTACTTCTTTAGCGCCGTACCCGCTCGCCCCGCTAGCGGCGATCCGGACCGGCGGCAGCCATTACCAGCAAGGCATGTGCCAACATTTCTCAAATCAAAGGGCGGTGGCTGCCGGTACGGGTAACAGCCCAAATCAGCGGGGTTTTTTTGCGGATTATCGACGGCAAAACAAACTTACGGCCGGGCGAGGCAAGCCCTCGACACCGAAAGGACGATTCCAATTGAAAGATCCTTACACCTCTCCGGCGGATAGCCGGCGAATAGGCACGTTTTCTTTCAAAGTGTCGCTTCGGTATGGAAAGAAACTTTCACTTTCCCTTCTCCAGGCCGTAGATCTTGATCTTCGCCCGCAGCGTCGGCCGGGATATCTGCAGGGCCTGACAGGTCTTTCCCAGGTTCCAGGCGTAGGTGTTGAGGGCGAAGCGGATGTAGTCCTGTTCCGCCTCGGCCAGGGGGCGCACCGACTTCTCCGGCGTGGGGCGGTAGTGGTCGCCGTCCAGGGCCGAGGCGATGTCGTCTCCGGTCAAGAGCGAGGACTTGGACATGAGGGAGGCGCGGGTCAGGACGTTTTCCAGCTCCCGGACGTTTCCCGGCCAGTCGTAATTCATCAACAAGGAGTTCGCTTCGCCGGAGAGGGTCCGCGGCTTGAGAGCGGCGCGGGCGGCGACCTTCTCCAACAAATAGCGCGCCAGGTCCGGGATATCCGAGCGCCGGTCGCGCAACGGCGGCATGTAAATGGTCACCACCTTGAGTCGGAAGAAGAGGTCCTCCCGGAAGGTTCCTTCCGCCACCATGGCCTTCAGGTCCCGATTGGTGGCCGCGACGATCCTGGCGTTGGACTGAATGGGGGTCACGCCGCCGACCCGCACGAACTGCCCTTCCTGCAGAAAACGGAGCAATCGGCTTTGCAGCTGCAGAGGCAGTTCGCCTATCTCGTCGAAGAAGACCGTGCCGTCGCCGGTAAGCTCGATGCGCCCGGGACGAGTGCGCTCGGCGCCGGTGAAGGCGCCTTTCTCGTAACCGAACAGTTCGCTCTCCACCAGCGTCGGCGCCAGCGTCGAGCAATCCATGACGGTAAAGGGCTTGTCGCTCCACGGGCTGTTGCGGTGGATCACCTTGGCGACCATATCCTTGCCGGTCCCGCTCTCCCCCTGGACCAGCACGGTGACCCTCGATTCCGAGGCGAGCGCGATCTTCTTGAACACCTCCTTCATCGCCTTGCTCTTTCCCGCCAGATGCAGCTTCCCCACCGGCGCCGCCTGTTCCTTGGGCGGCTCCTCGACGGCAGAGGAAGCGAGGGCGGATCTAAAGGAGCTGAGGCGCTTGAGGACGGCGTCCATCTCTTCGATATCCAAGGGCTTGTGCAGGTAGTCGAAGGCGCCCAGCTTGATGGCCTGGATGGTGCTCTCCATATCCTGATGGGCGGTGATCATGATCACCTGGGCCACGGGGTCGTGCAGGCGGAGTTGCTCCAGAACCTGCAAGCCGTCGATGTCGGGGAGCCGGATATCGAGGACCACCAGATCGGGACGGCTCTTTTTGGCCTGGGCTATCCCCTTTTTGCCGGTGGGAGCGGTCTGGACCCTCCAGCCCCGCAGCTGGAAGAAGACCTCCATGGATTGGAGGATGGAAGCTTGATCGTCGATGATGAGAACCGTTGCCATGATTTATTGCTCCAGGGGTAATTTAAGGGAGACGCGCAGTCCCCGAGGATGCCGGATGCCCGCCTCGACGCTGCCGCCGTGGGCTTCGACGATCCTCTTCACGTTGTCCAGTCCCAGGCCGATGCGCCGGCTCCGCTTCTCGTCGAAGAAGAAGGGCAAAAGGTCTTTGGGGATGCCGGGGCCGTTGTCGGCGACCGAGATCTTTCCCCACCGGCGCCCGCCCGATTTGACCGGCCCCGAGGAGAGGTAGATATGCCCCCCCATCGGCACCGCTTCGATGGCGTTGAACAGCAGGTTCACCAGCGTCTGCTCCATGCGGTGCGGGTCCATCAGCAGGTGATCCAGCTGCGGGCTGAGCCGCAGCGAGGCGGTGACGTTCTTTTGCGCCATGCGGGAGCGCAGCGACTCCACGCACCCCTCGATGAAAGGCTTCAAGAGCACGTCCTCCCGGTTCAACCGGAAGGGCCTGGCGAGATTCATCATCTCCTCCACCGAGCGCTGGATGCTTTCCACCTCTTTCAGGGAGATTTCCAGCAGGCGATGATGGGTGCTGTCCCCCTCCACCGCGGCGGAAAGCATCTGCACGTTCATCTTTATGGCCGTCAAGGGGTTGCGGATATCGTGCGCCAGCGAGGCCGCCTGCTGGGCCAAGGCGTTGAGCGTCTCCGCCTCCCGCGTTTTTTGCTCCAGCGCGCGGCGCTCGCTGATGTCCCTGCAGATGCCGAGCGCAGCGCCGTTCCCCTCGTAGGTGGAAAATTTGGCCAGCGCCTCGGTCGGCAACTTTCTCCCGTCCACATGCAAACGGAAGTACTCCACCAGGCTTGAGGTCTGCTGGAGGCGGTTGCGCTCATAGCAGCGGCCCCCTTCTTTTTTCGATTCCGGGGCGACCAGCTCCAAAAAGGCAAGCCCCGCCATTTCCTCGATGGAGCGGCCGTGCATTTCGCAAAAGGCGCGGTTGGCATAGACGATGATCCCGTCCTGAACCACGTAATATCCGTCCCGGATGTCCTCCACCAAGGTCTTGTATTTGCGCCGCGATTCGGACAGCTCCCGGGTCCTTTTCCGGACCTCGCTTTCCAGCACGACGGTCTGCTGGCGCATGCACTCGTCGTGCAGTTCCTGAAAGAAGTCGCTGAATTTCCCCACGGTCTCCGAGATGCAAATTCCCAAGCGGAAAATCGCCTGATCCAGCTCGTCGCCGCCGGCTTCGCGGATCAGGATCGCAGAGACCACCTGCTGAAACGCCATGAACGCCTTTTGCACGCTGGAAAGCCTGAAACCCTGCGACAGTCTCTTGCGGGCGATCAGCGTGATGAAGGCTTCCAGGTCCTCCCAGCCCCTCCCGGAGAGGCCTCGAAGAAAGGCGGTCGTCGCCTGGCTCACCAACGGGCGTAGATCCGCCTCCCGCTCAAGGCCGTAAGGGCTCGCCTGATCGCTCAGCAGCCGGCGGACCCAGGCGTCGACGATCTCGTCATGGTGTCTTGCCAACTTGTCGAATATCGCCATTGCCAATCTCCCGTGGTCCGGCCGCTGGGAAGCGATGCTCGGCACTGAAAGTAATTTGCCATACAGTGTTTGGTTTAAGCCATCCGCAGGTATCAAAACGGTGTTATTGAAAATATCTTTTAGGTCCGGCGGAGCCCGATGAAAGATTTCTTTCACTTTGCACTGGGAAAGCCTATAAAAACAACTGTTTTTTACTGGCACGTCCATTGCTCTACCCCCCACCGAGTGCCAGAAAACGGAACGGCAGGAACCACCCCACCGCCTTCTCAGGGCATTAACGAAAAGGAGCAGAGTAATGATAGAAAAAGGTTTTATCGGCTGGCCGGACGAATTCGGACAGCGCTACCGGGCTGATGGCTACTGGCAGGACGCGACCATCGGCGAAATCCTCGACGACCGGTTCGACCGCTTCGCAACCCGGACAGCGCTCATCGGCGACGACGGCATACATTATTCATACGCCGAAATCGGCCGCCTTGCCACGCGATTGGCATTGCACCTCAGCAAGTCGGGGTTCAAGACCTACGACCGGATCATCCACCAGATCCCCAACAGCCCCGAGAGCGTTTTAACCTTCCTGGGGATACTCAAGGCGGGCGCGGTGCCCATCATGACGCTGCCTCCCCATCGCGAATCGGAAATCGCCCACTTCGCCTCTCTGGCGAACGCGCGCGGCTATGCCATTGCCAGCCGGGTGCGCGATTTCGATTTTCAGGAACTCGCCGAGGTCTTGCAAAAAAGGGGCCTACTGGAGGCGGTTTTCGTCTGCGGCGGCGTTCCCCGCCCCGGATTCCACTCGATCGACGACTTTCTGAGTGATCCGATCGAGAAAACGGTGGCAGCCGGCATCATCCCGCGCCCCGATCCCGACCTCCCCGCGGTGCTGCAGTTATCCGGGGGGACCACCGGGATGTCCAAACTGATACCGAGAACCCACAACGACTACGCCTACAACTTTCTGCGCAGCGCCGAGGTTTGCGGTCTCGACGAGCAGACGGTGATGTTGATGGCGGTCCCGCAGGCTCACAACTTCGCCTTTGCCTGCCCGGGGCTGTTGGGGATCCTTGCCACCGGCGGCTGCGAGGTCATCGCTTCGTCCACCGCCACCGACCACCTGATGAGGTTGATCCAGCAGCACAGGGTGACCCATTTCGTCGCGGTCCCGACCATGATCCTGGGGCTTCTCGACCATCCGGACCGTCACCTGTACGACCTCTCCTCGCTGAAGATGATCCTCACCGGCGGCTCGAAACTCAATCCTGAGGTGGCCCTGCGGCTTCGCCCCGAACTCGGTTGCGAAGTCCAGCAGGTGATGGGTATGGCGGAAGGTCCCCTTTATTGGACGCGTCGCGACGATCCCGACGACATCGCCCTCCATACCCAGGGACGCCCCCAGTCCCCGGCGGACGAGTTCCGCATCGTCGACCCGGAAACCGGCGTGGACGTAGCGCCGGGCGAGGTGGGAGAGCTCTGGTGTCGCGGCCCGCATACCATCCGGGGATACTACCGGGCCGACGAGCACAACGCCAAGGCCTTCAGCGCCGACGGCTTCTATAAATCGGGAGATCTGGTGCGGTTGCACCCGAGCGGCAACATCGTGGTGGAGGGGAGGAACAAGGACTGCATCAACCGCGGCGGGGAAAAGATCAGCGCCGAGGAGATCGAGAATCACCTGATCGCGCATCCTTGCGTACTCAACTGCGCGGTGGTGGCCATGCCGGACCAGCTTTTCGGCGAGAAGTGCTGCGCCTTCGTCGTCCTCGCCCCGGACACCTCCTTGACCCTGGAGGCCCTGGGCGAGTTCCTCTTGCGGGAAAGAAAGATCGCGCGCTACAAACTCCCGGAGCGATTGGAGATCCTGGAGGCCCTTCCCCTCACCAACGTCGGAAAATTGAACAAAAAGATGCTGCGCGAGATCGTCCTGCAACGGATGGAAGCCGATCTCCAGCAACACGGCGAAAGCCATCCCCTGCAGCAACCGATGCGCAACGCCAATGCTTGACCGACAAACGAGAACCCCGGAATCAGCTATTACCGACCCTGAACAATACCGACCGCAACTAAAAAAAACCGGAGGAGTACCCATGAAAACATTGAAAGCAGCGGTAATTTTAACCCTTGTCGCCCTCAGCTTCGGGGCCGGCTCGGCCTTTGCCTCAACCGACGTCGTCGTCCTCAAACTGGCCCATTTCTGGCCGGGCAATTCCCATTTCAACAAGGACATCGTCGAGCCGTGGTGCGCCAAAATCAGCAAGGACTCCGGCGGAAAGCTCAAGTGCCAGATCTATCCGTCCATGCAACTGGGCGGCACCCCTCAGCAACTCTTCACCCAGGTGCGCGACGGAGTAGCCGACCTCGCCTGGACCCTGCCAAGCTACCAGGCGGGAATGTTCACCAAGACCGAAGTGTTCGAACTCCCCTTCATGACAAAGCATCCGGAAACCGCCAGCCAAGCCATGTGGGACTACGTGCAGAAAAATGCGCTGGACGAGTTTAAGGGGGTCAAACTCCTCGCGACCCACACCCATGACGGCTCGCACCTGCACTTCGGCAAGAAGCAGGTCAAGACCATGGAGGACTTGAAAGGGCTGAAAATTCGCGCCACCAGTCGCATCGATGCCAAGATCCTGGCCGCGCTGGGCGCCATTCCGGTACAGATGCCGATGCCGGCGGTCCCCGAAGCGATTTCCAAAGGCGTGGTCGACGGCACCTCCCTTCCCTGGGAGATATCGACGGCGTTCAAGATCCAGGAAATCTGCAAAACCCACACCGAAACCCCGCCGAATCAGGCCAAGCGCGGCAACGCCATCTTCGTCCTGGCCATGAATCAGGCCAAGTACAACGGCCTGCCGCCCAACCTTAAGAAGGTCATCGACCAGAACAGCGGGCGCGAAACCTCCAGGTGGGTAGGGATGGTCTGGGACGGAGGCACGGCGCCGGCGCGCAAGATCGCCGTCGATCGCCATAACACGATAAACGTCTTGAGCGAAGCCGAGTACCTACGCTGGGAAAAGGCGACCGAACCGGTCACCACTGAGTGGATAAAGGAGGTCAATGCCAAAGGGGGAAATGGTAAGGCGCTGCTGAACGATGCCAAGGCGCTGCTGAAACATTATAAGGACTGATGCCAATCCGAGTTCCCCCTCCCCTTGCGGGAGGGGGAACTCGGCAAAAGCTTAAGGTAGCGCCAGTGCCCATCAAGGGGGAGGGGCTTTGCTTCATGTCCAGGGAAAGCGCCGATTGGGCGACCGCTATCCCGCTTCGATCTTATCGAGCAGCCTCAAGAGTCCGTCCAGGATGGTGACGGGATGGGGCGGGCAGCCGGGGATGTAGAGGTCGACGGGGAGCAGGTCCTGAACGCCGTCGTGGGCCTCGGGCGAGCCGATGAAGGGGCCGCCGTTGATGGCGCAGGCGCCGCAGGCTACCACGAATTTGGGCGCGGGTATGGCCTCATACGTCATCATCAGCGCCTCGCGCATGTGCTCGGTCACCGGTCCGGTCACCCAGAGGGCGTCGGCGTGGCGCGGCGAGGCGACGAACTGGATGCCGAAGCGACCGATGTCCCAACCGATGGTGGACAGCACGTTGGTGTCGGCTTCGCAGCCGTTGCAGCCGCCGGCGACTACCGAGCGAAATTTCAACGAGCGTCCGAACAGGGAAAGCATCTTGGCGTTCAGCGCCGTGGCCAGCCTTCGCTCCTCCCCTCCCCTCACCACCAACTCCTCGCGCCGGTTCACGGCCAACCGCGCATCGCGGCTGTAGGCGATCCCGCCGTGCGGACAGGCGTCGGCGCAGTCGGGGCAGAACAGGCACTTCCCCAAGTCCACTGCGAGCCCGGCTGCGCAGTCGATGGCGCCAACGGGACAGGCGTCGGCGCAGAGCCGGCAGTCGGGCGGGCAGGCGGCCCTGTTCAACAGGGGATACCCCCTGAAGCGCTCGGGCAGCTCGATCGGCTGCTTGGGATAGCTCATGGTCCGGTGCCCCTGCTTCATGCGGGCTAGTATGGCCTTTATCATGGGTGCGACTCGTTTGGTGGAACACAGGGAATGCGTCGAATGCGGGAAGCATATGGGGTACGCCGCTGAGAACTATCGGCACTTGACCGTAAAGCGAGCACGTTATTGGCAGTTCCGCCTTCGTGCAGCGATGGCCTTATTGTCCAATTAGCGCCCTATCGACTTTTAGCCGATGGTATACAATAGATCCTGTGTGAGTGCTCACCCGCAAAACTTGTACAGAAGTGCTCTTTATTGCATGTTAGGCTGCTGGGGAGAGAAAGCAAAGTCTGGGGGTCATGCAAGGGACGATGCCTGAGATAAAGTGGCAGATTGACGTCGGACACATCATAACGATCGTGGCCCTTATTATTGCCGGGGCCGTCGCCTGGGGTGCTATGAGTACTAAACTAGACCAGTACTCGGGTACCTTAGTGGAGGTGAAGACGGAGTTGGGGGCCATGCGAGGCCAACTGGATGCGGTGCGGACGGAGCAGATTAAGACTTCCACGGAGTTGAGGGTGCGGCAGGAAGAGGATGATCGGCTGAGGGAGAAAAGGGACAAATGAGCGATCCGGTAATGCTGGCTTTAATCGCTGGTTTGCCTGCAACCTTGGGGGCCGTCGCATAGATTATCAATGCCTTTTCCCTGAGCCGACATAGCGAGAAACTCAGGCAAGTCTCTCAGCATGTAGATGAAACCCAAACCCAAATGAATACGCTGGAAAAAAACACCAACAGCATTAAGGATGCGCTGGTGAACTCTACTCGGGATGCGGCGCATAACGCGGGTATGTTGGAAGGCGTGAAGAGCGAGCGGGATCGCATGGACCGGACTGAGAAGTAGGTAAGTAGGCAAGTCAGAACACAGAACATGCGAGACTTTGAGTTTTACGAGCGGGCGTTGAGATTGCTTGAGCGGATCGAGCAGGCGGTCCTCAAGTTAGTCCATCCCGATCCAGGTCCTGCAATCGCCACATCGTTCGGAATTAAGTTTGAACAAAGGAGAAAGAAAATGCCGTTAAGTTTACCGTTGAATTTGCTGGATGAGGAATACTTTATTATCGGGACCGACGCGGGAGGGAATGCCGGGGCGCAGCTTGGACTAGGACAAACCATCACCGTGGTGTCGGCCGACCCGACCATTGTCAACTTGGTGTCCGACGCGACCGCCGGCACCGACAACGAGGGGGTTGTATCCATCGCCTCGGGGAAGGTGACCCCAGTTAAAGTAGGGGGTCCGGTTAACGCCACATGGACCGTGACCAACGTGGACGGATCGGTGGCGGAGATTGCAATCGACACGATTACGGTTACGTCGGCTGTCGCAGGCGTGGCTACGTCCATCGGTGTGTTGTTTGTTTGAAGAGCCTACGGCGGTAGGGACGTTGGCCGCTCGGAAGAAGGGCTAGACTAGGATAGTCCATCTGTAGGACTGTTACTTAGTCGGTACGGGGGTGTTGGTTGGGCAAGGCTCCAACACCCGCCGGTTTCCCACCTGCACCTTGCACTCCCAATTGTCATCCGGGTCTCCGGTAAGCCAGTGTCGCTGTTCTTTCATTTTATTCACCGCGGCACGATAGGCTTGCGTCTTCTCGGATTCCAATTCCTGTGCTTTGCGGAGTTCCGGGGTGGTGATGGATTCGACCAGGCGGTGGGCGGTCTCGGCGGCGTTGCGGAGGATGGAGAGGGATACGATGTCGGAGGGGGTGAAGGGTTCGGGGGATATAGGTGGGATTGGCTGAGTTGGGCCAAGTTGGGCCGGAGGAAAGGTTACAGGTCCGTGGGAAGATTGGGCTGATAGTTTAATCGGACAGGTAGAGATGGCCACGCAAACGACAAACATCAACCCGAACGCTTTAGCCTCATTAGGTTTCATAAGCACTTATTTTACCGCATTGGACCTATCTGCGGAAAACTAGGGCGTTCTCATGCTCGAATCGGTTGCGCCGCCAACACCGCAGTCTGAAGCTACCGTCGTCAATGTCCCAGCGGGGAGAATCACTCCCGCAATATTACAGATATACACGATGTGCGTCCCGGCCCCTAGCGAGAACGTGCTTGTGACATTAAGTGTGCTGTGGATTGTCATGGCCCCAGAGAAATCGGAAGACCCAACAACTCCGGTAATTCCGCCTCCTGTGATATCTATACCCGCAGAGAATGTCTGCAATGCGGAGAAGGTATTGGATACGATAGTACTGGCAAGGTCACATGTACCAACGACTAGAAATCCGGAAGTGTCCAGACACATCGCCCCACCACTAACGAACGGAGCGCCACTAAACAAGACGGTAGTTCCACCTACGCTCAGATTTCCGCCGATAAACCCAGCGCCAGTAACGGCCATCTGGCCGCCGTTAAGGTATAGGCCGCCAGTTACTTCCAGCGTTGGAGAAGTAGCGCCTACATTGGATGTCAAGAGCAGAACATCGCACGCCCCCACAGGGCAACCGAATCCGGCACTAATAGTTGACGTGGTGACGTCCCATTGCTCCGTGCCGGTCCCTATATCCACCTCTACAGGCACGAGCAACTTTCCGAGAATGCCTACGGTGATCGGACTGGCAATATCGAACTCTGGATTAAGCGCCACGATTTGATTCAACGTAAGAAGCGATTGAGTTCCAGTGTTTGTAGCTTGGATCTGCCAGATATCGCTGACGCTGTTTTTGAAGTACAATCCTGGGGATGTGGATGTCGGCCCCGGCCCAAGGAGGATAGACCCGTCTGTGTTGATATTCATCAACGTGGGAGTGCCGCCGTAGGCTAGGAGGGAAAAGGCCGGGGTGGTTTGTAGGTGAAACTCGGTGGTGGTTATGCCGCCGGTGAAAGTGCTTAGTGTGGGTCCTATGAAAGCCGCCAGAGTAGGGGTGAAAGGCGTGGGAGTCACTGGGTCCAGACTGCTGTTTAAGTAGAAATTGAACCCGGTTGTCTGGACTATTAACTCAGCGGCGGATGTGCTGGTGGGAACCCATGAGGATCCATTTTTGTACGATCCCACCGTAATGTCCATGCCTGCGAGAAGACTGGCCGTGAGTTCTCCAGTGAGGGTGTTGAAGGCGCTGGGATCGTAGATGTATATCACGCCGGGATTGCCGGAGGATGGGTTGAGGTCGATCTGGTTAAAGCCTTGGGTGCTTTGGGATATAGCCAAACCGCAAGCCGCCAAACCCAAAAGCGCCAGTCTCAGTATTCGGTTCGTCATAAGGTGCTCGCGGCATTCTTCAAAATCCATTCCCCCGGAGTGGTGAATTGGGAGAACTCGTATCGGGTTTGGGCATTAGGTAGAAGACCTGGATTGCCAGGGACAATTCCGAATCCTCCAAACGGTCCATAGCTGGCGTCGAACGTGACGGTATGATTGCCCACGGAGTCTTGCACGATGACCAAATCGAACGGTTGTCCCGCGCCGGATGGTGGATTGGCAAGAGCGTTGACATGCAGGTTTCCGGTCAGCTTAATATACTGGGTTGCCCCGAGGGTGTAGTCAGGCGTGATGGTGGAGGTGTACGTGATTACGTGGGCGCCCCAGGAATTCCCGCCCGCCTGACCAATCACCCATAACATGCGCCCCGGCGCGTCCACCGAGGAAGACTCCACCCCGTTTGTATCCACAGTGACGGCCTCGATCCATAACCCCGACCCAAGGTAGTTCTCGATAGGAAGTTGGATTTGGGTGGATTTAGCCGGGTCGGCATTCCCGGACACATCCACCTCGTTGATGTTAGTCCAGGCTGGACTGACGATAATCCAGACGGATGTGGCGTCGATGAGGAGCGGGGTGGCGAGAGTGTAGTAAGTCTGTCCGTTGCCGATGATCTTGGCCGACGCGCCACGGTTTGTTCCTGAGATGACCAACGCATACAAACCTTGTAGGTAGGCGGAGTTGGGAACCTCGCCATTATGTGCGTTTTGGACGTTTATCAAACCCGTGTCGGTGAGTTGGTAGGGGTTGGAGGAATTGTCATACCCGAGGAAACAGATTACTAATTCGTCGGCGAGCAGCACGCCGGCGGAGATAGGGTTGCGGTCCAAAGCACAGGCTCCGGTGGAGGGGGTGAAGCCGGTGATGTTGAAGGCTTGGAATGGGGAGGAGGCCGACAATACCGACGTGACGTTGACAATGAAGCCTACCCCGCTGCCGGTTAGGGCAATGGTGGATAAGCCGGACGCTGGGACAAACCCGAAGCCTTGCGTGGAGATGTGGGAGGAGGTAGGTACGCCGCCACCGCTGACGGTATCGATGGTGATGACGCAGGGGGAGGTGGCGGATAACTCCATGACTTGAACTGGGTCACCGGGAGCGAATCCGGTGCCAGAGTGAGACGTGTATCCGGTAACTCCGCCGGCGTTCTCTACATACCGACCGATGATGGCCAGTTTACGCCCGGTCCAGTTGTCCGCGCCTGTAACATCGATGGAGTCGTGGACGGAGATTGACGTACTGGTAATCCCGGTTACCGACCCACCCTCCACCCCTCCGTGAACCAAGTGCTGTCCTTTAAGTTTGACCTGCTTGGTGGCTAGATTCCCCACGGCGTAGGAGGAGCGGGCGAAGGGCTGGCCGGACGGGTGGGAGACCGACGCCGCGTATCCGATAGTCAGACTGGTAGGACCGTAGTTGGGAGCGGAGCCGGTGAGAGCGCCTGTCGTCTGAGCACAGATTAAGTCTGGTTGAGTCCCCACGCAAATCGTGAATCCAGTGAGACCGGCGATGTTCGGCCATTGGATATGGGACAGAGTGAACTCCCAAGTCGATCCGCCTGGGGGAGTGGTGATGACCAGGACTTGGGAGGGTGGGGAGTATTGGCCCGCGGCGTTGGTGGCGAAGACTTGCACATACAGTACCGTCCCACCTGGAATCTGTCCTCCGGTGCTGGTGTACGCGACCTGTCCGATCTGGATGTTGGGGGCCGGGCAGGAGGATATGAATTGACTGACGGGGAGGACGCCGGTTGCGACAGCTGTGGCGATCGGTCCCGCTGCTCCAGTTGTGTAGATCTGCTCTAAATCGAAAGTCCACTCAGCCGGGTACATAGCGTCGGCTGCGTCGGCTTGAACTTCAAACGGCGCCCATTGGCCAAGGGTTTCCGGGTATATCAAGACAGAGCCAGGGGCGGGCGGGGTGGGCTGGACTTGCGGACCCACATCCACGTTGTACATGCTGTCGGTGACGGAGCGGCCTTTGAGCGTGATCGACCAGTCTTGGTGCAACGTCCAACTGGTGACACGGTAGGGCCATGTGTTTGCCGGGAAGGGGCCGGGGGGATTGCTGTTAGGCGGGTATGGGCCGGATAGCGGAGGCTCCGGGCCGGGGTACGTCGCGACGGGAGCGCCGGCGGATTGGCCGGGTCCGTTGGTCAAACTGACAACCTGTCCCACGCCGACTGGGAGGGACAGGATGGTGGACTTCCACGTCGCCTCCAGGTAATTCGACCATTCGATGTATTGGGAGGCGGTGGGCAGATCTGGGCGGAGCGTACCGCCCGTCTCCTCCCGTTGGCGAGTGATAGCCACACGCAACATCTGGGACAATGTGGACCCGCCGACGGAGCGAATCTGGGAGGATAACGGTGCGCCCGGCCGTCCCATGAACGCCTCGTGATCCTTATCCTCGTATTCCGCGAAGTTTTCCTGGAATTGGAGGTTGGTGTCGGCGAAGAAGATCTTCAGGTATTCGATATCGGTGGGACCGCCGAACAGACTCTCCGTCGGGGGTTTGAGAGACAAGCTCATGTACAGGATGTTGCCGGGGGTGAAGGCGGAGGTGGGGACGGCGTCATACCGGCAACCTACGGAGAGCTTGCCAAAGTCGAACCAGAAGTAGCCCAAAGCGCAGTTTAGGATTTCAATCCCCCAATCCCGGAACGGCTTGCGCTGGTTGATCGTGCCCTGGAATTGGAATTGGACTTCCGGGACTAATCCGCCGCC
This sequence comes from uncultured Geobacter sp., assembly GCA_903925075.1. Classification (GTDB taxonomy): domain Bacteria; phylum Desulfobacterota; class Desulfuromonadia; order Geobacterales; family Geobacteraceae; genus Geomonas. The sequence goes on from CAIYDQ010000271.1 coordinate 36,760, forward strand.
TGTAGTCACAATCAGATATCCGGCTGTAACAGCGTCGGATAGGGACATCGTAGAAGGGGGAGTGACTGTAGGAGGAGCGCCTACTAAAGGAGGAGGCCAGCCGATGGAGATTGGCCAATAGGAGAACAACTGAGTGAGATTGTTTAGTGTGCCGTGAACTAATGCCCCAGCGGGAGTACGTGCGTAGACTGGGTTGGTGGTTGCCGTACCAATCAATGGAACCACGATGGTGGAGGAGATATCGGAAGCGCCTGTGCCGGCGGAGTTGGTGAAGGTGGGGAGATTCAGTACGGCAAGCTGGTCGGACGGAGCAGCCGAGTCTAACCCGAGAGCGCGGAGGAATGTGTTGGCGAGTACCCAGAACGGGTCCACCAAACCTTGAGTAGTACTATAGACTCCCGAGGCATCCCATTGAGATCCCGGCAATCCGAGGGAAACCGGGACTTGCATGGAGTGGGATTCGGCAAGGGTGGGAGCGAGGGCTTGGTTGGAGCCTTTGGTGTAGATAATCTCACAGAATGCCGTGCCGGCCGCGACCGGAAAGATATCGTCTGCGACACCAGTGATCTGATTAGAGAATCCGCCACCGCCGGCCGGGTATGGAGGATTGGGTACATCGAAACGAGGACCGCCTCCGGG
>CAIYDQ010000272.1 GCA_903925075.1 uncultured Geobacter sp.
ACCAGGTTGGGGTGGTCTATGAGCAGCTCAAGCAGCCTGAAAAAGCGACGCAAATCTATACTCGCATCCTGTCCCATCAAAAGGAGCCCGCCATTCAATCGCTGAGCGCGGTCAAAACCGTCATCGATATGGCCGCCTGGCGTCAGAGCCGTCTCAGTTGGCAGGCCAAGGCCGATGCAGTCCAACGCGATCTCGGCTCAGCCGCTCCCTCGCTAGCCCCCACCAATACCCCATGAGCGAACAAATTGCCCAAACACTGCGCGAGCATTGCGTGTTATGCGAAGAGATACTCGCCCTGGTTATGCGTGAAAAAAAAGCGTGGAAGGACTACGACGCGCCGCCCTCGATGGAGCTGTATCAAGCCAAAAAAGCCCTGCTGCCCAAGCTCAATGAGTCGTTGGAAAAGATAAGAAGCTGCCGGGCCGCATGGCAAAAAATGACACCCAAAGAACGCGCCCAGGCCAGCCAAATCGGCGCGCTGCTTCAACAAACTCAGAACTTGATCCTCAAAATTATTGTATTAGATCGGGAAAACGAGCAAGTTCTACTGCGGCGTGGCTTGGGACCCGCAAGACCCCCCGCGCCGCGGCAGCAACAACCGCATTTTGTCGCCGAGCTTTACCGGCGCAAACAGCTCTGATATTTATTTGGGCAGCTTGGATTGTCCTGTGCCAATCGAGAAAATAATTGTACTGGAGGACGACTTGATCGTCCGCAAAAACCTGGAGCAGCAACTGCGACAACGTCATTATGACGTCGCCGCCGCCAGCACTATTGCCGAGGCGCAAGAGTATCTGTCCCGCGACACGTTTGACTTGATGTTCGTTGACGTGCGCCTGCCCGACGGCGAAGGCACCGACCTGCTGCGTCAATTACAATCGCGCCCCCTCAAACCGCTGGTCGTCATCATCACCGGCTTTGGGTCGGTCGAATCCGCCGTCAACTGCATGCGCGACGGCGCTTTTGAGTATCTCATCAAACCGTTCTCCTCGGACCAGATCGAGGTTACCCTCAAGAAAGCCGCCCAATACACCCAGTTAGTCCGGGTTAGCCGCTTTCTTAATCACGAGGAAGAATCATCTTCAAACGAATTATTGGGCCGCAGTTCGGACATGGACTCATTGCGCCAACTCATTCGCAAAGTCGCCCGCACCCAGGCCACCGTTTTGATTCAGGGCGAAAGCGGCACCGGCAAGGAACTGGTCGCCCGCGCCATTTTCCGGGAAAGCCCCCGCGCCAATTCCCCCTTCATCAAGGTCAACTGCGCCGCCATCCCCGAGCACCTGATCGAAAGCGAGTTTTTCGGCCACGAAAAAGGCGCCTTCACCGGAGCGTTGAACAAGCGGGAGGGCCGCTTTGAACTGGCGCACGGCGGAACGATCCTTCTGGACGAAGTGAGCGAGATTTCTCCCCAGCTCCAAGCCAAGCTTTTGCGCGTGCTCCAGGAGCGCGAGTTGGAACGAGTCGGCGGCAACCGCACCATCAAGGTCGATGTCCGCGTCATCGCCACCACCAACCGACACCTCGAACAAAGCGTCGAGAAAAAAGAATTTCGACAAGACCTTTTCTTCCGGCTCAACGTGGTGCCCGTTCACGTGCCCCCCTTGCGCGAACACAAGGAAGACGTGGCTACCCTGGCCGAACAGTTTCTCCAGCGTTTCGCCCGCAAACACGGTGTCCGCGTCACGGGCATCTCCCCGGACTGCATGGCCGCCCTGCTGGCGCACGACTGGCCGGGCAACGTGCGCGAGCTCCAGAACGCCATCGAACGCGCCGTGATCCTCAGCGGCGATGGCGAAGACTTGGGCCCCGATCATTTGGGCTTCACCAGCCGTGGCTCGACGTCGTCGCCCGCTCCCATTATTGGTGCGTCCCCCGCCGCGACAATGACCCCGCCGCCGGCATCCAATGGGGCGATCCTCCCCTTGGCTGAAGTCGAGAAACAACACATCCTGGCCGCCCTCCAACAATACGCCGGCAACCGCACTCACGCCGCCAAGCAACTGGGCATCAGCATCCGCACCCTGCGCAACAAACTCCACGAATACGGTGTCGCCTCCAAAGGAGGGGAGGGGGATGAAGAATGATCACCAAGATCAAGCTCACGAATTTCAAGAATTTCAGGCAAGCTGAAGCCAGGTTGCATGAATCCTCGTGGATGGAGAACACAATGGAGTTCTCCGAGGGAACTCCTAAACCGTTTCCGTTGGAGGAAACCGTTCCGTGAGGGTTTTGGTCATCCCGGAGGATTTCCGAAAAGACCAGTTCATCTTGCGAACACCGAAGGTGGGGAGCATAAAATGATGCACATCGGACTGGACGGTGATACCGAATCGCAGGTTCGCAACCTTCATGGGTTTGGAAATTCGGAAGTGCCTTACCGCGAAGCGGTTACAGAGAGTAGCCGGGGG
>CAIYDQ010000273.1 GCA_903925075.1 uncultured Geobacter sp.
AAAATGCCGCGGGATAGGTGGCAAAGGGCTTCATGAAGCGTTAAGTCTCGGGTGTTGGCGAAACTGTCATCAACCTAGAGCGCAACAACCCATAGGCTGGAGCGTGCGGACCTTGGCTAGCGCTATCATGCGTCAGCGATGAGGGCGACAACCGAAGGTTTACAAACCCGCCTCTGCTGTGCTACTTATTAAAGAAAAATTGCGGAGAAGCTCATGGATTTTACGGTTGCCCTGGCCCAGATCAAGCCGAAGCTCGGCTGTCTGGACGACAACATGGCCTTGATCGAGGCCGCCATCGAGAGGGGCATCCTTGCGGGCGCCGACCTGGTGGTGTTTCCCGAACTGGCCCTCACCGGCTATTTCCTTAAGGATCTGGTGCCGGAGGTGGCGCTGAGTCTCGACGCCCCGCAGATCGAGCGGCTGAAAAAGCTCTCCGCGCGCATCTCGATCGCCATCGGCCTGGTCGAGGTCTCCGCCGACTACCGCTTTTTCAATTCCTCGCTCTACCTGGAAGCGGGCGAAATTCTCCATGTGCACCGCAAGGTCTATCTGCCGACCTACGGACTGTTCGACGAACAGCGCTACCTGGCCAGGGGCGAACGCTTCCGGGCCTTCGACACCCGCTTCGGCCGCTTCGGGATGCTGATCTGCGAGGACATGTGGCATCTTTCCGCCCCTTACGTCCTCGCCATGGACAACGCCACCACGCTCATCTGCCTCTCTTCTAGCCCCGGGCGCGGCATAAGCGGCACCGAGGAGCTCGGTTCGGCCACGGCCTGGCAGAAGTTGACCTCCACCACCGCCATGTTCCTCAACTGCCGGGTGCTCTACTGCAACCGGGTGGGTTACGAGGACGGCATCAACTTCTGGGGAGGGTCCGAGGTGATCGCGCCTTCCGGCGAAGTCGGCATCCGCGGCAAGCTGCTGGAGGAGGATTTCGTGCTGGCCAGGGTGGAAGAGGGCGCGCTCAGGCGCGAGCGGATCTTCTCGCCCATGATGCGCGACGAGAACATGGGCATCACTTTGAAGGAACTACAACGCATCGACAGGGAGAACAACCGCTGATGGGCGCGCTCAATGTGAACACGGCGCTGTTGCGCCAGATTCTGGTCGGTTTCGTACGCGACGAGGTGACCAAGGTCGGCCTGCACAAAGGGGTGTTGGGGCTTTCGGGGGGGATAGATTCCGCGCTGGTGGCCTTTATCGCGGCCGAGGCGCTCGGTCCCGAGAACGTCTACGCCTATACCATGCCGTATCGGACCAGCAATCCTGAGAGCGAGGCGCATGCGAAGCTGGTCGCGGGCCAGTTGGGGATCAATTACCAGGTGCTTGAGATCACCTCCATGGTGGACGCGTACTTCGAGCTGGTGCCGAAGGCCGACAACATGCGGCGCGGCAACAAGATGGCGCGCGAGCGGATGACGATTCTCTACGATCATTCCGCCGAGGTCGGCGGGCTGGTGCTCGGCACCAGCAACAAGACCGAACTGCTGCTGGGCTACGGAACGCTCCACGGCGACATGGCCAGCGCGCTGAACCCGATCGGCGACATCTACAAGAGCCAGGTCTGGGAGCTTTCCGAGGCGATGGGGGTGCCGCGGGAGGTGATCGACAAGAAGCCCTCGGCGGATCTTTGGGCCGGGCAGACCGACGAGCAGGAGCTTGGCTTCAGCTACCGGGACGCCGACGAGCTGCTCTACCGGATGGTGGATCAGCGCATGAGCCGCGAGGAGCTGATCGCCGCCGGCTTCGAGGCCGAGTTCATCGACAACGTCCAAAAAAAGGTGCAAGGTTCCCACTTCAAGCGGCGCCTGCCGGTAATCGCCAAGGTGTCGAACCGCACCATCGACCGCGACTTCCGCTACGCCAGGGATTGGGGGAAATAGCGTCAAAGGCTTCTGACCGGTCGGACCGGTCCGACTGGTCAGAGCCTTTGATTCTCGACTTTATGCCTGGAACTCTCTACATCGTCGCCACGCCGATCGGCAACCTCGAGGACATCACGCTGCGCGCCCTGCGCGTGCTGAAAGAGGCGGACTTGATCGCGGCGGAGGACACCCGCCATTCCCGAAAGCTGCTGACCCACTTCGGCATCTCCCGACCGCTCACCTCCTACTTCGACCACAATAAAGACCTGAAAGGCGAGTTCATCCTGGAACGCCTCCAACAGGGTCAAAACGTCGCGCTGGTTACCGACGCCGGCACCCCCTGCATCTCGGATCCGGGCTACCAACTGGTGCGCGACGCGGTCGCCGCGGGGATCGCCGTGGTGCCGATCCCCGGAGCCTGCGCCGCGATAACCGCGCTCTCGGCCTCGGGACTTGCCACCGATTATTTCAGCTTCGCGGGCTTTCTCCCCAACCGACAGGGAAAAAGGCGCGAGCGGCTGCAGTCGCTGGCCGGCGAGAGGGCGCTGCTGATCTTCTACGAGTCGCCCAAGCGGGTGCTGGCGACGTTGCGCGACATGCTGGAGACGCTGGGCGACCGTCAGGTCGTGGTGGCGCGCGAACTCACCAAGCTCTACGAGGAGTTCCTGCGGGGGAGGCTGTCCGCGCTGATCGAGCAGGCGGAACAGAGGGAGATCAGGGGAGAGGTGGCCATCCTGGTCACGCCGGCCGAACAACCCGAGTTGCCCGACACCCCGGCGATGGAGGAGCTTTTGAGCCGCTACCTCGCCTCAGGCGAGCTGTCGCTGAAGGATGCGGTGAAGCGGGTGACATCGGAGACGGGACTAGCCAAAAGCGCGGTGTACGCCGAGGCGCTCCGCCAGAAAGGGTGATGGTCGCGTAGGTCGCGTTGAGGCACGAAACGCGACCTTGCGGTGTCGGCGCGGAGCGGCGGTGCCGGCGCCGAGATGCCGGTGATGGCGCCTAGGTGATGTTGCGTTTCACGATGCACCCGTTCAACGCAACCTACGGTTTGCGGAGAGGGTGAAAAGCTCCCCCCCTCTCCCGTCAAGGGAGAGGGGGCTTTTGACCCACATCGATTCTTAACTTACCCGGCGACGCTGTACCTGCTCTCCCAGACCTTTTCCCCTTTGACGGCGCTCACCCCGTGGTCCGGGTTGGCGGCCAGATGCCTGAGCACGGTGAAGATCGTTTCCACTTCTTCCGGACGCGCCAGCGCCAAGGCGCACTCCTCGCAACCGAAGGCCCGGCCGCGCTGGGATGCCAGCAGTTCCAGGATTTCACTCTGCAGCTTCAAAACCGTGCCGGCCGCCTTTTTACCCGCTTCCACGCCGGGCTGGTGATAGGCGTTGACGTTTACCAGCGAGGCGTACAGGCCGACTGCCCGCTCGTAGAGCGCGATCAGCGCCCCCACGGTGAAGGGAGATACCTCGTCCACGGTGATGGTGAGCGATTCCCTGCCGTTGTCGTAGAGCGCGCCCCTGGTCCCTTGATAAAAACCGGAGAGGTAGTCGCCGGAAGTAGCCCCCGGCTCGACCGCCATGGAACCCCCTTCCCGGTCCTTGAGCACCTCGATGAAGGTGGCGAAGAAGTTGGGCACCCCATCGCGCAGCTGTTGCACGTAGGCGTGCTGGTCGGTGGACCCCTTGTTGCCGTACACGGCCAAACCCTGCTTCACGACCTTGCCCGCCAGGTCCAGTTCCTTGCCGATCGATTCCATGATGAGTTGCTGCAGATAACGGGAGAAGAGGAGCAGTCTGTCCTTGTACGGCAGGATCACCATGTCCTTAGCACCCTTCCCCTCGGTGGCGTGGAACCAGCAGAGCGCAAGCAGCGCCGCCGGGTTTTCGCGGGTCGCCCGCACTCTGGTGCTGCGGTCGCACAAGTTGGCTCCCGCCAGCAGCCGGTCGATATCGATCCCCTGCAGCGCCGCCGGCAGCAGTCCCACTGCGGAGGTGACGGAGGTGCGGCCTCCGACCCAATCCCACATAGGAAAGCGCGCCAACCACCCTTCCTGCGAGGCGGTGCGGTCCAACTCGCTGCCGACGCCGGTGACGGCAACCGCATGGGCCGAAAAATTCAGGCCGGCGCGGCTGAAGGCCTGGCGCGCCTCCAGCATGCCGTTGCGCGTCTCCTTGGTGCCGCCGCTCTTGGAGATCACCAGCACCAGGGTCTGCCGCAGTCCCGCGCCGATCTCGGCGATCACCCGGTCCATGCCGTCGGGGTCGGTGTTGTCGAAGAAGTAAGGGCGCAGGCGGTCCTGCGCGCCCCCCAGGCTGTCGGCCACGAACTGCGGACCGAGCGCCGAGCCGCCGATACCGACGATCAGCACCTTGTTGAAGCGGCCGCCGTCGGGCGAGGCGATGTTGCCGGCATGCACCGAACCGGCGAAGGCCCGGATGGAGGCCACGGTGCTCTTGATCTCCTCTGATAGGGCGCTGTCCGGCGCCAGCTCCGGCGCCCTCAGCCAGTAGTGGCCCACCATCCGTTGCTCGTCCGGGTTGGCCAGCGCGCCTTTTTCAAGCTGCGCCATCGCTTCGTGAGCTTGTTGCAGGCGCGGCTCCATGTCGTCCAGAAATCCGTCGGCGAAATTCATCCGGCTGGTGTCGAGCGCCATTCCCAGCTCAGCGTTGGCGTACAGGCGTTCCTTGTACCGCTCCCAGAGTTGCAACTTTTGCATGTATCCTCCTAGTCTGGCCGCTTCGCGGCTATTTTAACTGGTGCAGAATTATCTTCGGGTTGCCTCGCTCTCAACAAGAGCGTTCATTAAGCCCTCCATCGCTCTCATGTGGGTCGCGGCATGATAACATAAATTAATTTTTATTCAAGCCCGTCGTCGTCTGGCCGGCCCGAGAAATTCCCCGGGAGCACGCGGCCGGACCCGGTCCGAAAGGGGATCGTGGGCTAACGAAATGCCTTGAATAATGGGGCTGGATTTGCTACAGTGCGCCGTCGAACCCGTAGAGTCGGGACTACGTATGCCGTTAAATTCAGCTGCAAATCCGCGTCGTTGAAATTTTCTTCAGGGAAAACGTGGCACGCCAGGAGCAGAACAGAGGCCTTTTATGGATGCAGCGCTTGCCCTGATCGGGGAAGATCTGAAGAACGTGGAACTGCAGTTCAAGAAGGATCTGCAATCCGATGTCCCGCTGATACGCAAGGTGGGTGAGTATGTTTTGTCCAGCGGCGGCAAGCGGATCCGCCCCGCGCTGGTGCTTTTGGTCGCCAAGCTCTGCGGTTATCACGGCAATCGCAGCGTCCCCTTGGCGAGCGTGGTGGAATTCATCCATACCGCCACCTTGTTGCACGACGACGTGGTGGACAACGCCAACCTGCGCCGCGGCATCGCCTCCGCCAACACGCTCTGGGGCAACGAAGCCTCGGTGCTGGTCGGCGACTTCCTGTTTTCCAAGTCCTTTTCCCTGATGGTCACCGACGGCGATCTGCGCATACTCAAGGTTTTGGCCGATGCCACCACGGTCATAGCCGAAGGCGAGGTGCTGCAACTGGTCTGCACCAGCGACCTGGAAATCACCGTCGAGCGCTTCATCGAGGTGGTTCGCTGCAAGACGGCCATCCTGCTCTCCGCCGCCTGCGAAGTCGGTGCCATCCTGGGCGAAGTTGCTCCCGAGTTGCGCAGCGCGCTGGCTGCCTACGGCATGGAGCTGGGCGTCGCCTTCCAACTGATGGACGACACCCTGGACTACACGGCAAGCGAGGAGCAGTTCGGTAAGAGCATCGGCCACGATCTGGAGGAGGGGAAGATCACCCTGCCGCTGATCCACACCCTGAAGAACTGCGCCGCCGAGGAGCGCGAACTGATCGCCACGGTGGTGGAAAAGGAACTTCTCTCCGACGAGGATTTCGCCAAGGTCTTCGAGCTGGTGCACCGTTACGGCGGCATCGAGCACACGGTCGCCACGGCCAGCGAGCATATCGCGCTTTGCAAGCAGCACCTCGAACGGTTCCCCTCATCGCCCGCCAGGGACGCCTTGGCGCAACTCGCCGACTACGTCGTTACGCGCGTTAAATAACCGGTTTGTTACTAGCTATTTGACCGGTTCGGCCGTGTTTTACACAGTATAAACGAGTTTCTTTAGATCTCTTTTATCTATCGGCCCCTCCTTTTTATTTCCTCAATTCCCTCGCAGCACGATGTGGCGCAGCTTAGCGAACTGCGACGCATCGTACGCTCCTTTCCCCCCCGGTCGGATGGTCCAGTTCTTGCTAGATGTTCTTGGCAACCAATATTTAACGTCTTGCCGGGGGATGATGTGGACGAAGAGACGCTGCTGCAAACGTCCGAATTGGAAGTAAACGGAGAGCTTTTCCATATAAAGATCTTTTGCAGCACCGGCGGCCGGTTCTTTGCGAAGACCTGCCTGGGAGAGGATGACTTCATCATCACCGATGGCCCTTCTCTGCCGGAAACGCTGAAAAAACACGAGGCACTGCTGCCGCTGGCCATCGGCAGTCGTGAACTCACTCAGAGCTATCTCGGTTATCCTCGCAGACCCAAGGGGCGTCGCCCCTAGTCCTCGCCAGTCGGGCCGTTGAGCGGCAGCGGTCGCCTTTGCCCCCGGCTGAAAACGGGCAGCGAGGCCAGCGACCCCGCCGACCAACCCTACCGAGCAAGCCTCGCTCCTTGGCGCTTTCTTCCCTTCCCTCATCAGCCGACGATCCCCTGCCTTATTGCTTACTTCGCCCGGTTGCTGCCGATTGTTATCGACGCGCCTGCGGCAGCCCCCTTCCCTGGCGTATTCATTATAAAAAGGTTGCCCTGATCCGGCAAATCGGTTAAGAATTGAAGCAGGAACCCGCACTCGGGCAAACGCTCATCGAACAGGACCAGATGCCTGCCAAGATACTGATCATAGACGACGACAGCTCGCTTAGACGCGTGCTGGAGTATAACCTGCAGCAGGAAGGTTACGAGGTGCAGACCGCGGCCGACGGTGAGAGCGGGCTGCGCCTGTTCGCGGAACAAGCGCCCGCCATCGTCATCACCGACCTGAAGATGCCCGGAATGAGCGGTTTTCAGCTCCTTTCCGCAGTCAAAGAGCGCTCCCCCGCCACCGTCGTCATCGTGCTCACCGCCTTTGGCGCCATCGACACGGCGGTGGAGGCGATGAAACTGGGCGCCTTCGACTACCTCACCAAGCCCTTCAACCGCGAGGAACTCAAACTCACCGTCCGCAAAGGGTTGCAACTGCAGGGGCTTTCGGAAGAGAACCGGCTGCTCAAGGAGGAGCTTTCCGGCAGGGCCGCCTTCCAGAGCATGGTCGGCACTTCCCGCGCCATGGAGGGGGTCTTCTCCGTGGTGCGCAAGGTGGCCGACACCGAGGCGACCGTGCTGATCACCGGCGAATCCGGCACCGGCAAGGAACTGGTCGCCCGCGCCGTCCATTCCGGCAGTTCCCGGCGCGGCGCCCCCTTTGTGGCCGTCAACTGCGCCGCCATTCCCAGGGACCTGCTGGAGAGCGAACTGTTCGGACACGTGAAGGGGGCCTTCACCGGCGCGATCAGGGACAAGCCGGGGAAGTTTCAGCTGGCCGAGGGGGGAACGGTCTTCCTCGACGAGATCGGCGATCTGCCGCTGGAGTTGCAGCCCAAACTGCTGCGCGTGTTGCAGGAGAGGGTGGTAGAGCCGGTCGGCGGCAGCGCCGCGCTGAAGATCGATGTCCGGGTGGTGGCGGCCACCAACGCCAACCTCGAACGTTGGATCGCCGAGGGGAAGTTCCGCGAGGATCTCTATTATCGTCTTTGCGTGATTCCGCTGGAACTGCCCCCCTTGAGGGAGCGGACAGAGGACATCCCGCTTCTGGTGCGCTATTTCTGCGGCAAATTCGGGGCGCAGCAGGCGACCTTTTCCAAACGGGCGCTGGAGCGTCTGCAGGGCTACGGCTGGCCCGGCAACGTGCGGGAGTTGGAAAACACCGTGGAGCGTCTGCTGATCATGAGGGAAGGCGATCAGATCGGGGAAGAGGAACTGCCGGATAAAATCACCGCCGCGGCCGTAAAACCCGAGGGAGGGGTGCTCCGGCTGCCGGCCGGCGGCTACTCCCTGGAGCAACTGGAGATGGAGGCGGTGATGGAAGCGCTGGCCAGGTGCGACTGGAACCAGACCGCGGCAGCGCGATTTCTGCGCATCCCGCGCCACACCCTGATCTACCGGATGGAAAAGTATACAATCGTGCAACCCGGGAGGAAATCATGAAGCGTTGGCTCTGTGTGTTGTTTTTGCTGACTATATTGGCGTCGTTGGGCTGCAACAAGCGCGAGCTGCCGGCGGTCGAGGGGAATCAGGCGCCCGACTTCACGCTGCTGGATCTCTCCGGCCGGCCGGTGCAACTTTCCTCGCTCAGGGGCAAAGTGGTGCTGCTCAACTTCTGGGCCACCTGGTGCCCGCCTTGCCGGGAGGAGATCCCCTCCCTGGTTCAGTTGAACAAGGCCATGCAGGGCAAGCCCTTTCAGATGCTGGCGGTATCCGTGGACGAGGGGGGGAAGGATGCGGTGCAGGCCTTCTTCGCCAAGAAAGGGGTGACGTTGCCGGCGTTGCTGGACGGCGACGGCAAGGTGTCGAGGGTCTATGGCACCACCGGCGTGCCGGAGACTTTTGTCATCGATGCCAAGGGTGTTATAATGAAAAAGGTAATGGGCCCCCTGGATTGGAGCTCGGTCGAGGTGGTTTCGTACTTGCAGGAGCTGATCGGGAAGTAGCCTTTAATAAATGAGCGCCGGAAGTCCCCCCACGGTTCAAACGCGCCAGCAGTCGCGCGGCGAACGGCAGCCGGGCAGTCGGGCTCCGCAGCTGGTTTTTGCACGGAGAAAGCGCATGGAATCGAACAATATCAGCATCGTCGGAGCCTTCGTCGCAGGATTGCTCTCCTTTCTCTCCCCGTGCGTGCTGCCGCTGATTCCCTCCTACATCACCTACATCACGGGGCTTTCCTTCGCGGACCTGCAGGCCGAGCATCCCTCGCACAAGGTGCGGCAGCAGACCGTCATCCACTCCCTGCTCTTCATCGCCGGTTTCACCTGCGTTTTCGTGATCTTGGGCGCCTCCGCCAGTTTCCTGGGCGATTTCCTGAGCGAACACAAAACCGCCATCAGGCGCATCGGCGGTCTGTTGATCGTGGTGTTCGGCATCCACGTCTCGGGTCTTTTCGACATCGGCGTGCTGCTCGGCGAGAAGAAACTCACCCTGCACCGCAAGCCGGCCGGCTATCTCGGCAGCTTTCTGGTCGGCATCGTCTTCGCCGCCGGTTGGACCCCGTGCATCGGGCCGATCCTGGCGACCATCCTGGCGGTGGCGGCGACCGAGGGGCGGGGAGTGTGGCTGCTGCTCACCTACTCCATGGGGCTTGCCATCCCCTTCTTCCTGGCCGCGCTGGCCATGCATTCGTTCCTGATATTTTTCCGGCGCTTCAAGAGGCACATCCGCATGTTGGAAGTGATCACCGGGCTGATGATGGTGGTGGTCGGAGCCTTGATCTTCACCAATTACCTGGCAGTGATCAGCAGGTATACCAGCGCCTGGTTCGGGGAATAAGAGCCCTTCGCTTCTAGGGCGCACTAATCGTAAAGACGCCGCTTTCCTCGCCGCTCTGGTTCACCACCTGCAGCCTGATCTCCCTCGGGGTCGGGTCGTAGGGGTGGCGCTGGTAGACGAGCTGGCTGCAACCCAGAAAAACCAAGCGCTCCCTTTCTCCCGACACCTGATTGCCGGTGCCGATCCTTTTGCCGTCCGCCACCAGCGTCGAAGTCTGCTGGAAATTTCTCCCCGTCAGCACCAATTCGTAGTAGCTCACGTATTCGGCCCCGATGGAGGCCCCCAGGATCTCCGGCTTGGAATCCAGAAACAGCGCGAGAATCCCGGAGGCGGCGTCGGAAGGATTCTTCACCTGCACCTGATGCATCCCTGCGGGGAGCTGAGGCGCCAGGAAGGAAAGGGCGGCGGGGGAGATGAAGCGGGTGGCGACGGCGGCGCCGTCCAAGAGGATATGCGCGCCGTTTTGGAAGTTGGCGCCGCTCAGCACCACCTCGCGCTCGCGCCCTGCGGCGCAGGTGGAAACCGTATCCGGGGAGAGCGCGGCGGCCACCGGCTTGAGCGGCTGCAACATGAAGTTGTAGGGCCTGCTGGTGGCGCCGTCCCCCCTCTTCAGGTAGAGCGCGTAGACGCCGGGCGGCAGGTCGGGGAGCTCAAAGCTCAGGATCTTGCCGCTGACCGCGGCCGCCGCCAATTGGTGGCTCCCCAAAAAGACGGCGGTGCCGTCGTTGAAACCGGAGCCGTTCAGGGTGACGGTCATGCCGGGTTCCCCCTGGGCCGGAATGATGCTCAGCACGCTCAGGGGCTGCTGCCTGGAATCGGACGCCCTGCGCGCCGGGAACTCCTGCGCCGGGGCGGCGACGGCCAACGCGAGGGAGAGGATGATGGCGGTTATCAGGTGACGGTGCACGGCGCGTTCCTCCGTTTGTTAATTAAACAGCCGACAAAACCTATAATAAACCACCCGAGGCCATCGTTGTCAATTTTCGAGGGTCATGGAGAGCCAGATGCCGGCCAAAAGGAAAATGAAGTTGGTGGCCCAGGCGGCGGCGATCGGCGGCAGCAGTCCGACCTGGCCGAAGGAGATGATCATCGAGTTGATGATCACGTAAAGAAAGCCGACCACCAGCGACAGCCCGATGCCGAAGGCGATGCCGCTGGAACGGCCGCCGCGCAGGGCGAAAGGGATGCCGAGGAAGGCCATCACCGCGCAGCCGAAGGGGAGGGAGAACCTGCTGTGCATCTGCGCCAGGTACCTGGTGGGGTCGTACCCCCCGGCCTTGAGCTTTTCGCAGTAACGACTCAACTCGGCGATGGTCATGCTGTCCGAGTACTTGCCGAGCACCTTGAGGTCGGCGGGTTTCAGTTGCAGCGGCACCCTGAGAGCGGGGTACTTCCTGGTGACCGACACCTCGCCCGCCTTGAACTCCCGCACCAGCGCGTCCCTGAAGAGCCACCCCTGCCGGTCCAGCGTGCCGGCGTCGGCGTCGGTGCGCCGCACCGGCTGCGTGGTGCCGGGCTTCAGCTCCCAGAGGGTGATCCCCTTCAACTCGCCTTTGGCCGGGTCGAACAGGCTGGCCCTGAGGATGGCCGCTTCCTCGCGGTGCCAGATGTTGTGCTGTCGAAAGTAGGTGCTCGGGCTCTTCTTCTCGATCAGCACCTCCTGGGTGTAGGTGCGCGCGGCGTAGCTCTTGGGGAGGACCAACTCGCCGATGAACAGGCTCAGCAGGCTGACCAAGAAGGCGATGACCAGGATGGGGGAGCTGATGCGCGCCAGGCTGACCCCGCAACTGCGCATGGCGGTAAGCTCGGAATTCATGGAAAGCGTCCCCAGCGTCAGCAGGGTCGCCATCAGCACCGCCAGCGGCGCCGCCTGGCTCAGGATCTCCGGGGTCTTGGCGATGAAGAAGTAGACGATGTGGTACCAATGCGCGCCGGAGCGGGTGAAGCGGGCGATCTTCTCGGTGAAGTCCACCACCTGGTAGATGGCCAGGAAGGCCCCCATGCAGAGAAAGAACATCTTCAGATAGGCGGTGGCGACGTAGCGGGAAAGTATGCTCATCGCTGCCCCTTCCGGCTAAAGCGCGCGCTCAGCGCCGCCGAGAGACGCGGGTAGAGAGTCGACAAGGGGAGCGGCTCCTCGGAGGCGGTTTTCTCGAACAGGTAGGCGGCAAGCAGCAGGAAGATCAGGTTCGGTGCCCAGCAGGCGAGAGCCGCCGGCAGCAGCGCCCTTTCGCCCAGCCCCTTGAAGGCGGAGAGGGCCACGTAATAGAGCAGCAGCACCCCGATGCTGATCGAGAAGCCGGCGGCCTTGCCGGAGCGTTTGTTCTGGATGCCCAGCGGCATGGCGAGCAGCATGAAGACCAGGCAGGCGAAAGGGAGCGCCAGCCGGCTGTGGAACTCAAGCTGCATGGCCAAAAGCTGCCTGGCCGGAGTCTGCGGCGGCGGGTGCAGCAACTCCCTCAGGGTCATCTCCCCCTCGCTCTTGCTCGGCGCCCCGCTTTCGCTGGCCAGCGACACGCGCAGGTCGTATTCCTGGAAATCGACCATCCGATAGCCGACCCCTTCGCTGCGATGGATGCTGCCGTCCTTCAGATGGAACTCGATGGAGCGCGACTGCGGATCGGAAAGGAGCGCGCCGCTGTTGGCGAAGATGGTGGTCGGCTGGCGCGGATCCCGCTCGTCGTGGATCACCACCCCCGCCATGCTCTGCCCCCTGGCTTCGAAGCTGTCCGCGTAAATCACCATGCCGGGAAAGGCGTCGTTGAACACCTTCTCCTTCACCATCACCCCCGTGCTTGCCTGTGCCACCCGGACCAGCAGTTGCTTGAAGGAACTGTTGCCCCAAGGGACCCCGTAGATGGTCACCAACAGGCAGGCGGCGCAGGCGAGGATCGAGAAGACCAGAGGCGGCGGCAGCAGTCCGTACAGGCTGATGCCGCAGCTCTTCATGGCGGTGATCTCGCTGTCGCCGGAGAGCCGGCCGAACGCCAGCAGGATCGCCAACAGCAGGGCCATCGGGATGGTGAACAGCCAGAAGTTTGGGAGCAGGTAGACCACCATCCAGATCACGTCGGCAAGCGGCACCCCTTTTTCCACCACCATCTCGGCCAGCTTCAGGAAACGTCCCATCAGCAGCACGAAGGTGAAGGTAGCCATGCCGACCAGGAAGGGAGGAGGTATCTCCTTGAATATATAGGCGTAAAGTGTCTTTTTCATGAACTTTGCATGATACATGAGATGGCAGGGGATGTAAATAGCCGGGAGGTTTGGCTTTGCCTTTCCGTGCGCTTTGTTGTAAAAAGAAAAAATGGAAAATAAAGCGATTATAAAAAAGGCGTTGCTCTTCTCCGGTTTGGCGGAAGAGTATCTGATCGAATTGGCTGAAATCGCGGTGCGGCGTCCCTTCGTCAAGGGGGAGACCCTCTTTTCCGAGGGGGAAAAGGCGGCGGGTTTCTACCTGCTCTCCAGCGGCGCGCTCAAACTGTGCAAGATCTCGCCCGACGGCAGGGAGAAGGTGCTGCACATGGTCCACCCGGTGGAGACTTTCGCGGAGGCCGCTTTCTTTGGCGACGGCAGCTACCCGGCCGAAGCCCGCGGCGTGGAAAAGGGGGAGGTGCTTTTCTTCCCCAGGGACTCCTTCATGGGGCTTTTGGAGCGAAACCCGAGGTTCTCCATGAACCTGATCGCCTCCCTTTCCATGCTGTTGCGCCGCTTCGCCCGGCAGATCGAGGAGCTTTCCTTCGCCGACGCACCGTCGCGGCTGGCCTCCTATCTGCTCGACCTGGCGGATCGCAAAAGCACCAGCTATCAGGGCCGGACCTATCTGGAACTCGACATGCGCAAGGGAGAGTTGGCCTCTCGGCTTGGCACCGTCAGCGAGACCCTGTCCCGCACCTTCAAAAAGCTCAAGGACGAAGAGGTCATCGAAGTGGACGGCAACAAGGTGACCGTGCTGAACATGGAGCGACTGAGGGCGGTGGCGGGAAGGTAGCGGGGAGCAGCAGGAGCGGCGTGAAGCTAAAGCGGCGTGAAGCGGCGACTGCTGCGCGCCGTTTCGGCCCGCGCCGAACCGCCCTGGCTGCTAATCTTAATCTTCCAACCCTGTAAGCGGGTGCCTTTAGTCCGCTTCGCGTTCGACCTTTTGCGCCGCCCCTCGCCATCGCGCCTCCCGCTTCAGGCCAAGCGAGTCGACCGGCAGGCGAATTTCCCGACTAGCTGGGGACTTCCGCTTGTCACCTTCCCCGGAGCCGGCTTCCCCTGCAATTTATCCCGTGCGACAACCCAAAAGGCAAGCGCGCCGTCACTTGACGACGCGCAAGCCTTTGAATCTGAATATTAATTAACATTTTTAGCCGAAAACGAAGAATCGTCTTGATATAACGGGTCAGGCTGCTATAATTTCGCCGTTTCTACCTGTCCAGATCATGAAGCGGTTTTTTTGGAGGTAGCTTGGATTGGGAATGCTGTTGGAGCAGAGATGAGATCGCGCCCGAGGAGTGCCCCTATATCGGCGAGGGAGAGGAGGATCTCTACGGCTCTCAGCGCCGCCGCGTGGTGGAGAAATGCATCGAGTGTCCTCGCTTTAAGAACGACCTGACCCGGTTGAAGGGTGCGGGCGATCCGCTTGCCGATGTGCTCCCCTTTATACTCACCGAGTACCTGGAGCAGAAGGCTCAGATGGGGTCGATGCTGGGCTTTCTGAACAGCAGGACCAGCGAGATCAAGTTCTTGCGCGAGGTCAGCCTGGTGCTGCAGACCTCCATCGATCTCGACGAGGTGCTCTCCATCGCCATGACGGCGATCACGGCGGGCAAGGGTTTCGGGATGAACCGCGCCCTGTTGCTGATGACGGACAAGGAGAGGCGCAACATCAGGGGTTATCTGGGGGTGGGACCCAAGGATTACGAGGAGGCGTGGCGTACCTGGGACGACATCGGCCGCAGGAACTTCACCCTGAAGGAGCTGGCCAAGAACTTCCAGAAAACCGGGCTCAACTCCGAGAAGGAGAAGTTCCACGACATCCTGGGACAGCTCACCGTGCCGCTGGCCGACCACGGGCACATCTTCAACCGGGCGCTGCACGGCAAGAAACCGATCCTGGTGGAGAACGCGCTCAACAACCCGGATCTGGACCGCGGCCTGGCCCGCATCCTGGGGGTCGACTGCTTCCTGGTCATGCCGCTCATCTCCCGCAACCGACGCATCGGCGTGATCATCGCCGACAACTGCATCACCCACAAGCCGATCACCTTGCAGGACATGCAGTCCCTGGAAACCTTCGCCTTTCCGGTCGCCTTCGCCCTGGAGCGCGCCTCCCTCTACGAGCGGTTGCAGGAGGAGGTCGCCAAGCAGAAGGCCGCCAACCTGAAGCTGCGCGAACAGCAGGAACTGATCGCCAAGATGGAAAAGATGGCGCTGGTGGGGAAGATCACCTCCAGCATCGCCCATTCCATCAGGAACCCGCTCATGGTGATCGGCGGCTTCGCCCGCACCCTCCTGAAGGGGAGCGCCGAGAACGACGAGAAACGGAGCTACCTGGAATCCATCGTCAGGGAGACCCGCCAGTTGGAGGACGTGCTGAGCGAGGTGCTGGACTACTCGGAATCGCTTTTCCCGGTGATGGACTTTTGGGACTTGAACGAGCTGATCACCACCTCGCTGGTGGATCTGGCCGGAACCCTGGAGCAGTCGGGCACGATCTGCCTGTCGGAGCTCTCGCCGGAACTCCCCATGGTCCGCATCGACTACAAGCAGATAAGTTACTGCCTCAAGACCATCATCTCCACGGCGCTCGCCAGCATGGAACAGGGAGGGGAGCTGCGGGTTGAGAGCCTTTTGGACGGCGACGGCGTGCTGTTGCGCATCAGCGACAGCGGCAACTCGCTGAGCGAGAAGGCTCAGGAGGCGCTGACCGCGCCCTTCTTCCAGACCCAGGAGATGGGGGCGGGGGTGGGGCTCTCGCTTTGCAAGACCATCCTGGAGCGGCAGGGGAACTCGCTCTCCATCGTCGGCCGCGCCGGCGGCGGCAACGTTTATAGCATCAGGCTTTTGACACGAAAGGAGAATCTTTGATATGGCAAAGCTTTTGATTGTCGACGACGAGGCGAATATCCGCCTGCTTTATGCCCAGGAACTGAGCGACGAGGGTTACGAGGTGGTGACCGCCTCCTCGGCGCTGGAAGCGGTGGAAAAACTGGAGGGGAGCTCCTTCGATCTGGTGGTGCTGGACATCAAGCTCAAGAATGAAAGCGGCATCGAGCTGTTGCAGCGCATCGTCAAGGACCGCCACGGCCTGCCGGTCATCCTGTGCACGGCCTTTTCCTGCTACAAGGACGATTTCTCCGCCTGGCTTGCGGACGGCTACGTGGTGAAGTCCAGCGACATGCAGGAGTTGAAGGACGAGATCAAGCGGGTTTTGGCCAAGAAGCAGATCAAGGTTTAAGGAAAAAGCGAGCCTGTCGTTAAGTTAAGGACACCGAAGCGACTAAGTTGAGGACACCGAAGCGAGCCGTCGTTAATCTTAGCTTGTCGTTAATCTGTTATTCCATCCACCTGTTATTCCATCCGGAGGGCTAACCTATGAAAGCTGTCATTATGGCGGGTGGCTTCGGCACCCGCATGCAACCGCTCACCTGCAACCTCCCCAAGCCGATGGTTCCGCTCATGAACCGTCCCATCATGCTGCACATCGTGGAACTCCTGAAGAAGTATCAGATCACCGACCTGGTGATGCTCTTGTACCATCAGCCGAGCATGATCAAGAATTTCTTCCGCGACGGCGCCGATCTCGGGGTCCGGATCACCTACGTAACGCCGCTTGAGGACATGGGGACCGCGGGGGCGGTGAAGTGCGCCGAAAAGTACCTGGACGAGCGCTTCCTGATCATCAGCGGCGACCTGTTGACCGATTTCAACCTGCAAAAGGTGCTCGACTTCCACGAGAAAAGCAAGGCCCTGGCCACCATCACGCTGACCTCGGTCAAGGACCCGCTGCAGTTCGGCGTGGTGATCACCGACAAGGAGAAGCGCATCACCCAGTTCCTGGAGAAGCCCGGCTGGGGCGAGGTGATCTCCGACACCATCAACACCGGCATCTACGTCCTGGAGCCGGAAATCTTCAAATACATCCCGGAAGGGGAGAACTTCGACTTCTCCCAAGACCTGTTCCCGCTCCTTTTGAAAAAGAAATCGCAGCTCTTCGGCTATCCGGTGAAGGGGTACTGGCGGGACATCGGCAACACCGATTCCTACCGGGAGGCCCACCACGACATCCTGAAGGGGAAGGTGAACGTGAAGATCGACGAGCCCAAGAAGGATCTGGTCGGCAAGGACCTGCGCATCGGCCTCGACGTGCGCATCGGCGAAGGGACGCTGATGGAGGGGACCGTGGTGGTGGGCGACAACTCCCAGGTCAAGGCCGGCGCCCAGATCAAGGACACGGTGATCGGCAGGAACTGCACCGTGGAACCGGGGGTGAAGCTGTCGCGCTGCGTGATCTGGGACAACGTCTACATCAAGAAGGGGGCCAAGATCAACGACTGTGTGATCTGCTCCAACGTCAGCGTCGGGCAGGGGACGGTGATGGAGGAGGGGGGAGTGGTCGCCGAGGACACCTCGATCGGCGAGGAGAGCTACATCAAGCGGGACGTGAAGATCTGGCCCCGCAAGGTGATCGAGGCGGGCTCCACCGTGACCGGCAACCTGATCTGGGGCGAGCGCTGGAAGAAGTCGCTCTTCGAGGGGGAGATGATCAAAGGGCTCACCAACATCGAGCTCACCCCTGAGTTCGTGGCGAAGCTCGGCTGCGCCTACGGCACCTCGCTCCCCAAGGGAAGCCACGTGCTGGTCGGCCGCGATCCCACCCTCTCCTCGCGCATGCTGAAAAGGAGCTTCCTGGGGGGGATACTCTCCGCCGGGGTCAACGTGCGGGACATCCGGATGGTGTCGCTGCCGGTCCTGCGCTACAAGCTGCGCACCTTCGGCGAGGTGGGGGGGGTGCACTTCCGCCAGTCGATGGAGGACCCGGCCTCCACCGAGATCGTCTTTCTCGACGCCGACGGCCTCGACTTCTCCAGTTCCATGGGGAAGAACGTGGAGCGGATCTTCTACAAGGAAAATTTCCGGCGCGCCCACCACACCGAGCCCGGCGGTATCACCGAGCTGCCGCAGGTGATCGACTTCTACCGGGAGGGCTTCTTCCGGGGGCTGGACCAGCAGTTGATGCGCGCCGACTCCGCCAAGGTGGTGGTCGACTTCAACCACTCGGCGGCCGGGCAGATCCTGCCGCAGATCCTGACCGACCTGGGGTGCGAGGTGATCGGGCTCAACACCTATCTGGACGAACAGCGGGGCGCGAAGAGCGTCGACGAGAGGCCCAACAGCCTGCAGCAGCTCTCCAAGATCGTGGTCACCCTGGAGGCCCGCGCCGGCTTCTGGCTGGACCCGACCGCGGAAGAGGTGGTGCTGGTGGACGAGACCGGCAAGGTCTACCCGCACGCGGAGTCGCTGCCGCTGATGACGGCGCTCATGCTGAGAAGCGGCGCCAGGGGCGCCTTCGCGGTGCCGGTCTCGGCGCCCTCGGTGATCGAGCAACTGGCCGCCGAAAGCGGCTGCTCGGTGCGCCGCACCAAGAGCGCCGAGCGCTCCATGATCGAGGCCGCCATCTCCCCCGAGGTGGTGATGGCCGGCTCCATGGGGGGGCGCTTCGCCTTTCCCAGGTTCCAAGCCGCCTTCGACGGCATGTTCACCATAGCCAAGACCATCGAGCTGTCGGCCTCGGTCGGCATGCCCCTTTCCCGGGTGCTGGACGAGGTGCCGCGGCGCACCTTCCTGCAGGGGCGGGTCCCCTGCGTCTGGGAGAAGAAGGGGGGGGTCATGCGCAAGATGAGCGAGGACAGCCTGGAGAACGATGCCAGCTTCATCGACGGCATCAAGGTCGCCTTCGGGCAGGACTGGGTCCTGGTGCTCCCCGACCAGTACCAGCCGGTGATCCACGTGGTCGCCGAAGCCAAGGAGCCGAAGACGGCCCAGAAACTGCTGGACGACTACATGCAGAAGGTGGACAGGTGGAAGAAGGAGCTGCCGCAGTAGCCGATAGGCGAGCCCGGAAGCGCCGGGGCCGGCGGCTTTCCCCCGGCCGCCCAACTGAGGTTTGCCATGAACGAACCGCTCTACGTCAGCTTTCTGTGGCACATGCACCAGCCCTTTTACAAGGACCCGGTCCAGGGAGAGTACATCCTCCCTTGGACCTACCTGCATGCCGTCAAGGACTACTACGACATGCCGGCCATCGTCGACGCCACGCCCGGCGCCAAGGTGGTCTTCAATCTGGTTCCCTCCCTTTTGGAGCAGATCCTGGAGTACGCGGCCGGCACCGCGGTCGATCCGTTCCTGGTGCGGGCGCGCATGGCGCCGGCGGACATGGGGGAAGAGGACAAGCTTTTCGTGCTGGAGAATTTTTTCTCCGCCAACCGCAAGCGCATGATCGAGCCCAACAAGCGCTACCTGGAGCTCTACTGCCTGGCCGGCGACGGCGCGGCCAAGGCGACCCCGGAGCGGCTGCGCTCCCTGAACGACCAGGACCTGCTCGATCTGCAGGTCTGGTTCTACCTCTCCTGGACCGGCGAGGCTGCCCGGCGCAGCTTTCCCGCCTTCAGACAGCTGCTCGACAAAGGCAAGAACTTCAACGCCGCCGACAAGCTGCTCCTCTTCGAGACTCAGCGGGAGCTGATCGGCGAGATCATCCCGTTGTACCGCAAGCTGCACGAAGAGGGGAAGGCGGAGCTCTCCGTCAGCCCCTACTTTCACCCGATTCTGCCGCTTTTGTGCGACACCAGGTCAGCCCGGATCGCCATGCCCAAGGTGAGCCTGCCGGGCGTGTCTTTCCAGCACCCGGAAGACGCGGCTAGCCAAGTGGCGCGCGGGGTCGACTGCTTCCGGAAGATTTTCGGCTTCGCCCCGCAAGGGATGTGGCCCTCGGAGGGGGCGATCAGCGGCCAGGCGCTCGCCATCATGGCCGACCACGGGCTTAGTTGGTCCGCCTCCGACGAGTGGGTGCTCTCGCATTCCCTGGCCGGCGGCCTGGGCCGGGAGCGCGAGGCCTTGTACCGCCCCTACGGCTTCCAGCAGCAGGGGCGCGAGATCGCGCTTTTTTTCCGGGACCACGTGCTCTCCGACCTGATCGGCTTCACCTACGGCGAGTGGGAAGCCGAGCGGGCGGTGGCCGACTTCATCGGCAGACTGAAGGAGCTGCGGCAGCACGCCCGTGGCGGCGGCGCGGTCTCGATCATCATGGACGGCGAGAACGCCTGGGAGTACTACCAGGACAACGGCCTGCCGTTTCTCTCCAAGCTCTACGCCGCGCTGGACGATACTCCCGGTCTGGCGCCGGCCACTTTCTCCGAGGTGCTGCGGTTCGTCCCGGAGCGCCGCGCCTTGGGGCGGATTCATCCCGGTTCCTGGATCAATGCCAACTACGGCATCTGGATCGGGCATCCCGAGGAGAACTTGGGCTGGGAGTATCTGGCCCGCGCCCGCGCCATGGCGGTGGAAAAATCCCCGGCCGTGGCGGCGCTCCTGGCCGGCAACGAGAGCGGCGGCGAGGGGGGCGGCAGCGAGGAGGGCGACGACCAGGCGGCGGAGCTGGTCTGCAAGTCCCTGTACGCGGCGGAGGGAAGCGACTGGTTTTGGTGGTACGGCGATGACCACTTCTCCCCCCATGCCGGCAGTTTCGACCTGCTGTTTCGCCGCCACCTGATGAACGTTTACCGGTTGTTGGGCGCCGAGGTGCCGGGCGAGCTGTACGAACCGATCAAGAAGCAGTTGCCGGCCGGCTTGGTGCGCGAACCCGCGGCCCTGATAACGCCGGACATAACGGGGGCCGTTACCGACTATTTCGAATGGCTGGCGGCGGGGCTGTACGACCTGACCAAGCAGTCCTCGACCATGCACGCCGCCGAGAGCCTGTTGCAGTCCTTCTTTTACGGCTTTGACAAGAACTTCTTCTACTTCCGCATCGACGGGGTGCAGTCGTTGGAAAAGATCTTCCGGCAGGAGGACTGTCTCTCCTTGCATCTGATCCACGGCAAGGAGTTCCGGCTCGACATGCAGCTTAGCGCCAGCGAAGCCCAACTGCAGGTGAAGGGGGGCTCGGGTTGGACTCCGAGCGGGGCCTTTGGCCAGTACAGCATCGGCCGGATCGCGGAGGCGCGGGTTCCGCTTGCGGCGCTTGGTCTTACGGCCGGCGACAAGCTTTTTACCTACTTCACCTTCACTCGCAGCAGAGAAGAACTGGGCCGCTGGCCGGTGGACACCCCGCTGCTGCTGAATTACGCGGGTCCCGATCTTGGCGTGGATGACTGGCTTATCCCTGAATCCGTGACACCAGATTCACAAAATTTCTTATTCAGCATGTAACATGTTGATTTTATACGCTAAATATGCTACTTTGCCTCTCATAAAAATCTCACTCGGCAGGTGAATTATGAAGCGA
>CAIYDQ010000274.1 GCA_903925075.1 uncultured Geobacter sp.
GAACGGGTTTTACCTCCGTCCTACGGCCCGCGCAGACCGCCCCCCGCCGAATTTCCCTCTCATTTGTCGCCTCTGGACTAAAAAATGTTTTGACCCACCGATATATTCTTGTTATTAAAGGTGTTCCACCGCCGGCGTGCATGCTCGATCGGCGGACTAACAGTGCAAGGAGGACTGACATGGCTTTGGTGGTCCAAAAATACGGCGGTACCTCGATGGGATCCGTCGAGCGGATACGCAACGTTGCCAAGCGGGTGGCCAAGACCTACGACGCGGGCAACGACATGGTGGTGGTGGTTTCCGCCATGTCCGGCGAGACGAACAAACTGGTGGCTCTCGCCAACGAGGTATGCGAATTCCCGGACACCCGGGAATACGACGTGCTGGTCGCTGCAGGGGAGCAGGTCTCGATCGCGCTGCTGGCCATGTGCCTGAAGTCGATGGGATACAAGGCCAAGTCCTATCTGGGCTTTCAGGTGCCGATCCTCACCGACAACGCCTTCAGCAAGGCGCGCATCGAGGAGATCGACGACGTCAAGATGCGCGGCGACCTGAAGGAAGGGACCATTCTGATCGTCGCCGGTTTTCAGGGGGTGGACGCCGCGGGAAACGTCACCACCCTCGGGCGCGGCGGCTCTGACACTTCGGCCGTGGCGTTGGCCGCGGCGCTCACCGCGGACGTCTGCGAGATTTACACCGACGTGGACGGCGTCTACACCACGGACCCCAACCTTTGCAAGGACGCCAAGAAGATCGAGCGTATCTCCTACGAGGAGATGCTGGAACTCGCCAGCCTGGGCGCCAAGGTGCTGCAGATCCGTTCGGTCGAATTCGCCAAAAAATACAACGTGGACGTGCACGTCCGCTCAAGCTTCAACGAAAATCTCGGAACCATGGTTACCAAGGAGGATAAAGAAATGGAAGCAGTGCTCGTCTCCGGTATCGCCTACGCAAAGGATGAAGTGAAAATCGCCGTCATGCAGGTGCCGGACAAGCCGGGTATCGCGGCTCAGATCCTCTCGCCGCTCTCCGACGCCAATATCTCGGTCGACATGATCGTGCAGAACGTGAGCGAAGCCGGCTTCACCGATTTCACCTTCACCGTGCCCCAGGCCGATTTCAAGAAGGCCCTCGCCATCACCAAGGAGACCGCCGAGGCCATTTCCGCCAAGGACGTGCTCTCGGACGAGAACGTCAGCAAGGTGTCCATCGTCGGCCTGGGCATGAGGAGCCACGCCGGGGTCGCCACCACCATGTTCAAGACGTTGGCCGCGGAAGGGATCAACATCCAGATGATTTCCACCTCCGAGATCAAGATCTCCGTGGTGGTCGACGCCAAGTACACCGAGCTTGCCGTCAGGGTCTTGCACGACGCCTTCGGCCTCTCGGGCGTGGAGAAGTAAACGGCATCTAAAGGTGGGGACATGAGCCTGATAAAACTTTACGACACGACGCTTAGGGACGGGACGCAGGCGGAGGATATCTCTTTCCTGGTCGAGGACAAGATCCGCATCGCCCACAAGCTGGACGAAAGCGGCATGCACTACATCGAGGGGGGATGGCCCGGCAGCAATCCCAAGGACGTGAGCTTCTTCAAGGACATCAAGAAGGAGAAGCTCTCGCACGCCAAGATCGCCGCCTTCGGCTCGACCCGGCGCGCCAAGATCACCCCGGACAAGGACCAGAACATCCGCACCCTGCTGCAGTCGGAAGCCGACGCCGTCACCATCTTCGGCAAGAGCTGGGACTTTCAGGTTCACGAGGCCCTGCGCATACCGCTGGAAGAAAACCTGGAGATGATCTTCGACTCCCTGGAGTACCTGAAGTCGCGTATGCCCGAGGTCTTCTACGACGCCGAGCACTTCTTCGACGGCTACAAGGCCAACCCCGAATACGCCATCAAGACGCTCAAGGCGGCGCAGCAGGCGGGGGCCGACTGCATCATCCTGTGCGACACGAACGGCGGCACCATGCCCTTCGAAATGGCGCGCATCCTGGGCGAGGTGAAAAAGGCGGTGGCCACGCCGCTGGGCATCCATACCCACAACGACGGCGAATGCGCGGTCGCCAACACCATCATGGCGGTCGAGCACGGCATCGTGCACGTGCAGGGGACCATCAACGGCTTCGGCGAGCGCTGCGGCAACGCCAACCTCTGTTCCATCATCCCGGCGCTGAAGGCGAAGATGGGGCTCGACTGCATGAGCGACGCCCAGATGAGGCAGTTGCGGGAGCTTTCCCGCTTCGTCTTCGAGCTGGCCAACCTCGCCCCCAACAAGCACCAACCCTACGTCGGCAATTCCGCCTTCGCCCACAAGGGTGGGGTGCACGTCTCCGCGATTCAGCGCCACCCCGAGACCTACGAGCACATGAGGCCGGAGCTGGTCGGCAACAGCACCCGGGTGCTGATCTCCGACCTGTCGGGGCGGGCCAACATCCTCGCCAAGGCGACCGAGTTCGACATCAACCTGGACAGCAAGGACCCGGTCACCCTGGAGATCCTGGAAGACATCAAGCAGATGGAAAACCGGGGCTACCAGTTCGAGGGGGCGGAGGCCTCTTTCGAGTTGCTCATGAAGCGCGCGCTCGGCACCCATCGCAAATTCTTCTCGGTGATCGGCTTCAGGGTGATCGACGAGAAACGCCACGAGGACGAGCAGCCCATCTCCGAGGCGACCATCAAGGTGAAGGTCAGCGGCAAGATCGAGCACACCGCGGCCGAGGGTTCCGGCCCGGTCAACGCGCTGGACAACGCCCTCAGGAAGGCTCTGGAGAAGTTCTATCCGAAGCTCAAGGAAGTGAAGTTGCACGACTACAAGGTGCGGGTGCTCCCCGCCGGCCAGGGAACCGCCTCCTCGATCCGGGTCTTGATCGAGTCCGGCGACAAGGAAGGGCGCTGGGGGACGGTAGGCGTCTCCTCGAACGTCATCGAAGCCTCCTATCAGGCGCTGATCGACGCCCTCGAATACAAGCTCCACAAGGAGGATGAGGCCGGGTCGCCGAAAAGGTGATGCCGCGCAGCAGCCGACTCGCTCTCTGCGCACTGGCTCTGCTGCTCTCATTGTCGCTTTACCTTAAAGGCCGCGCACCCCATCCGTCATCGGGGGGCGCGGCCTTTTCGCGTGCCGGGAACGACGGCAAAGGGATCGTCGTGCGCCTGGCCGGAGAGTTCCCCCGACCGGGCCTGTATCGTTTTGCCAACGGGGTATCGGCGCAGACCGCCATAAAAATGACGCTGCCGGGCGCGCGCCTGATTTTTGCCGCCGGCGGGGCGCCGGCAGCGCCACTTTCTTCCGGCGATGTGGTAACACTCTCGCTGCACGGCAGCGAGCCTGCGGTATTCTCGGTAGTTGGCATGGGGGTCAAGGAGCGGATGCTGGTGGGCATACCTCTGGATCCGGATCGACTCGGGGACGATGATTGGTCGTTATTGCCGGGGATCGGACCCGTCCTCAGCGCCAGGATAGCCGCCGACCGTCGAAAATATGGCGCTTTCGGCACCCTGGACGGCCTGCTGCGGGTGCCGGGGATCGGGCCGGGGAAAATCGAAACTATCAGGAGGTATTTCTAATTATCCCCTAAGCGGCTGTCCCTTCAGTCGGTTAGCGCACCTCGCCCTCGGCTGGCTCATTACAATTCACTTAAGATCTACTTTTTGGCATGCAAGGTGAATTGAACTGCTTCCATGAAGGTTTTCAATCGTTGTTTTGGTGGGGAGGTCAGTTCATGAAATGCCCAAAATGCAAAGGTAGAATGTTCGCCGAGAAATACTACGACTTCGTCCGGTCTTTCGACGCTTGGAAGTGCACCTGCTGCGGCGAGGTGCTAGATTCGACCATCCTGGCCAACAGGGCGAGAAATTTCAACAACCTGCTCGGCTGATGGCTCATCGTTTCGTCCACTAGCTAAAACGGGGACCGCGCCTTGCGGCCCCTGTTTTTGTCCACTCACTCTTTTTCGTCCCTAAAGTCGCCTCGCCGGCTCAGGCAGCCGCCAAATCCCCGCAGCGGCCGGATAGGCTCCTGTATACGGCACTTTATGCTTGACATCGGACGCGCTCTCCGCTATAAGGAGATAAAATTGGTCCTAAAGGTGTCCTATGATGGAATTGACCCGCAAGGGAGAGTACGCGATTCGTGGCATTATTTACCTCGCCCAGCAGCCGCCGGGGAGGGTTTCTTTGATCAGCGAGATAGCCGCTGCGGCGGAGGTGCCGCAGTCGTTTCTGGCTAAGATTTTCCAAAGTTTCGCCAAACTGGGCCTGGTTACCTCGGCACGCGGCACGGGCGGCGGCTTTGTGCTGGCGCGGCCGGCTTCGGTAATCACGCTACGAGAAGTGGTCGAGGCGGTGGAGGGGCCGATCGTTCCCAATCGCTGCCTGCTCGGCAGCGCCTGCGAGAGGGGAGGAGAGCCCTGCCGGGCGCACGCGGTCTGGAAGCAGGTGCAAACGGAGGTGGTGCACATACTGGACGACGTCACCATCGAGTCGCTGGCCCGCAACCGCAACCTGGATGAGGTCACCATGGAGTCGTTGGCCCGCAACCGCTAGCGGCAAAAAATTTTTCTCCGCAAAGAGAGCGTAATCGGTCCTATTTGCCGGCTGCTCGGGCGCTGGAAGATGTCATCGCAAACGCCCGCAAGGCGGGCAGCGCCCCCTGCGCCCGACCGTCGGTCACTGCGGCGTCGCCCCCATGGGCGGCGTTTTTGCCGCCGTCCGGCGCC